>NZ_CM129662.1:1913217-2232086 GCF_052978205.1 Rhodanobacter sp. UC4452_H20 | reverse complement strand
CGGTTGCGGCAGCGCCACGGCGCTGGCCCAGGGCGGCATCGCCGCGGCGCTCGATCCGCATGACAGCGCCGCCGCCCACGCTGCCGACACGCTCGCCGCCGGCGCGCAGCACAACGACGCGGCGATGGTCGCGTGGCTGACTGCCGCGGCACCGGCGGCGATCGACTGGCTGCAGGCGCAGGGCGTGGTCTTCGATCGGACGGCGGATGGCGCGCTGCAACTGGGTCGCGAAGGCGGCCATGCAACCGCCCGCATCGTGCACGCCGGCGGCGATGCCAGTGGCGCGGCGGTGTTCTGCGCCTTGCGCGAGCAGGCGCAGGCGGCCAGCCACGTGCAGTGGCGCGGCGGCGTCGATGTCGATGGCTTGTTGCTGCGCGGCGGTCGCGTGGTCGGCGTGCGCACGTGCGACGAGCGCGGCCGCCACGAACAGGTCGAGGCGGCGGCGGTGGTGCTGGCCACCGGCGGCATCGGCGCCCTGTACGCGCGCACCAGCAATCCGCCGGGTGCCGATGGCGCGGGCCTCGCGCTCGGCCTGGCCGCCGGCGCGGCGGCGCGCGACCTCGAGTTCGTGCAATTCCATCCCACCGCGCTCGACGTGCCCGGCCACTGCCTGCCGCTGCTCACCGAGGCGCTGCGCGGCGCCGGTGCGCGATTGCACGACGATACGGGCACTGCGCTGATGGCCGGCGTGCATCCGCTCGGCGACCTGGCGCCGCGCGACGTGGTGTCGCGGCGCGTGGCTGCGGCGCAGGCCGCCGGTGGCCGCGCCTGGCTTGACGCGACGGCGGTGGAGGGCGCCTGGGAGCAGCGTTTTCCCACCGTGCTGGCCGCGTGCCTGGCGCATGGCATCGATCCGCGCCGGCAGGCGTTGCCGGTGACGCCGGCGGCGCACTTCCACATGGGCGGGCTGGCCACCGATGCGGACGGACGCACCAGCGTGCCGGGTCTGTACGCCGTGGGCGAGGTGGCCTGCAATGGCGTGCACGGCGCCAACCGGCTGGCCAGCAATTCGCTGCTCGAAGGCGTGCTCTGCGGACAGCGGCTGGGTCACGGCTTGCGTGCGGCTGCCGCCGCGGACGTCGGCGTCGGCCCGCTGCGCGTGATCGAACGCGGCGCCAGCCTGCCGCCGGCAGAGCTTGCCGGTTTGCGTGCGCTGCTGTGGCACGCGGCCGGTCCGCGGCGCGAGGCGGGTGCATTGCGCGACGCCTGGCGGATCGGCGCGGCGCTGGCCGACTCCGGCTGGCAGGCACGCCTGGCCAAGGCGCTGCTGCGCGCGATGCGCCTGCGTCGACGCTCGCTCGGCGCACACTGGCGTGAAGATCGCGGCTGCCCGTCCTGATGCCTGCGGACGTCGTCGCGAAGGCTTCACGATGCGCTGGCGTACGGCCGTCGCACGCGTCGCACGTCAAGACAGGACGGCGTCCAACTGGCACACTTGGCATTCCCCCACCCCCGAGCATTTCATGACACGTCCTTCCTCTTTCGACTACGAGCAGCTGCGCGCCTGCGGGCGCGGCGAACTGTTCGGCGACGACAACGCGCGGCTGCCTTCGCCGCCGATGCTGATGTTCGATCGCATCACGCACATTTCCGAAGAGGGCGGCAGCCACGGCAAGGGCTGCATCCGCGCCGAAATGGACATCCATCCGGACCTTTGGTTTTTCGGTTGCCACTTCATCGGCGACCCGGTGATGCCCGGCTGCCTGGGCCTGGATGCCATGTGGCAGCTCAGCGGTTTCTACCTGCCGTGGCTGGGCGAACCCGGCCGCGGCCGCGCGCTCGGCGTGGGCAACGTGAAGTTCTCCGGCCAGGTGATGCCCACCGCCAAGCTGGTGCGCTACGAGATCGACATCCGTCGCGTGATGCGCGGCAAGTTGCGGCTGGTGATCGCCGACGGCAAGACCTTCGTCGACGACCGCCTGATCTACGAGGCCAGCGACATGCGCGTGGGCCTGTTCCAATCCACCGAGGGTTTTTGACATGCGTCGCGTGGTGGTGACGGGCATGGGCATCGTCTCGTGCCTTGGCAACGATCTGGAAACGGTGGCTGGCGCCTTGCGCGACAGCCGCAGCGGTATCCGCGCGATGCCCGAATATGCCGAACTGGGCATGCGCAGCCATGTGGCGGGCGTGCCGAACATCGACCTGGAGGCGGTGATCGATCGCAAGCTGAAGCGCTTCATGGGCGACGCGGCGGCGTATGCGTACGTGTCGATGCGTTCGGCGATGGCCGATGCCGGGCTGGATGCCGATCAGGTGCGCAACCCGCGCATCGGCGCGATCGCCGGCTCCGGCGGCGGTTCGCCGCGCTGGCAGATCGAGACCGGCGACCTGCTGCGCAACAAGGGCGTGCGCAAGATCGGCCCGTACATGGTGCCGCGCACGATGTGCTCCACGGTGTCGGCCACGCTGGCCACCACCTTCGGCATCCTGGGCCTGAGCTATTCCATCTCCGCCGCCTGCGCCACCTCGGCGCACTGCATCGGCGCGGCCGCCGACCTGATCCGCCACGGCGCGCAGGACGTGGTGTTCGCCGGCGGCGGCGAAGAGGAGCACTGGGGCATGACCTCGCAGTTCGACGCGATGGGCGCGCTGTCCAGCCACCACAACGACACCCCGGTCAGCGCCTCGCGTCCCTACGACACCACCCGCGACGGCTTCGTCATCGCCGGTGGCGGCGGCATGCTGGTGCTGGAGGAGTACGAGCACGCCAAGGCACGCGGTGCGCGCATCCACGCCGAGCTGGTTGGCTACGGCGTCACCTCCGACGGCGCCGAGATGGTCGCGCCGTCCGGCGAGGGCGCGGTGCGCTGCATGCAGATGGCGCTGGCCGACGTCAAGGCGCCGGTCGACTACCTCAACACCCATGGCACCGCCACGCCGCTGGGCGACATCGTGGAACTCGACGCCGTGCGCGCCGTGTTCGGCGACGCGGTGCCGCCGCTGTCCTCGACCAAGGCGCTGACCGGCCACTCGCTCGGCGCGGCCAGCGTGCACGAGGCGATCTACAGCCTGCTGATGCTCAAGGAAGGCTTCGTCGCCGGTTCGGCCCACATCACCGACCTCGACCCCCGCGCCGAAGGCTTCCCGATCCTGCGCGAAAGCCGCACGGCCACCCTGAACACGGTGATGTCCAACAGCTTCGGCTTCGGCGGCACCAACGGCACGCTGGTGTTCGCGCGGGTTTAGGGAACGTTCCCTGCGAGCAGGGAGAGGGCAGGAGCCGACTCTCCCTCCGCGCGAAGGCGTGCGCTCAGCGACGCCGCGCCGTGCCGCTTCGTTTCGCCGCCTTGCGCGTCGCGGGGGCGCAGTAGATTCCATACAGCGTGCCGATGACCGCCTGCGCCGGGCCCGGCGGCAGCGAGTACCACACGGTCTGCGCTTCGCGCCGGGTGTCGACCAGGCCTTCCTCGCGCAGGCGGGCCAGGTGCTGCGACAGCGCCGACTGGCTCAGTTCCGGCAGTTGTTCGTTGATCTGGCCGACCGACAGTTCGCCGTCGGCGAGCAGGCACAGCATGCGCAGGCGTTGCGCGTTGCCCAGCGTCTTGAGCAGGCGCGACGCCTCCTCGGCATTGGCCTGCATCAGTGTCATGTCGGTGCGGGAAGACGTGTCCATGGGGATTCGGGTCCGCTGCAGTTTGGCGGCTTGACTTTACCACGCCATACTAATTAAGCTATTTCTAATTTAGAAATAGTTGTTGATTCGCGATGTTCGCGGACAACCGCCAACCGAGGAGTTCAACATGAATGTCGATCGCATCGTGATGGGGTTCGCCGGCAGCGTGGTGCTGGCCGGTATCGCGCTGGCGCATTTCGTGGCGCCGGGCTGGATCTGGCTGTCGGTGTTCGTCGGCGCCAACCTGCTGCAGTCCTCGTTCACCGGCTTCTGCCCGCTGGCGATGATCCTGCGCAAGCTGGGGCTGAAGCCCGGCTGCGCGTTTCCTTCCTGACCCGAGCGAGGCCACGCCATGTACCACATCGTCGAGACATCCAAGGGCTTCGAGCAGGCCGCGGCGGATCTGGCCACCGCCGTCGCCGCGCACGGCTTCGGCGTGCTGCACGTGCACGACCTGGGCGGCACCTTGCGCGGCAAGGGCGTGGAGTTCGGCCACGAGTGCAAGGTGTTCGAGGTGTGCAACCCGCGCCAGGCCGGCCGCGTGCTGGCCAACGACCTGCGGCTGAACATGGCGCTGCCGTGCCGGGTGTCGGTCTACACGGAGGAGGGCAAGACCTGGATCGGCATGATCCGGCCGACGCCGATGCTCGGCATGCTCTCCGCCGATCCCGCGCTGGCGGCGATCGCGCGCGAAGTGGAGCAGACCCTGGTGGACGTCATCGCCGAGGCGGCGTAGCGCCGGCGAGGCGGCCTCGAATTGACCAGGCTCAAATCCGTTGCGGTGCCGCCGGCGCACGCTGTCGGCACCTTCAATGCAGGAGTTAGTCACCATGAGCGACGTCGTCATCCTGGGGTCGGGCCTGGGCGGCACCAGTGCCGCCTATGAGATCAAGGCTGCACTGGGCGATGCCCACCGCGTCACCGTGGTCGGCGAAGGGCGCCTGTTCTCCTTCACGCCATCCAACCCGTGGGTGGGCATCGGCTGGCGGCAACCGGCCGACGTGCAGCTCGACGCGGCCGCGGCGATGGCACGGCACGACATCGCCTTCATCGATTCGCCGGCCAGCGCGGTGCGCCCGGCCGACAACCTCGTGGTGCTGGCTGACGGCCGCGAACTGAAGTACGACTACCTCGTCGTCACCACCGGCCCGCGGCTGGCGTTCGACGAGATCCCCGGGCTGGGCCCGGTCGACGGCTACACGCAGTCGGTCTGCACCACGCCGCACGCGACCGCCGCGTGGCAGGCGTACCGGCAGTTCCTGGAGAACCCCGGACCGGTGGTGGTCGGCGCGGCGCAGGGCGCCAGCTGTTTCGGCCCGGCCTACGAGTTCGCGCTGATCCTCGACACCGACCTGCGCCGGCGCAAGTTGCGCGACCGCGTGCCGATGACCTTCGTCACCAGCGAGCCGTACATCGGCCACATGGGCCTGGGCGGGATCGGCGATTCCCGCGGGCTGCTGGAGCGCCAGTTGCGCCAGCGCCACATCAAATGGATCTGCAATGCGCGGATCGACAAGGTCGAGGATGGCAGCATGCACGTCACCGAAGCCGACGCGCATGGCCAGGCGCAGGAGCAGCACGCGCTCGCGTTCCGCTACGCGATGGTGATCCCCGCCTTCACCGGCGTCGCCGCCGTGCGTGGCATCGAGGGCCTGGTCAATCCGCGTGGCTTCGTGCTGATCGACAAGCACCAGCGCAACCCCACCTTCCGCAACGTGTTCTCCGCCGGCGTGTGCGTGGCGATCCCGCCGGTGGAGGCCACCCCGGTGCCCACCGGCGCGCCGAAGACCGGTTTCATGATCGAGTCGATGGTCAGCACCCTGACCGAGAACATCAAGGCGGACATCGAGCACCGGCCGGCCACGGCGGAAGCGACCTGGAACGCGGTGTGCCTGGCCGACATGGGCGACAGCGGCGCGGCGTTCGTGGCACTGCCGCAGATCCCGCCGCGCAACCTGACCTGGGCGAAGGAGGGCAAGTGGGTACATCTGGCCAAGGTGGCATTCGAGAAATACTTCATGCACAAGATCCGCACCGGCAACACCACGCCGGTCTACGAGAAGTACGTGATGAAGGCGCTGGGCATCGCGCGCATCCGGCCCGGCACGGGCGGCGAATGAGTACTCCCCGCGAACCGCTGACGGAAGCACGCGATGCAAACCCGCCATCCCGCCTGGCGTGTCGCGCGCGCCCACGCCGACCCGCGTTGCGAGGTCGCGTCGTGATGCGCGCGCTGCGCCCGGCCATGCTTGCGCTCGCGCTGGCCGCGCTGGCCGCGTGCGGGCGCACGCCGGCGCCGCCGGCTGCCACGGCACCGCCGCCGCTGGCCGCGCTGACCGTGCACCTCGAAACGGCGCACGACGAGCAGGCCTGGGATGGCGTGGTCGAGGCGGTGCACGAGGCGGTGATCTCGGCGCAGACCAATGCGCGGGTGGTCGAGTTGCCGCATGACGTCGGCGATGCCGTGCGCAAGGGCGACGTGCTGGTGCGTTTCAGCGACGTCGAGCAGAAGTCCGCAGGGCGCGCCGCGCAGGCGCAGATCGCCGCGGCGCAGGCGGCGTATACCGAGGCGGATACGTCCTACCGGCGCTTCGCCGGGATATTCGAGAAAGGCTTCGTTTCCAAGGCGCAGCTCGACGCCGAGCGTGCCCGTCGCGACGCCGCGCTGGCGGCGCTGCAGTCGGCCCGCGCGCAGTCCAGCCAGGTCGGCCAGCAGCTCGATTACACGGTGCTGCGCGCGCCGTACGACGGCATCGTCACCCGCCGCTACGTGCAGGTGGGTGAGGCGGTGCAGTCGGGCCCGCCGGCGCCGCAGCCGCTGATTGCGCTGGCCTCGCTGCAGGATCTGCGGGTCGGCGTGCAGGTGCCGCAGAGCGCGATCGCCGCGATCCGCCGCTACCACGCCGCCGAGGTGGTGCTCGACGACGGCCGCCGCGTGGCGGCCGGCAAGCTCACCGTGTTTCCCTATGCCGACCCGCAGACGCACAGCTTCCGCGTGCGACTGGAACTGCCCGGCGACGGTGCCGGCCTGGTGCCGGGCATGACGGTGAAGGTCGCCTTCGCCAGTGGCGAGGCGAAGCGATTGCTGCTGCCGATGAGCGCGCTGGTGCAACGTGGCGAGCTGGTCGGCGCGTACGTGCTGGGCGCGCATGACGTGACGCTGCGCCAGTTGCGCCTGGGCCATCGCCACGGCGATCGCGTGGAGGTGCTGGCCGGGCTGGACGACGGCGAGCGCGTCGCCACCGATCCGGCCGCGGCGGCGCGCTGGCTGGTCGCGCAGCGACGCGGGGACGCGCCGTGAGCGGGCCTCGGCTCGGCTTCTCCGGCCGCATCGCGCGCGCGTTCCAGGATTCGCCGCTGACCCCGATCCTGGCGATCGCGGCGCTGCTGCTGGGCCTGGTCGCGGTGATGATCACGCCGCGCGAGGAGGAGCCGCAGATCGACGTGACCATGGCCAACGTGATGGTACCGTTTCCCGGCGCCGACGTGCGCGACGTGGAGAACCTGGTGGCGTTCCCGCTGGAGCAGAAGCTCGCCGAGATCGAGGGCGTCAAGCACGTCTATTCGGTGAGCCGGCCCGGCATGGCAGTGATGACGGTGGAGTTCCAGGTCGGCGTGCCGCGGCAGGCCGCGATCGTGCGGCTGTACAACCAGGTGTTCCAGAACCAGGGCTTCGTGCCGCCCGGCCTCGGCATCGGCCCGCCGCTGGTGCGGCCGATGGGCATCGACGACGTGCCGGTGATGGCGCTCACGCTGTGGAGCGACGACCCCGCACAAGGCCCGGTGCAACTGGCCGAGGTGGCGCATGCTCTGGAGACCGAATTGAAGCGCGTGCCCGGCACGCGCGACGTCTACACCATCGGCGCGCCGACCCGCGCGGTGGTGGTGCAGCTGGACGCGGCGAAACTGGCTGCCTACGGCATGACCGCGGGCGACCTGTCGAACGCCTTGAAGGCGGCCAACGCGGTGACCCAGGCCGGCGACCGGGTGAGCGGCGACCGCGATGTGCCGGTGACCGCCGGGCGTTTCCTCGCCGACGCGGCGGAGGTGTCGCAGCTGGTGATCGGCCTGAAGAACGGCCAGCCGGTGTTCCTCTCCGACGTGGCCACGGTTCGTCCGGGCGCGGACCTGCCCGACAGCTACGCCTGGTTCGGCGCGCCGGCGGGCCGGGCCGGGCCGGCCACCGGCCACGCGCCGGCCGTGACCATCGCGGTGGCGAAGAAGCCCGGCACCAACGCCGCCGACATCACCGGCGCGATCCGCCAGCGGCTGGCCGCGCTGCGCAACGTGGCGATTCCCGCCGACGTGCACGTGGTGGTCACCCGCGACTACGGCCAGACCGCCACCGACAAGGCGGACAAGCTGATCCACAAGCTGATCTTCGCCACCTTGTCGGTGGTGCTGCTGGTGCTGCTGGCGTTGAGCTGGCGCGCGGCGGTGGTGGTCGGCAGCGCGGTGATCGTCACCCTGGCGCTGACCTTGTTCGCCTCGTGGGCGATGGGCTTCACCATCAACCGCGTCTCGCTGTTCGCGCTGATCTTCTCGATCGGCATCCTGGTCGACGACGCCATCGTGGTGGTGGAGAACATCCACCGGCACATGGCCGGATCGGAGACGACTCGGGGCGGACGCACCTTGCGCGAGGCGATCCCCGAGGCGGTCGGCGAGGTCGGCGGGCCGACCATCCTGGCCACCTTCACGGTGATCGCCGCGCTGCTGCCGATGGCCTTCGTGTCCGGCCTGATGGGGCCGTACATGCGGCCGATCCCGATCAACGCCTCGGCCGGCATGCTGCTGTCGCTGGCCGTCGCGCTGGTGGTCACGCCGTGGCTGGCGCTGAAACTGCTCGGCCACCACAGCCACGCCGAAGCCGCGCCGGGGAACGCCGACAGTGCGAATGACAGCCGCCTGCACCGCACGTTCCGACGGCTGATGCTGCCCTTCCTCGATGGCCCCCGCGCGCCGCGCCGACGGCACCTGCTGTTCGCCGCGATGGGCGCACTGGTGCTGGGGGCGGTGGGCCTGGTGGTGGTCAAGGCGGTGGTGCTGAAGATGCTGCCGTTCGACAACAAGTCCGAGTTCCAGGTGGTGGTGGACATGCCCGAGGGCAGCACGCTGGAGCGCACCAACCGTTTGCTCGGCGAGCTGGCGCAGGCGGTGGCCAAGCTGCCCGAGGTGAAGGACTGGCAGGGCTATGCCGGCACCGCGTCGCCGATCACCTTCAACGGGCTGGTGCGCCAGTACTACCTGCGCAGCGGCCCGATCGTGGGCGACCTGCAGGTGAACCTGGTCGACAAGCACGAGCGCTCGCGGCAGAGCCACGCCATCGCGCTGGCCGTGCGCCCGGCGCTGGCGCAGATCGGCGCGCGCTACGGCGCCTCGGTGAAGGTGGTCGAGGTGCCGCCGGGGCCGCCGGTGTTGGCGCCGATCGTGGCCGAGGTCTACGGCCCGGACTACGCCACCGTGCGCAAGGTGGCGCTGGGGCTGGAACAGGATTTCAAGGCCAACCCGGACATCGTCGACGTCGACACCAGCGTGGAAGCGCAGGCGCCGCGCGACGTGCTGGTGGTCGATCGCGCCCGCGCGGCGCGGCTGGGGCTGGATCAGGCAAGCATCGCGCAGGCGCTGCGCACCGCCTTGTCCGGCGACGACGCCAGCTGGCTGATGGACGGCCACGCGAAGTACGCGGTGCCGATCCGCCTGCGCCTGGGCGCGGGCGACCAGGCGTCGATGGAGCAGTTGCTGGCGCTGCGCGTGCGTGCGGCCGGCGGTGCGTTGGTGCCCCTCTCCGAGGTGGTCCGCGTGCAACCGGCGCAGCGCGAGCAGGCGATCTGGCACAAGGATCTGCTGCCCTATGCCACCGTCACTGGCGACGACGCCGGCAGCACCGACAGTCCGCTGTACGGCATGTTCTCGCTGGTCGGCAAGCTCGGCCACGACAAGGTGGCGGGGCAACTGCTGCAGCAGCACTTCATCGCGCAGCCGACCGATACCACCGATGCCGCGGTGAAGTGGGACGGCGAATGGCAGATCACCTACGAGACGTTCCGCGACATGGGCCTGGCCTATTCGGCGGGCCTGCTGCTGATCTACCTGCTGGTGGTCGGCCAGTTCAAGAGCTACCTGGTGCCGCTGATCATCATGGCGCCGATCCCGCTGACCGTGATCGGCGTGATGCCCGGGCATGCCCTGCTGGGCGCGCAGTACACCGCCACCTCGATGATCGGCATGATCGCGCTGGCCGGCATCATCGTGCGCAACTCGATCCTGCTGATCGACTTCATCAACCACGCGCTGGCCGCCGGCCAACCGTTGCGCGATGCGGTGATCGACGCCGCGGCGGTGCGCGCCAAGCCGATCGTGCTGACCGGCCTGGCGGCGATGATCGGCGGCTTCTTCATCCTCGACGATCCGATCTTCCAGGGCCTGGCGGTGTCGCTGATCTTCGGCATCCTGGTCTCCACCGCGCTGACCCTGCTGGTGATCCCGCTGCTGTACTACGCCTGGCTGCAGCGGCGCGCCGGGCCGGATGGCCGATTGTCGCAGGCGCCGCCGGCTTGACCCCGGTCAGGCCGGAGTGCGGGCGCCGGGCGCTAGCATGCATGTGTCCGCGGCGTCCGCGCCGCCAAGCCGGAGATATCCGCATGAAAGCTGTACGCATTCTTCTCGCCAGCGCCTGTGCGCTCGGCCTTGCCACTGCGGCGCAGGCCGGTCTGCAACACGCCCACGCCGAGCACGACAGCCACGCGGCACACGCCGCCAGCGCCGCCACGCAGGTGCCGGCGCAGCGCTGGACACCGGATGCCCCGCTGCGCGCGGGCATGCGCCGCGCGCACACCGCGGTGGCCGAGCTGGCCCACTACGAGATGGGCCACATGAGCGCGCCGATGGCGGTCGATCGCGCCACCGAGGTGGAGAGCGCGGTGACCTACATGTTTGCCAACTGCAAGCTGTCGGCCGAGCCCGATGCCGCGCTGCACGGCATCCTGGTGCCATTGCTCACGGCCGCGCAGGCGCTGAAGGCCGACCCGGCGAAGGTGTCCGCGGTGGCCGACATGCGCGCGGCGATCGCGCATTACCCGCAGTACTTCGACGATCCCGGCTGGGACAAGCCGGTGCCGGCCGAACACGTGATGCACGACGAGCCCTGAACATCGCGCCGCGCCCGTGATCAGCCGATGCCGCCCAGCGCCGCGGCGGCATCGCGCGCGGCGATCCATTCCTCGTTGGTCGGCTCGACGCCGACGATCACGCGACTGCCGTCGGCGGAGACGATCGGCGCGTGCGCGGTGTTGCGGTCCTCGTCCAGCGCGACGCCGAGGAAGGCGAGATCGCGGCACACGCGTTCGCGCACGAAGGCGTTGTGCTCGCCCACGCCGGCGGTGAACACCAGCAGGTCGAGTCCGCCCAGCACCGCCGCCAGCGCGCCGATCTCGCGGACGATGCGGCGCACGTAGAGTGCGAGCGCCAGGCGTGCGCGTTCGCCGGGCTCGCCCGCGTCGCCTTCGTGCTGCACGATCACGCGCGGTTCGGACGACACGCCGGAGACGCCGAGCAGGCCGCTGCGGTGGTAGAGCAGGTGGCCCACCTCTTCGAGCGAGAGCTTCTCGATCTCCATCAGGTACAGCAGCGCGCCGGGGTCGAGTGCGCCGGTGCGCGTGCCCATCATCAAGCCGTCGAGCGCGGAAAATCCCATCGTGGTGGCGACGCTCCGGAGGTTGCGCATCGCGCACAGGCTGGCGCCGCTGCCCAGGTGCGCGACGATGGTGCGCCCGCGTGCGGCCTCGCCGTGGCGTTCGGCCAGCGCGGTCGCCATGAACGCATACGACAGGCCGTGGAAACCGTAGCGGCGCAGGCCTCGCTGCCAGGCATCCCACGGCAGCGGCAGGATCTGCTCGACCGTCGGCATGGTGTGATGGAAGCCGGTGTCGAAACAGGCAACCTGCGGCAGCTCGGGCGACTCGCGCAGCAGGATCTCGATCGCCTCCAGCGCGAACGGCTGGTGCAGCGGCGCCAGCGGCACGTAGCCCGCCAGGTCGGCCAGCACGCCGGCATCGATCCGCGTGGGCTCGAAGTAGCGGCTGCCGCCGTGCACCACGCGATGCGCGACCGCGGCGAGGCGTCGGCCGTCCAGCCGCGCGCGCACGCGCTGCAGGATCAGCGTCAGCGCCGCGCGGCAGGGCTGTGCCGGGTCGAGCGCAATCGCGAACGGCGCGACCCCGGTTTCGCCGAAGTCGGGCGTCGGGCCACCGATGCCCTGCACCTTGCCGTTCCACACCGGCTTGCGCGGCAGCGGCACGGCGGCCGCGTCGAACAGCGCGAACTTGATGCTCGACGAGCCGCAGTTGAGGACCAGGATCAGGGGCGTCATGGTCGCGGTCGGATCAAGGCGGGCTGGTGCGGTAGTGGTGCGCCAGCAGCAGCGCGATGGCGCACGAGGCGAGCCGCGAGCGGCGCGAATCGGAGCGGCTGGTGAGCACTATCGGCACGCGCGCGCCCAGCACGATGCCGGCGCTGTCGGCATGGCCCATGTATTCCAGCTGCTTGGCCAGCATGTTGCCGCTTTCCAGATCGGGCACCACCAGAATGTCGGCCTGCCCGGCCACGGCTGAGACGATGCCCTTGACGCGCGCGGATTCGGGCGAGACCGCGTTGTCGAACGCCAGCGGCCCGTCCAGCAGGCCACCGGTGATCTGGCCGCGGTCGGCCATCTTGCACAGCGCCGCCGCATCCAGCGTGGACGGCATGCGCGGGTTGACGGTTTCCACGGCGGCCAGGATCGCCACCTTCGGCTCGGCCACGCCGAGGACGTGGGCGAGGTCGATCGCGTTGCGCACGATGTCGGCCTTGTCCTCCAGCGTCGGCGCGATGTTGATGGCCGCGTCGGTGATGATGAACGGGCGCGGATAGGCGGCCGTCTCCATCACGAAGCAGTGGGTGATGCGCCGCTTGGTGCGCAGCCCGGCGGCGGTCGGAACGATCGCGGCCATCAGTTCGTCCGAATGCAGGCTGCCTTTCATCAGCGCATCCACCTCGCCGCGGCAGGCCATCGCCGCGGCTTCGGCCGCGGCGGCGTGGCTGTGCGGCACGTCGATGCACTGGATGCCGTCCAGGTCGATCCCGGCTGCCGCGGCAGCGGCCTGCAGCCTGGCGCGCGGGGCGACCAGCACCGGCCGGATGATGCCGGCATCGCGCGCGTCGATCGCGCCGGCGAGGCTGAGTGCGTCGCAGGGATGGACGACCGCCATGCGCACCGGCTCCATCGCCTGCACGTGGGCAATCAGGCGTTCGACCCCGCGCAGCACGGGTTGCGCCGACGGCGCATGAACGGTGCTGGCAGGCTGGCTGCGGCTCATGGTGTGTCCCTGGGTTTTGGCGTCGACGATCGGCTTGCGGCACCGATGCATGGACGCTAGCTGAAGAGGCGCGGCGCGCGCAAACCGGCCTGGACCGGCGATTCAGTGCGCGAGAAACAGCGGCAGGCTCGCGTTCCTGAGCATCCAGCGCGTGACGCCGCCCATCGCCAGCTCGCTGAGGCGCGAGCGGCCCCAGGCGCCCATCACCAGCAGGTCGGCATCGAATGCCCGGGCGGCGGCCAGCAGCGCGGGGCCTTCGTCGTGTTCGGCCGGGAACGGCTGCCATTGGGCCTCGATGCCGTGGCGCGCGAACCAGCCGCGCAGCGGCAGCGGCGGCGGACTGATGCCGGGCAGGCCGCCACGCTCGCCATCGAGCACCCGCACGACGGACGCCTGTGCCAGCAGCGGCAGCGCAGCCTTCACCGCCTGCGCGGCTTCGCCGGAGCCGTTCCATGCGATGACGATGCGCCGGGCCTGCAGCGTGTCGCCGCCGATGTCGGGCATCAGCAGCATCGGCGAGGCGCGGGCGAACAGCGCGCGCGTGACATCGTCGACACCGGGCGCGGCATCCGGATCGCTGACCTTCAGTTCGCCGATCATGAAATCGGCCAGCCGCGAGCGCTTGCCCAGCGCCTGCCCGGAGATGCCGCGCATCACCTCCCATTCGCCCTCGACGCCCGCGCTTCGGCACTGCTGCAGCCACCAGTCGCGTCGGGCCAGCGCCGCCTGTTCCTCGGCGGCCAGCACGTCGATCACGTCCGGTATCGCCATCAGCGAAGGGCACACCGCGACCACCTGCAGCCCGGTGACGAAGGCGCTTTGGCGCTTG
The DNA here is from genome assembly GCF_052978205.1 of Rhodanobacter sp. UC4452_H20. The sequence goes on along the minus strand of NZ_CM129662.1, from coordinate 2,218,285 downwards.
GCCAGCGCCAGCGCCGCACCCGGCCACGACGGGTTGTCCGAGGTCCCGCCGACGTTGACGATGATGTCCAGCACGATCTCTCCCGCACCGGCCGTGATGGCCGGGCACGCTGGCATGCTCTGGCCGATGGCGCCGCGCGGTTTTGACCGTGGTCAAACCCCGGCACGAAAGCGGCGTGACCGGGCCGGCGGCGCGCCGCGGGACCCGACGGCCTACGCCATGTCGATGTCGCCGCCGCAAAGTTCGTCGAGCAGGTCGCGGCGCAGGATCTGCACCGACTTGCGATTCACCGAGAGGATGCCGGCCGATTCCATCTTGCCGAACAGCCGGCTGACCGTCTCCAGCGCCAGCCCGAGATAGTTGGCGATGTCCTCGCGCGACATCGGCAGGATCAGCGCCAGCGGGTCGCGCGACAGGCGCGCATAGCGGTCGGACATGCGCCGGATGAAGAACGCCAGCCGCCGCTGCGCCTGCTGCTTGCCCATCAGCACCAGGTGGCTCTGCTCGTTGACCAGCGCGCCGCTGATCACCCGCATCAGCTGGTGGTTCAGCGCCGGCAGGTTGGCGGTGGCCTCCTGCAACTGGGCGTAGCGTAGTTCGCACACGCTGGAGCGTTCCAGCGTCTGGGCGGTGCACGGGTAGTGCTCGTTGATGAGGCCGCCGATGCCCATGATGTCGCCGGGCAGGTGGAAACCGAGGATCTGCACGTCGCCTTCGGAACCTTCCACGAAGGTCTTAAGCGCGCCGGCACGCACCACGTACAACGCGCTGAACTTGCGCCCCTGCGGGAACAGCGTCTGCCCGCGATCGAGCGGCAGCATGTCGTGCGCGGAGGCGTTGAGCGTGTGCAGGTCGCCCGCGCTGAGTCCCACCGGCAGCTGGAAATCGTGGATCGCGCAGTAGCCGCAGTTGCGCCTGAGCTCGTCAAGATCGAGATCTGATGTCATGCCGTTCGACGCCCTCGCTGCCTTCAATGGCTCATCCGCCGGCACACGTGGCAGCAGGATCGAACCTGCCGTGCGTCCATCGACGGGTGGCTCAGATTAACCCTTCTGCCGTCGGGCGGGCGCATCGCCCTCATTCGCATTCGGGCCGCGCCGCGATCGCCATGCCGTCGTCCGCGTCGACCAGCAGCTGCCGGTGGATGCGCTCCAGTTCGCGCAGCAGGCTTTCGCGCGCTTCGGCGGCGTACGGATTTTCGCGCTGGATCGCGCCGAACAGGTGGCCGGCATCGCCGCGCACCGCCTCCAGCATGCGCTGCAGGCCCTGGAACGACGGCGGCGCCATCGGCATGGCCTCGTCCACGCCCATGTCGATCAGCCCCTTGGCGATGAAGAACGCCAGGGCGTGCGTGCCGGCCATGGCGCGGTCGTGGCTTGCCGGGTCCTGCACGATGACCTCGCAGTCCAGCGCGCGGAACAGTTCGCCGGCGCGCGCGGCAGCTTGCGGGTGCGCCGCGGCGGGGCACAGCACCACGCGGCGCGGGTGGTCGCCACGGGCCAGGCTGATCGGACCGAACAGGGGATGCGTGCCGAGGTGCGGGATGTCCATGCCGAGCAGCTCGTCCATCAGCGCGCAGGGATGCAGCTTGACGCTGCCCACGTCAAACACGGTCTGCCCGGCGTGCAGCAACGGGCGCAATGCCAGCAGCGCGGCGCGCAGCTGCGGCACCGGCATGGCCAGCACGATCCAGCTGGCGTCGGCAGTTGCGGCGACCAGCGAGGGCGCCGCCAGCTCCGCCGGCACCGTCGCCTGCGGGTCGAACACCTGCACCGGATGGCCGGCCTGCAGCAGCAGTTCGACGAAGGCCTTGCCGAAGCGGCCGTAGCCGAGCACGGCCACGCGCGGCAGCGCGGCGCTCACGGCGGCGCGACCGTCGTCGCCAGCAGGCGGCGCACGCGCCGGCCGAGGAAATCGAAATAGCGGTCGATGTAGCTGATGCCGTTCTCGTGGTCGATCAGGAACGGGTTCATCAGCGTATGGCGCAGGATCAGCAGGCGGTCGTCGTCGGCCACGAAGCTGGCCGGGTCCAGCCCGAGTGCGGCGAAGATGCGCGCGGTCTGCGCCGTGCCGAGCATGTCCGCGCGCAGGCTGGTCACCGAGCCGAAGAACTCCTTGGTCTGCAGTGGCTGGCGCGGATCGCAGCGCAGTTCGTCGTGCAGCGCGCGCACGAAGGAGTTGGCCGTCGCCACCGACGTGTTGCCGCGCGGGTTGAGCGCGAGGCAGACCAGGTTGCTGTCCGGCGCGAACGGCACCAGCGCGTGCACGCCGTCGGCCAGCTCCAGCGCGAAGCGCTGCGCACGCGCGTGGAAGGTCTCGGCGGCGCGCACGGTGGCACGCGGCAGGGCGCCGAAGTGGGCATGGTCCAGCGGCAGCACCTTGTGCGTCACGTACACCGCGGCCGCCGCGGCGCCGGATTTGGAACCTTCCGGGATGAACTGGCCGAGGCTGCGGTAACGCGCCAGGTAATCCTTCGGCGTGCCGCCGTGGAATACGTAATCCGCGCGCTCGGCCAGCAGCGCCATCGCGCGGTGGTCGCGGCAGACGAAGGCACCCGAGCCGTAGGGCAGGTAGCCGAGCTTGTGCGGGTCGACGGTGGCCGAGTCGGTATCGCCCAGCGCGGCGAAGGCGGCGTGCACTGCCGGCGTGGGGAACTGCACGTAGTCGGCGGCCACTTCATCGCGTGCGCGCAACGAGCCGTCCTCGTGGCGGAACACGGTGGCTAGGTAGCCGCCCCAGGCGGCGTCGACGTGCACGGCGAAGTCCAGCCCGCGCCCGCGTGACGCCTGCCGTGCGGCCAGCACGGCGTCGATCGGGTCGATGGTGCCGTACTCGGTGCCGCCGAGCACGGCCACGCACATCAGCACACTCTGGCGTTCGCGCGCACAGCGTTCCAGCGTGTCGCACAAGGCGGCGCCGTCCAGCCGCATGCCGTCGGTGGGCAGCAGTTCGAGCTGGTCGCGGCCGAGGCCGAGCAGCTTCAGCCCCTTGCTCCACGAGTAGTGCGCGGTGACCGGCGCCAGCACCAGCGGGACCTTCAGCTGCACATGCGCGGCGAAGAAGCCGACCAGGCCGCGCTGTTCGATGCGCTCGCGCTCGACGCGCCGCAGCCAGCGCGAACGTTCGGCCGGCGTCTGCGCGGCGAGCCAGGCTTGCCACGCCGTCAGCAAGGCGATGCTGTCGGCCTGGGTGAGGTTGAAGGCGCTCCAGTCGTCCGTCGGCAGGTCGAGATCCGGCACCTGCGCCGCGCGCAGCGCCACCGGGAATGCCTTCAGCGCCAGCGCCAGGCGCAGCGCCTGGTAGTTGGCCAGGGTGCCGCCGGAGGTGAGATGGCCGAACGCGCAGGCGTCCTGCGCCGGATCGTGCGGGTAGCCGAGCATGCGCGCCAGCTGCAGGCCGGCCTGCACCTCCATGTCGACGGTGACCGGGGCGGCGTCCTCGCTGACGTTGTTGGGGTTGTACGGCAGCGTCAGCATCTGCGCGGCCAGCCCCGGCAGCAGCAGGTCGCTGGCCATGTGCCCGATGTAGCGCGGGCTGTGGAACGGCACCGACTTCTTCAGCGCGGCGGAGAGCTGGTGCAGCTCGCGGCGCATGCGCGATTCGAAGGCGAGGTAGTCCGGGTGGTGCGCGGCGCCGGTGCCGATCGCCGGCGGATCTTCGGGGTGGAAATTGCGCCGCCAGTACACGTGGTCGCGCAGGAACTCCACCAGCATCTTCTCCAGCAGCGTGTCGTTCTCGCCGTAGGGGCCGAGGAAGCACGCGTCCAGCGTGTGGTCGCGCGAGACGTCGTGGTTGAACGGCTGGGCCGCGCTCATGCCAGCCATCCGTGCAGCCAGCCCAGCGGGTGGTGCATGCGCGCGACGCCGAGCATCCAGGTATAGGTGGCCAATGCAGCCACGTAGAAGATCATTCGGGCGCGCGGCGCATGCACGCGCTTCATCGCCAGCATGGCCAGCGCAACGTAGGCAAGCAGCAGGATCAGCTTGACCGTGAGCCAGCCGTTGGCGAACAGCGCACCGGGCAGGATCGATACCAGCATCAGCGCGGCGGTCAGCAAGACGGTGTCGATGGTGTAGCTGAGCAGGCGCAACGGCGCGCCCTGCGCCACGCCGGCCAGCCGCGTCTGTGCCATCAGCCCGCGCAGCGCGAACAGGCCGCCGCTGAGCAGCACGCAGAGGATGTGGACGGCCTTGATCTGGGGGTAGAACTCGATCATTTCGGCGCCGGGATTCGTGATTCGGGACTTGGACAAGCATCAGGGCGCGCCATGTGGCGCGCCCTGATGTGGGTCATGCGCTCTCGGACGCTGCGTCCGGCAGCGGCGTGGCGGCGACCCGTCGTTTCGGCCACAGCCACAGCGAGGCGACGAAGCCGGCGATCAGCATGGCGCCGATGGCGAACACGGTGTCGCCGGGCACGCGCATCCACACCAGCAGGTGGATCAGCGGACGGTCCATGAACTCGGCCGAGCGGGCGAACCAGTAGCCGTGCTCCAGCACCGCCTTCAGTTGCAGGATGCCCAGCGGCAGCAGGGTCAGCACGGCCATCAGGCCCAGGCCGAGGTTGAGTGTCCAGAACGAACCCTTCAGCCAGCCCTCGCGCCATTCGGCCTGCGGCTTGATGCCGCGCAGGCAGAACAGCATCAGGCCCATGCCGAGCATGCCGTAGACGCCGAACAGCGCGGTGTGGCCGTGCGCGGCGGTGAGGTTGAGGCCCTGCATGAAGTACAGCGCGATCGGCGTGTTGACCAGGAAACCGAGCAGGCCGGCGCCGACCAGGTTCCAGAAGCTCACCGCCACGAAGAACATGATCGGCCAGCGGTAGCGCGCCATCCACGGCGCGGCGTGCTGCTTCTTCCAGGTGTCCCAGGCTTCCAGCCCGATCAGTGCCAGCGGCACCACTTCCAGCGCCGAGAAGCTGGCGCCGAGCGCGATCACCGCCGTGGTGGTGCCGCTGAAGTACAGGTGGTGCAGCGTGCCCAGCACGCCGCCGGCCATGAACACGATGGTGGCGAACAGCACGCTGGTGGTCGCCGTGCCCACGCGCAACAGGCCGAGGCGCACGAACAGGTAGCTGATCACCGCGGTGGCGAACACCTCGAAGAAGCCTTCCACCCACAGGTGCACCACCCACCAGCGCCAGTACTCCACCATCGCGATGTGGGTGTGTTCGCCCCACATCAGGCCGGCGCCGTAGAGCAGGCCGATCGCCACGGTGGAGAGAAACAGCAGGCCCACGATGGAGGCGCCTTCCTTGCCGCCGCGCATCGCCGGCCACAGCGCGCGGCCGACCAGGAACAGCCACAGCATCAGGCCGATGAACAGGAAGATCTGCCAGAAGCGGCCGAGGTCGACGTATTCCCAGCCCTGGTGGCCGAACCAGAAGTTCTTCGACAGGTCCATCTTGTCCATCACCGCCATCCACTGGCCGGCAAACGAGCCGACCACGATGACCAGCAGGCACACCCACAGGAAGTTCACCCCGAGCCGCTGGTATTTCGGCTCGTGGCCGGAGATCAGCGGCGCGATGTACAGGCCGGTGGCCAGCCACGCGGTGGCGATCCACAGCACGGCCAGTTCGGTATGCCAGGTGCGGGTGAGGGCGTAGGGCAGGTAATTCGCCAGCGCGAAACCGTAGGCCTGCTGGCCTTCCACCTGGTAGTGCGCGGTGGTGGCGCCGAGCAGGATCTGCACCAGGAACAGGCCGATCACCGTCCAGAAATACTTGGCGGTGGCCTTCATCGACGGCGTGGGTTTCAACTCGGTGAGCGGATCGCGCGCGGGGATCGGCGGCAGCGGCTCATGGCTCACCTGGCGCGCGTGGTGCCAGCCGAGCAGGCCGATGCCGAGGATCAGGAACAGCACGCTGAAAACCGACCACATGAAGTTGGCCGCGGTCGGCGTGTTGCCGGCCAGCGTGTCGTGCGGCCAGTTCTGCGTGTAGCTGATGGCGCTGCCCGGGCGTTCGGCCGCGGTGGCCCAGCTGGCCCACCAGAAGAACGCGGTGACTGCGCGGCGCTGGTCAAGCTCGGCGATGGTGTTGTCGCGCATCGCGTAGGTTTCGCGCAGCTTGGCGGTGGCCGGGTCGTTGCTGAACAGGCTCATGTAATGCGCGCCGACCACCAGCATCGCCTGCGCGCGCAGCGGGGAGACGTAGATGGTGCCCTTGGCCGGGTCCCAGGTGTTGGTGCGCAGCTCGCGCTGCACGCGCGAGCGCAGTGCGGCCTGTTGCGGCGCGTCGAGTTCGGCGTAGGAGCCGGCGCCTTCGTCGCGCGCCAGCAATTCCAGCATGGCCACGCCTTCGCGGTGCAGCCAGTCGGCGCTCCAGTCCGGCGCGAGCAGCGCGCCGTGGCCCCAGATCGAGCCCAGCTGCTGGCCGCCGATGCGCTGCCAGACCTGCTTGCCCAGCTCGATGTCGTCGCCGGTGAACAGGGTCTCGTTGCCGCTGGTGACCACCGCCTGCGGCAGTGGCGGTGCGTACTGGTGCACCTGGTCACCCACCCACAACAGCACGCCAAACGAGGCGATCAGCAAGGCCGCCAACCCCAGCCAGAGTTTTCGAGTACTGCTCATTGCGCGACTCCCTGAAAGATGCGCGCATGCTCATTGACGGCTGCCGGATCGCTCTTGATGCAGGTCAAGCGGTCCAGCGCTCGCCGTGCGCGAATTGTCGCGGCCGGCGCCCGGGCGCGTGGCATCATCGGCACGACGCATGACGCGGAGGGATGGCACACAGCAATGAACGAACGACCCGGATCGAAGGACGCCCGTTTTCCGCTGCTGCTGCTGGCCGCCTTCCTGGTCGTGGCGGTAGCGCTTGCCATCGCGCCGCACTATCGCCAGGACTGGTTGCTGGAGAACCTGCTGGTGATGCTGGCGTTGCCGGCGCTGGTGCTGGGGTTCCGCCGGCTGCGCTTTTCCGATGCCAGCTACGCGGCGCTGTTCGTGTTCCTCGTGCTGCACGAGATCGGCGCCCACTACACCTATGCCGAAGTGCCGTGGGATCGCTGGTTTGCCGCGCTGTCCGGCTTCTCGCTGCACGACGCGTTGGGCTTGTCGCGCAATCCCTTCGACCGTGCCATCCATTTCGCCTACGGCCTGCTGCTGACGCCGGCGGTGGTGGAACTGGTCGCTGCGCGCACGGTGTCGCCGGGCGCGTGGCGCTGGATCGTGCCGGTCAGCATGGTCACCGCCAGCTCCGCCTTGTTCGAGCTGTTCGAATGGGCTGCCGCGGTGTGGTTCGGCGGCGACCTGGGCGTCGCCTACCTCGGCACCCAGGGCGATCCGTGGGATGCGCAGCAGGACATGCTCCTCGCCCTGCTGGGCAGTGTCGTCACCGTGGTCGTGCTGGCGGTCGTGAGCGAGCATCGCCGCCGGCGGGCCGCTGCATCCGCCAACCAATAGCGCCTGCGCCGCTGCGGCGGCACGTCGGCTAGTGCTGCATCAGCACCGGGATGGTGGCTTCCTCCAGCACGCGCCGGGTGGCGCCGCCGAACACGCGTTCACGCATGCGCGAATGGCCGTAGGCACCCATCACCAGCAGGTCGGCGTCGATGTTGCCGGCTTCCTGCAGCAGGATTTCCCCGGCCATCGCCGAGGAGGCGCGGACGTAGCTGGGCCGGGGCGTGATGCCGTGACGCAGCAGGTAGACGAACGGGTCGAAGCGCGGATACGCATCGTCGCCGTTGCCCAGGTCGCCGTCGACCAGGGTCACCTGTTTCGCCACCTTGAGGAACGGCAGCGCGGCGTGGATTGCGCGGATCGCCTCGGTGCTGCCGTTGCAGGCGATCACGATGCGCTCGAAGGGGATCTCCCGCCGCCATTGCGGAGGCAGGACCAGGCACGGCACGCCGCAGGACAGGATCGCTTCGCCGAGAATGTCGAGCAGGCTCGATGCGTGCACCATGTCGCGCTCGATCACCGCCAGGTCGTGCCGTGCGCCGAGCCGGCGCAAGGTGGATGCGATGTCGGTCCGGGCGATGACCCAGTCGGCGTTGCGCAAGCCGGACTGGCGTGCAAAGGCTGCGAAGGCGGCGTGCTCGTCGGCGGATTCGATGCGCGGTTCGAGCAGCAGGCCGAGCACGGTGGGCTCGCTGCCGGCTTTGCCGCCGGTGGGTTTGCGCAGCGCCGGGTCGATGAAGCATCCGGTCAGGTTGGCCTCCCAGCGCAAGGCGATGGCGATGGCGGCGACGGCAGCCGGGCTCCACGGCTCGGTCGCGGTCACCAGCGCGAGGATGTCGCCCGGGCGCGTCGTGCGCGGTATTTGTTCGGTGCTTGTCATGGCGATGCGGCCCGGGTTCGGCGTCGTTCAAAGATCCAGGGTGTGGATCACCTGCGTGGCGTCGTCCGGGTCGATCCGGCGCTGGAAGCCGAGGTAGCCGGCCAGTTCGCGCATCGGTTCGTTCTCCGCGGCATCGATCGAGAACATGGTGTGGAACCCGTTCTTGCGCGCGATGTCGATCAGGCGCCGCATCAACAGCACGGCGAGGCCGCGCTGGCGCCAGTCGTCGGCCACGGTCACCGCGCATTCGCACTGCTTCTCGTCGCCGCTGGCGCCGTAGCGGCTGACGCCGACCATGCGCAGTTCGCCGTTGTCGTGGGCGAGCGCGACGAAGGCCATGCGGCTGCGCTGGTCGACATCCATCAGCTGGTCGAGCAGGGCCGGGCTGGCTTCCTTCAATTTGCCCAGGAAGCGGAAGCGGCAAGCCTGTTCCGACAGGCGCTTGATGAAAGCCGTTTCGCGTTGGCGATCCTCCGGGCGCAGCGGGCGGATCAGCACCGGGCTGCCGTCGTTCAGGGTCTCGATCCAGTGGGTGCCTTCGATGGCGCCGAACGGCGTGGCGGAAGCAGTGTGGTGGTCGGCGGAACGGATCTCGGACATGGGCGGTTCCCGATGGTGCAACGTGATGCTCATTCGTGCCGGATGGACGGCCACTCGGCGCAGCCTTGCCGGATCAGTTCTACGCCGGGTCGTGCGGGTCCGAGTTGACCGCGGTCAATTTGGACAGGCGCGCGGACATGCGGCAATCGGCCGCTGCCGTGGCGCTTTTCGTGCGCATTTGACCGGGATCAAACCACGCTGACGCCGTTCATCGCAGGCTGCGGGCATGGGCCGGATCGAGGCCGCCGAAACACCACCTGCGGAGATCGCCGTGAACTGGAAAAACACCACCGACCGTTACGGCTCACTGTCGATCGGCATGCACTGGCTGATGCTGCTGTTGCTCGTTGCCGTGTACGCCTGCATCGAGCTGCGCGAGTTCTACCCGCGCGGCAGCGACCTGCGCGACGGACTGAAAACCTGGCACTTCATGCTGGGCCTGAGCGTGCTCGCGCTGGTCTTCGTGCGGCTGGCGATCCGCCTGGTGTCGGGCCCGATCCCGCCGATCCGGCCGGCACCGCCGGTGTGGCAGGAGCGCCTGGCCGCGCTGATGCACCTGGCGCTGTACGCCTTCCTGATCGCGATGCCGCTGCTCGGCTGGCTCACCCTCAGCGCTTCGGGCAAGCCGATCCCGTTCTTCGGACTGCAGCTGCCGGCGCTGGTGGGTGCGGACAAGGCACTTGCCGATTCGCTGAAGGAGATCCACGAAACCATCGGCACGATCGGCTACTACCTGGTCGGCCTGCACGCGGCGGCGGCGCTGGTCCACCACTACGTGAATCGCGACGACACCTTGCGGCGCATGCTGCCGCGGCATGGCCGACAACTCTCGTAAGCTCGCCGCATGAAGAAAGGCCGCCGGGTTGCCGGCGGCCTTTCGTTTGCGGCTGCATGCCGTCGGGTGACGGACTCAGCTTTGCGCCGGCAGTACCCGCAGCAGCGGCGAGATGGCCGGTGCGCCGGCCCGCGCTTCCAGCGAGGCGATGAAGCGCCACACGAACAGCAGGGTGACCAGCAGCAGGCCCGGATAACCCACGCCGGCCAGCACGTAGGGCAGGGTGGGGTCGCCCGCCACGCGCACGTGCGGCAGGTTGAAGCTGAGCAGGCCGAGCGTGATGATCGTGCCGAACAGCCACATCAGCAGCAGCCAGATGCCGGCTTCGAATCCGGTCAGTGGTCGCCGCCAGCCGGTGGCCGGGTGCGGGGTCGTTTCGGCGTCGACGGCAGCCTGCGGACGCATGCGCCGGCCCAGGGTGAACAGGTCGTACGCCAGCACGCCGGCGCCGGTGCTCAGCACCAGGCCGAACAGCGGCAGCATGACCTTGTAGGTGCCCATGGCGCGGTTGACGTCGCCGCCGAACCAGTCCAGCCCCAGGATGCGATAGACATAGACCTGCACCGTGCCGCCGATGGCGAACGCGAACGCCATGCCCAGCACGCCGGTGAACACCAGCCAGAAACCGAGCTTGCCCAGGCGCGGATCGAACTGCGGCACCTTGCGCAGGATCGGCGTGGCGTAATACGCCGCGGCGATGCCGAGCATGCCGAAGGTGCCGAACAGCGCCAGGTGCGCGTGCCCGGCGGTGACCCAGGTGCCGTGCGACCACACGTTGGTCAGCGCGAAGGTCATCACGAAGCCGAGGATGCCGGCGCCGACCAGCTCCAGCACGGTCGAGCCGAGCAGGAAGTAGAACGCCGGCGCGTTTTCCAGCGGCCGCCTGTTGGTGTGCGCGTCCAGGTAGATGTGCCAGAAACAGAACACCAGCGGCAGCGGCTCCAGCGCGCTGAACAGCGAGCCCCAGAACTGCCAGAACTCCGGCGTGCCGATCCAGAAGTAGTGGTGCGCGTTGCCGATCAGCCCGGACAGCCACACCAGCGCGATGCCCCAGAACACGGCGAAGCCCACCGACTTCACGTCGGCCTTGAACATCAGCACCAGGAAGTAGCCGATCAGGCTGATGTGGATCACTTCCCACACGCCTTCCACCCAGTAATGCACCACGAACCAGCGGAAGTACTCCTGCAGGTCCAGCCGCGCCACGTAGAACAGGCCGAACACCCACACCACCGCCAGCGCGCCGACGCCCAGGCCCAGGCCCCAGTGCACCTCGTTCCATTCGCGCACGCGCGGGAACGTGCGCAGCACCACGAAGGCCAGGATCAGGAAGCCGACCAAGATCAGCAGGCCGGCGATGCGCCCGGCTTCGAGATACTCCAGCCCCTGCTGCAGCCACGGTTGCCCCAGCCACCAGCCGGCGATGCCGCGCTCGGCCAGGAACTGGGTGAAAAAGTTCCAGATCACGATGCCGATGACCGCGTAGAACAGGAACTTGACCAGCCACGGCGCCACCAGCTCGCGCTTCGCCAGCAGTGGCGCCACGAACAGGATCGCGCCGATGAAGCCGCAGACGATCCACATGATGCCGAGGTTGAGATGCTCGGCGCGGGCGACGTTGAAGTTGAGCCAGCCTTGCAGGATGGTCGGGTCGACCTGCTGCGCGGCCAGGATCATGCCGTAGATCACCTGCACCACGAACAGCACCAGCATCAGCATGAAAAAGCGCAGGCTCAGGCGTTGGGTCTGGTATTCGGTCTGCATCACTGCTTCTCCAGCGTGTGGAGGTAGGCCACGATGGCGTTGACTTCTTCGGTCTTGAGCAGGGTGTCGTAGGCCGGCATCACGCCCGGCGGATAACCGGCCACGATCTTCGCGTTCGGCTGGCGGATCGACTCGGCCAGGTAGGCGTCGTCGGCGGTGACCTTGCTGCCGTCGGCCAGGCTCACGCTGGATTCGTACAGGCCGCCCCAGCCCGGCCCCACCAGTCGCTTGTCGTCGCTGGCGTGGCAGGCCACGCAGCCGTAGTCCTTGACCAGTTGCGCGCCGAGCGCGGCGGGATCGCTGGCCGCTGCCGGCTTCGCCGCCGCGGCGGGCGCGGCCTGCGCCAGTGCGACGGTGCCGTGCGCCAACTGCAGGCGGCGATCCAGCGTGCCGGCCTCGACCTTCGGCGGCCAGCCCTCGGTGTTCATCGCCGAGGTGTACTTGAGGTAGGCGATCAGCTGGCCGATCTCGTCCTTGCTCAGCGGCAGGTTCGGCATCAGCGTGGTGCCGCCGCCGCGTCGCTGGATGCGGGCTGCCGCGCCGGGATACTTCTGCAGGTAGGCGTCGATGGTGTCGGTGCCGGTGCCGGCGTGCTGGTTCGGATCAAGCAGCTGGGCGCGCACTGCCGCCTCGGTCGGCCAGCCGCCGGCCGAGGGCAGGAACGCCGCCAGCCACGCCGGTCCGGCGTGCTTGTACACCTCGGTGAGGTCCGGCCCAAGATAGGCGCCGTTGCCGACCATGGTGTGGCAGCCCATGCAGTTGTAGGCCTGGAACACGCGCTTGCCGTCGTTGGCCTGGTACGGGCCGAAGCTCACCGTGTCGGGGGTGGCCTGCCCGCGCGAGGGCAGGAAGGAGAACACCGACAAGGCGATGAAGATCAGCGCCATGAGGCCCAGCAAAACCAGCGCGGCGCGGCGCCGCGGTTTTTCGCAACTGCTGTCACCCGATCCGCAGCTCATGGCCGGCTCCCCTTGTCGTCGACGGAAGGCGGCGTGGCCTGGGTGTCGTGCAGGAACAGGATGCGCAGGCTGCCGATGAACATGCAGAACACCCACACCGCCAGCACGAAGCCGACGGCGAAGTAGATCCACCACGCGAGGTGCGATTCGGCCCAATACTCGAAATCGCGCCAGAAAGGCCAGGACAACCAGAACGCTGCCACGCAGGCCAGCACCGAAAGCACGAGATCCGAAGCCCGCTGCGACATGCGATTCTCCCCTGGACTGTAAGTGAGCCTTGCCGGGAAACGCCGTGCACCGCGCGTCCCTCCCCCCGAGGAATCCGCGTCAGTCGCGCCGACTATAGGAACGGCATCCGGCGGCGCCTCTGATCCAGGTCAAGCAAAGTGGCCTTTGCCCGCCGCGTCACCCATCGCCGTGTGCGGCACGGTCGTGGACGGGCGCAGAGGGCGGCCTCCCCGTCGTCATGCCCGCTTTCGCCGCCATGGCGGCCCTGCGCTTCCGCGTTTCAGTCGCCCGGCCCCGCGCCGTCCCCGCCGACGCCGGACTGCAGGATGCGCCGTCGCACGCGCTGTTCTTCCGCGGGGCTGATCAGCCCTTCGTCCAGCAGCTCCTGCAGCACCTGCAGCTGGCGCAGGCGTCGTTGCGGCAGGGCCTGCGGCGACGCGGGCGCTAGCGTCGCCGGTGGCGTCGCAGCCGGTGCCGGGCGCGGTACTGGCGCCGCCTTCGCGGCGACGCAGTCCAGGCGCAGGTGCAGATCCTGCTTGAGGTCGCCCAGTGTCACGCGGTGCTGCAGCGGCTCGCAGCCGGCGTGGCGCAGCGTGACCGTGCCGTAGAGCGCGGCGCGTGCATCCGGATAGTTGTTCGGGTAGATGTCGCGTTCGCTGACGGTCAGCGGCGTGGTGCCGGCCACTCCGCCGATCAGCTCGACCTCGGCCGCCGAGGGAGTCGACTCGATGCGCAGCGTGCCGACCTGCAGCGCCTGCGCGTGGACGCCGGCACCGGCGGCAAACAGCAGCACGACCGCGCCGGTGTGCCATCGTGATCGTCTCGGCAGGCAGTGGGCGCGCATGTCAGAACGCCGTGTCGAAGCCGAACAGGATGTAGTTCTCGCGGCTCAAGTGGCCGGTGAAGTATGGGCCGGTCGGTGTGGTCTTGTTCTTGAAGTCGAGGTTGAGCTCGACGATGCCCTTGACGTTGCGCATGAAGTAACGGGAGGCGGTCAGGCTCAGGCTGTTGATGGCGATACCTTCGTAGATGGTGTTGCTGCGCGCGAAGTCGCCGGCGCCAGCGTAGTTGTACAGCGCCGAGAAGGCCCAGCGGTCGTTGGGTATCCAGTCGAGGCCGGCGAAGCCGCCGTTCCAGCGATAGTGGCGCGTCGGATCGACGTCCAGGAAACCGCGCCAGTCGTTCCACAGGTATTGCGCGTACCAGTGCACCTGCGCGCCGATGTCGCCGGAGGCATCCACGCCGACGACGCGCTTGTCGGTGTTGCGCTGACTCTTGTCCATGGCGGCCGGGCCGGTGGCGCCGCGCTGCTTGCCGCTGGCGCCGAACAGCCCCACGCCCACCGGGCCGATGTCGGTGCCGACGTGGGCAAAGACGGTCTTGGAGTTGTCGTTGTCGAACATCCGGTCCGGGCGCGAATAGCCGGTGCCGTTGATCTTGAAGTTGTCGGTGATGCCGTTGCCGTTGGTGAAGCCCAGGGTGATGCCGAACGGCCCGACGTCACGGTCGAACTGCACGCCGCGGTCGTAGGTGATGCCGGCCATGCGGTAGACCATGTAGTCCTGGAACGGCAGGCGGATCTCGCGCGGGAACATCGCGTCGGACAGCGAGAACTGACCGAGCATCATGCCGATGCCGCTGCCGAAGATGTCGGCGTGGCGGAACCAGGCGTCCTCCACCACGATCTCGCCGTTGCCGCCCTTCTCGGCCATGATGGCGTAGAAGTAGTAGGTGATGTCCTTGCTCAGCGGCGCGCTGGACAGCAGCTTGAGCAGGTACGGCGACTGGAAGTCGGTCGGCGCGGACTGGCGCGCGCCGCTGACCGGGTCGATCGCCTTGCCCTGGCGGGCCTGCACATAGGCCTGGGCGCGGATGGCCAGCGGCACGTGGTCGGGCAGCGCGAGGCGGTCGTCGCCGAGCTGGTCGGCGGTTTCCATCCAGTTCGGCAGGCGCATGTTGTTCGCGATGAACACTTCGCCGAACTTGTTGAGGCGCGGGAAGGCGGAGTGGCAGGCGGCGCAGCTGAGGTTGTAGCGGCGCGCGAACTCCGGCATCGCGGAGGCGTCCTGCGCCGGCAGCAGCGCCAGCCATGCGCTCAGCAGCAACAGCGGCACGCTGCGCAGCGTCGCGCAGAACAGGCGCCGGCACGTCGGTCGATCGCAGGGCGATGACGCGACCCGTCCGCCATCGGCGTCGTGCCGCGCAGGAAAGTCCAGGATGGCGGTCCGTTTCATCACACGTTGCTCCCGAGGCCGTGGGCGCCGAGCGAGCGACGGAGCACGTGCCAGCCGGCTCCGCTCGCGCGGCACAACCAGTCTAGGGTGGCGTGGATTGGCGGATTTGACGCACGTCAACCACGAAGCGTGTTGTCCGATGGAGCGTCAGCTCATCAGTCGATCTTGATCGGCTCGTGCAGCCCCGGCAGCTGGCAGGCAAGGCCGCGCGCTTGGAGCACATCGCGCATCACCTGCATGCCGCGGCCGTATTCGCCGTGCACCAGCAACACCTTGCGCCGCGGCGCGTCGCCCAGCCAGGCCAGCAGCGAGGGCTGGTCGGCATGGGCGGAGAAACCGTTGATGGTCCACACCTGGGCACGCACCGGAATCTCCTCGTTGAACACGCGCACGCTGGGCGCGCCATCGATGATCCGCCGCGCCAGCGTGCCTTCCGCGGCATAGCCGACGAACACCACGCTGCAGCGCTCGCGCCACAGGTTGTGCTTGAGATGGTGGCGCACGCGCCCGCCGTTGCACATGCCCGAGCCGGCCAGGATGATCGCGCCGCCGTCGACGTTGTTGATCGCCATCGACTCGGCCGTACCGCGGGTGAAATGCAGGCCGGGCATGGCGAACGGGTCGCCGTGTTGCAGTTCGTCCAGGAAGCCGTCGTCGAAGCATTCCGGGTGGCGGCGGAAGATCTCGGTGGCGGAAATCGCCATCGGCGAATCGAGGAACACCCGCACGTGCGGCGGGATCGCGCCGGCCGCGATGCCGCGGTGCAGGTAGTACAGGATTTCCTGGGTGCGTTCCAGCGCGAAGGTGGGGATCACCACGTTGCCGCGCCGGTTCACCGTGTCGCGGATGGCACGGTACATCTCGTCCACCGAATCGGGCACCGAGCGGTGCGGGCGGTCGCCGTAGGTGCTTTCCATCACCACGTAGTCGGCGGGTGGGGCAGGCGTTGGATCGCGCAGCAGCGGGCGCCCCGGGTTGCCGAGGTCGCCGGAAAACAGCATGCGCCGGGGCTGCTCGCCGTCGTCGATCTGCAGCAGGATCGAGGCCGAGCCGAGGATGTGGCCGGCATCGAGAAAGCGTGCGCTGATGCCATCGGTGACTTGCACGGTTTCGCCGTAGCCGGCGTCGTCGCCGAAGAAGTCCAGCGCGTGCAGCGCATCGTCCAGGGTGTACAGCGGTGGCGCCACCGTCTCGCCGCGGCGGTTGGTGCGTTGCGCGCGGCGCGCGTCCTCTTCCTGCAGGCCGGCGGCATCCAGCATCACCACGCGGGCCAGTTCGCGGGTGGCGGCGGTGGTGACGATGCGGCCGCGAAAGCCCCGGCACACCAGCAGCGGAATCCGCCCGCAATGGTCCAGGTGCGCGTGGGTCAGCAGCAGCACGTCGATGCTGGCCGGGTCGAAGCCGAACGGTTCGGCATTGGCCCGCTCGACCTCTTCGCTGCCCTGGAACATGCCGCAGTCGATCAGCACGCGGCGATCGTTGCAGGTGATCAGGTGGCAGGAGCCGGTGACCTGCTTGGCGGCACCGTGGCAGCTGTAAATGAGCATGATTTCCTCGACGGTGCGGGCGGCTGGCGCAGACTCTGGCAGGCCAGGCCAGTCGTCGGATTGATCGTCGTCAAATCGGGTGCCTGCCGACTATGCCATGGTCGGTCCGGTGCCGGCGTACTGCCGAGCTTGCGGAAGGCTCGCCGGAGTATGGGGGTGACGATGTTCACCGTGCCGTTCCATCACGATCTCGCTGTCGTACGGGGGTTCCTGAGCTTCTCGCGTGCATCTGCGCTGCTGGTCTGCGGGGCCGCGCTGATCGTGCTGGCCGGCTGGTGGTCGCAGCGTCCGCTGCTGACCACGATGTGGCCGGGACAGCCGGCGATGAGCGCGACTGCGGCGGTCGGATTCGTGTTGTGCGGAGGCTCGCTGCTGCTCAGCCACCATCCGGTGCCGTCGTGGTCCGGCATGGGCCGCTGGCTGTCGTTGGGCGTGCTGGCGCTCGGCGCGGCGACTCTGGCGGAGTATCTGTGGCTGGTCGACTTGCGTATCGATCGCCTGCTTGGCGAGCTGTCGGCTCGCGACTCCGGGCGCATGGCCGAACCGGTTGCGGCGGGCTTCGTGCTGCTCGGTGCGCTGGGCCTGCTGCCGGCGCAACGCTGGCCGCGCCTGCGCGACGCGCTGGCCCTGGTCGCGTTGGTCATCGCGATGAGCGGGCTGGCCTCCTATGGCATTGCGCTGGCCGGCAAGGGCGCCACGCCGTTCGGGCGCATGCCGCTGCACTCCACTTTGTTGCTGCTGCTGGCGACGCTCGGCTGGCTGTGCGCCTCGCCCACGCTCGGGCTGACCCGCGTGGCCACCGCCGACACGCTGGGCGGCGCCCTGGCGCGGCGGCTGCTGCTGCCGGCCTTGCTGCTGCCGGCGGTGTTCGCGTTCGTGTTCGAGTTGCTGCAGTCCTGGCTGGGCCTGCCCGAAGCGCTGGCCTTCGTGTTCGTGGCCCTGTTCAGCGGCGGCGCGGTGGCCGGGCTGGTGTGGTGGGTGGCCAACCTGTTCGACAAGCTGGAACGCCAGCGCCGCGAAAGCATCGCGTTGCGCAACGATGCCGGCACCGACATCCTCACCGGGCTGCCCAACCGGCGCGCGCTCGACGAGGCGCTGGCCGGCCTGCTGCGCGGGCAGCGCGAGCACGACACGACGTTCTCGCTGCTGATGCTCGATCTGGACCGCTTCAAGACCTTCAACGACGACTTCGGCCACCTGGCCGGCGACCAGGTGCTGCGCATCACCGGCCACCTGCTGCGCGCGGCGCTGCGCCCGGCGGACATGGCCGCGCGCTACGGCGGCGAGGAGTTCGTGCTGCTGTTGCCGGGTACCGACTTGAGCGGCGCCGGCGAGGTGGCGGCGCGCCTGCTCGACGCGTTCCGCGATTTCGCGTGGCCGCATCGCAAGGTGACGGTCAGCATCGGCGTGGCGCAGGCGGTCGCTGGCGACGCCGCGGAGGATCTGATCCGGCGCGCCGACTCCGCGCTCTACGATGCCAAACGCGGGGGACGCGACCGTGTGGTGGCCCTCGCGCTGCCGCCGGCGTCGCGCGCAGGAACCTACCCGCGCGCCGCCCTGGGTCCTTAAGACCCACGTAAGCCTTCCCGGTTGCAATGCTCCCCAAGGCAATCCTGCCGATACCGGAGACGCACCATGAAACGCATCGTCATCGCCCCGTTGTTCCTCGCCGCCGCCGTCCTGTCGGCGTCCGCCTTCGCCGCACCGCAATGCACCAGCGCACCGCGTGCGCAGTGGCTGACCGAAGCGGCGATGAAGCAGAAGGTGCTCGACCAGGGCTACACCATCAAGGTGTTCCAGGTCTCGGGCAATTGCTACGAGATCTACGGCAAGGACAAGGCCGGCAAGAACGTGGAGATCTACTTCGACCCCACCGACGGCCGCATCGTCAAGAAGAAGGGCGGTTGATCGTCACCTGACCCCTAGCGAGGACAAGCCATGAACGCGATGGTCAAAGTGTGGGACCCGCTGGTCCGCCTGTTTCACTGGTCGCTGGCGGGCTTGTTCCTCGCCAACTTTTTCACCGAGGACGGCGAGCTGGTCCACCGCGGGATCGGCTACGCCGTGCTGGCCCTGCTCGCGGTGCGTTTCGTGTGGGGCTGGGTCGGCACGCGGCACGCGCGCTTCGCCGACTGGGTGCCCGGCCCGCGCCGGCTGCGCGATTACCTGCGCGAGCGCCTGGCCGGGCGCTCGCGGCGGCAGCTCGGGCACAACCCGGCGGCCGCCGTGATGATCCTGGCCCTGCTCGTTGGCGTGCTGCTGGTCGGCGTCACCGGCTGGCTGCAGACCACCGACCGATTCTTCGGGGAGGGCTGGCTGGAGGAGCTGCACGAAGCGCTGGCCTACGGCGTGCTGGGACTGGTCGTGCTGCACGTGCTGGCCGCGGTGGGCGAGAGCGTGCATTACGGCGAGAACCTGGTCGCCGCGATGATCCACGGCCGCAAGCGCGCGCCATGAGCCTGTCGGGCTTTGGCTGGTCGAGGCGAAAATCTGGCTGCGCGAGGACAGATTTTCGCCGGTTCGCCGCGCCATGGTGGTTCCATGGCGCAAGAATCGACGGAAATATGGACCGCGCAGTCGGATTTGCAGCCCGGCCAGCCAAAGCCCGACAGGCTCATAGGGCAGGATGCCGCAGCCGGCGAAAAAGCGGCGCCAATTGCTGCAAGTCAAGTGAGCGGCCTGATCCCGCGACAAGAATGAGGCCATGCGCATCCTGCTAGCCGAAGACGACCGGGCACTGGGGCAGGCGCTGGCCGACGGCCTGCGCCAGCTCGGCCATGCGGTGGACTGGATCACCGACGGCACCCAGGCGGCTGCCGCCCTGAGCGACACCGCGTATGCCGCCGCGATACTCGACTGGAACCTGCCGCGCAGCAGCGGCCCGGCGATCATCGCCGACATGCGCCGCCGCCAGGACGCCACCCCGGTGCTGCTGCTGACCGCGCGCGACGAACTGGCCGACCGCGTCGCCGGGCTGGATGCCGGCGCCGACGATTACGTGGTCAAGCCGGTGCATCTGGACGAACTGGCCGCCCGCCTGCGCGCCTTGCTGCGGCGGGCCGACGGCCAGGTCGAGCCGGCGATCCGCGTGGGCGCGCTGGAAGTCACCCCGGCCGCGCGCAGCGCCACGCTTGCCGACGCGCCGCTGGAGCTGACCGCCCGCGAGTACGCGTTGCTGGAAATGCTGGTGCGCCATCCCGGGCGGGCGTATTCCCGCGAGCAACTGGAAGACGCGCTGTACGGCTGGGACCGCGAAGTGGCCAGCAACGCGGTGGAAGTGCACATCCATCACCTGCGCCACAAGCTGGGACCGGGCTGGATTCGCACCTTGCGCGGCATCGGCTATGCCATCAATCCGCCCGGCGGGGTCGCCGCGTGATCCGCCCCTCGCTCAACCGGCGGCTGGTGCTGCGGCTGCTGGCCGGCATCGTGCTGGTGTGGTGCGCCGCCGCCGGCTGGCTGGCCTGGCGCAGCCTGCACGAGGTCGACGAGATCTTCGACCAGATGCTGGTGCGCACCGCCGCCAGCGTGTTTGCGGTGATGCCCGACGACGTCGCCCGCGTCGGCGCGGTGCGCCTGCCGGACAAGCCGCTGCTCGACTCGGACGACACCGCCCAGCGCCCGGCCATCGTGCTGCGCGATGCGCGCGGCGAACTGCTGGTCGAGAGCGCCGAGCTGCCGCTGCTGCGTTTCGATCCGGGCGACGCGCATTTCCATTCGGTCGTGCACGACGACCGACGCTGGCGGGTGTTCCAGCGCTGGGATGCGCAGCATCGGTACTGGGTCCAGGTCGGCGCGCCGCTGGACGAGCGCGACGAGCTGCTGCGCAAGCTGCTGGCGCCGGCGCTGCTGGCCTTGCTCGCGCTGCTGGTGCTGGTGCCGCCGATCGTGTTCGCCGGTTTGCGCAGCGGGCTGAAACCGCTGCGCCGGCTGGCGCGCGGCCTTTCCGCCGGCGCCGATCCGGCCGCCGCCTCGCTCACCGACGCGCGGGTGCCGGTCGAACTGGCGCCGTTCACCGAGGCGATCGACAAGCTGGTCGATCGCCTGCGGCGCAGCCTGGAACACGAGCGCCGCTTCACCGCCGACGCCGCGCACGAATTGCGCCACCCGCTGGCAGCGCTGCGGCTGGAACTGGACCTGGCCGGGCGCGGCGACGATGTGCCCGCGCGCGCGCAGCACCTGCAGCGCGCGCAGGAGGCGCTGGACCGCATGCAGCGACTGGTGGCCCAGCTGCTGATGCTGGCGCGGGTCGAGAAGCTGGCCGAGCTGGCCGACGCCGGCCCGCTGCGCCTGGCGAGCGTGGCCGAAGCGGCCTTGCGCGACGCCAGCGAGCGCGCGGCGGCACGTTCCATCGAGCTGTCGCTGGACCACGACGGCAACGATTTCGTGCTGGGCAGCCGCAGCCTGCTCGACATCCTGGTGCAGAACCTGCTGGACAACGCGCTGCGCCACGTGCCCGAGCACGGCCAGGTGAACGTGCGTGTCGGCGGACGCGACGAACAGGTGACGCTGGAGGTGAACGACAACGGCGGCGGCTTCGCGGACGCCGCCGTGGCACGACTGGGCGAGCGTTTCCACCGCCCCGAAGGCAGCATCGGCGAGGGCAGCGGCCTGGGGCTGTCGATCGCCTGGGCGATCGCCCGCCTGCACCACGGCGAGCTGGCCTTCGGCCGCTCCGCGCTGGGCGGCGCGCAAGTCAGTTTCAGCCTGCCGCGCGTGGCAACCGACGCGGCGCATGCGCCCGGCTACGTTTGATCCATCGGCCGTCTCATTCCGGAGAACTCCCATGACCGAACCCGCTGGCAAGCTGAGCTTCCACGTCATTGCCCATCGCCTCGATGCCCACGGCAGCGTCGCCCGCTGCAAGAGCGCCGAACTGTCGCTGGACACGGCTCTGTCCGGTCGCCTCGATGCGTTCAACCCGGCCGAACTGCTGCTGGCCGCCTTGTCGGCCTGCATGATCAAGAGCATCGAGCGGGTCACGCCGATACTGAAGTTCCAGTGGCGCGGGGTCGAGGTGCGCGTGCACGGCGTGCGCCAGGACGTGCCGCCACGGCTGGAATCGATCGACTACGAGATCCTGGTGGACAGCGACGAGAGCGAGCAGCGGCTGGCTCTGCTGCACGACAACGTGCGCAAATACGGCACCGTGTTCAACACGGTGGCGCCGGGTACCCGTCTCGCCGGCGTGCTGCGACGGGCCGGCTGAAGCGCGGACCCGTCGCCGTTGTTGTCCTGCGCTCGGTCGCCCGGTGCCGCCGGCGGCAACCACGGTCGACAGCGTAACGAGTTCGGCCGTATGGACGTCTGTTTGCTGCGTCGTCGGCGGCCTGCGGCCGGTCCGGCCGGGCAACCGGCCAGCAGCGTCGCCGGCATGGCGGTGGACAGGGCTCGTGCGGGCCGCTCAGCGTTGACCGTGGAAGTGCTCGCGGAACGGCTGGCGGAATTGCCGGTGGCAGCCCAGGCAGGCGCCCTGCACGTTGGCGAACGCCGCGATCGTCGCAGAGCCGTCCTGCCGTTGTGCGGCCTGTGCCAGCTGCTGCGCGGCGTCGTGGGCCTGGCGGTCGTAGTCGCGGAAGTGGCCGGCGTCCTTGCCCATGAAGGCGAGGATGCGCAGCTTCTCCGCCAGCGGCGGTTGCGGATGGTCGGCGATGCGCGCGGCCCGTTGCGCCACCGCCGGCCAGTCCTCGCGCGCGATGCCGTCGGTGACGCCCTGCATGTCCTTGCCCAAGTCCTGCATGATCGTGGTCAGCGCCAGCGGCGTGGCCTGCTTCGGCGTATCGGCCGCACTGGCCGGCGGCGGCAGACTGCCGGCCAGCAGCGCCAGCAGGGCGACGGCGGCGGCATGGGGCATCGTGGTGCGTGGCGTGAAAGGCATGGGCGGTCTCCTTCGGGGGTTGGATGTTGGGCATCGGCATGGCGCCGGTCGCGCTGGCCGCGCTCAGGCCGGCGGTTCGCCGCCGTAGAACGCATGGATGGCAGCCACGGCCTGTTCGGCGTTTTCCACCACGCTGAGCAGTTCGGTGTCGTGGGGGTCGAGCATGCCCTGTTCGACCAGGAACTCGAGGTCGCAGGCGCGGCGCCAGAAGGCGCCGCCGACCAGCACGATCGGCAGACGCGGCATCTTGCCGGTTTGCACCAGGGTCAGCACTTCGAACAATTCGTCCAGCGTGCCGAAGCCGCCGGGAAAAGCGACGAGCGCCTTCGCGCGAAGCATGAAGTGCATCTTGCGCACGGCGAAATAATGGAAGCGGAAGGCCAGCTCCGGGGTGATCCAGCTGTTGGGCCGCTGTTCGTGCGGCAGCGTGATGTTGAGTCCGATCGAGCGGGCGCCCGCCTCGCAGGCGCCGCGGTTGGCCGCTTCCATGATGCCCGGCCCGCCGCCGGTCACCACCACGAAATCGCGGCGACCCTCGCACTGGAAACGGCACGAGACGATTTCCGCGAAGCGGCGCGCTTCCTCGTAGTAGCGGGCGCCGGCCAGCCGGCGGCGGGCGGCGGCGAGTTCGCGCGCCAGCTCCGGCTCGTCCGGATGGGCCTGCGCGTGGGCCGCGAGCCGCACCACGTCGGCCTGGGCCTGCTCGGGCGAACAGGTGCGTGAGCTGCCGAGGACCACGACAGTGGAACGGATGGCGTGTCCGTGCAGCGCGATTTCCGGCTTGAGCAGTTCCAGTTGCAGGCGCACGCCGCGCAGCTCGTCGCTGGCGAGGAACGCGACGTCTTCCTGCGCCAGCCGGTAGGCCTCGCCGTGCACGATCGCCTCTTGCCGCCGCTTGCTCTCGTCGCTGCCGTTCATGCCGGGACTCCGCTGCCGTGCCAGTGCACCTGCTGGCCCGCCGCAGGGACGGTCACGTTCCAGCCGGGGCGCACACGCAGCCCGCTGGCCAGCGCCTGCGCCGCCGTCTCCTCGCCATGCACCACGAAGGTCTGCGCCGGCGCCCGCGCGAAGCCGGCGGCCCAGGCCAGCAGCGCGTGCCGGTCGGCATGCGCGGACAAGCCGCCGACGGTATGGACCGAGGCGCGCACCGGGATGTCCTCGCCGAAGATCCGCACCTGGCTGGCGCCGTCTACCAGCCGCCGGCCCAGCGTGCCCTGGGCCTGGAAGCCGGTGATCAGCACGCTGCATTCGGCCCGCCCGAGGTTGTGCCGCAGGTGGTGCTTGATGCGGCCGGCGGTGCACATGCCACTGGCGGAGATGATGATGGCGCCGGAGCGGATATGGTTGAGCGCGATGGATTCCTCCACGCTGGCGGTGAAGTCGAGATAGGGCAGATCCTTGCCGAGCGCGTGCCAGTGGGCGAGGCGGGTGGCGTTCTCGTCGAACAGGTCCAGGTGTCGCCGGGTGATCCGGGTGGCCTCGGCGGCCATCGGCGAGTCGACGAAGATGCGCAGGTCGCGCAACCTTCCGTCCCGGCTCAGCCGGTGCAGGTGGTAGAGCACCTCCTGGGTGCGGCCCACCGCGAAGGCCGGCACGATCACGTTGCCGCGGGCAAGGGTGCGCTCGACCACCCCGACCAGCTCGTCCTGGGTGGCGGCAAGTTCCTTGTGCAGGCGGTCGCCGTAGGTCGATTCGACGAACAGCAGATCCGCTTCGGCGATCGGCGTCGGGTCGCGCAGGATCGCCCGGCCGGGTTGCCCGAGGTCGCCGCTGAACACCAGCTTGGTGGTCCGCTCGCCTTCGCTGATCCAGACCTCGAGGATCGCCGAACCCAGGATGTGGCCGGCATCGCGGAAGCGGCAGCGGACATCCGCGTGTGGCCGCAACTCGCGCCCGTAGCCGTGGGGCTGCACTTGGCGCAGGCAGGCGTCGGCGTCGCGCAGGGTGTACAGCGGTGCGACGATGGCCTGCGCGTCGCGCGCGCCGCGGGCGCCACGCTGCGCGCGCAGCGCCTCCATTTCCTGGATGTGGGCGCTGTCCGGCAACATCACCTGCAGCAGGTCGGCGGTGGCGGCGGTGGCATGGATCGTGCCGCGGAAGCCGGCGCGCGTCAGTTTCGGCAGCAGGCCGCTGTGGTCGATATGCGCGTGCGTCAGCAGGACGAAATCGATCGTCGACGGTTCGAACCCGAACGCTTGCTGGTTGCGCCGGGCGGCTTCGCGTCCGCCCTGGAACATGCCGCAGTCGACCAGGAAGCTCGTCGTTGCGGTCTCCACCAGGAAGCATGAGCCGGTGACCTCGCGGGCGGCGCCGAGAAAGGTGATCTGCATGGAGGCGGTTCTCCGGATTCGTTCAGTCGCGCCGGCGGCAAGGCTGCCCGGTGGTAGCCGGCGATCGGGCGGTCAGGGTGGCGTGGCCTGGGTGGATGCCTGGTCGGGTGATCCCCGGTCGGCGGCTGGGTTGGCTGTCAGCGGCTGCCAGTCCGGGTCCGCGAAGTAGCGCGGGTACAGTTCGAGCGCGTCGAGCAGTTGCGGCAACCCGTCGGCGGCGAGCACGCGGCCGAGCAGCAGGCGCAGGTTGGCGTCCACGCCGTCGCCGCGCGGAGGGTGGTCGACGATGGCGGCCACGCTGTCCTCGATCGATGCGGTGGCGGCGCGGGATTGCCGGGCCGACAGCGAACCCTCGGCCTGCGCCTGCTGCATCCACAGTGCGACGGCGCGGATGCGCCGCATGCCTTCGCGCAACGCGGCATCGGCAGGCCAGCGCTGGCCGTGGTCGAGCTGGAGCTGGCGCCGGGCGGTAGCTTCGGCGTAGTGCGCGTCGCCGGCCACCGCCTGCGCGAAGGAGGGCGGGGCCCCGGCCAGCGCCGTGAGCAGCAAGGGCACGAGCAGGGTCCTTTGCGAATGGCCGTCCGTCCGGCGTACACCGTCGCGGCGCCGGCAGTATCCGCGCAGGTGTCGCGGTTGCCTGTCACCCATGGGGCGGCACCTCCTGCCGTGCCGGCGACCGCGGCGCGGCCTTGCCCTGGCTGCGGCTGCCGGCATCGCCGGCGGCGGGGTCCCAGCCGCCGCCCAGCGCCTTGAACAGCGCCACCAGGTCGACGGCGGCAGCGGTATGCGTGCGCGCATAGCCGTCCTCGGCGTCGCGCAGCACGCGCTCTTCGGCCAGCAGGTCGGTCAGCGCGATGTCGCCGGCGGCGTAGCGTGCCTGCGCGTGGGCGTAGCTGCGCCGCGCGGCCTCGAGGGCGGTCCGCTGCAGCCGTACCGCCTCCACGCCGAGCCGGTAGTCGCCGAGCGCGCGCTCCGCGTCGCCCAGCGCGGTCAGCACGGCCTTCTCGTAGGCGAGCGCGGCCTGCTGCTCGCGTGCCTCGCTGGCTCGGATCTGCGCGCGCACGCGGCCGCCATCGAACACGCGCCAGGAGATCAGCGGCATGATCGAGAAGCGCTGGCTGGCCGAGTCGAACAGCTGGCCCGCCTGCAGCGCCTGGAAGCCGCCGCTGGCGCCGATCGACAGCTTCGGGAACAGCTCCGCCGTCGCCACGCCGATGTCGGCAGTGCGTGCGGCCAGGCGTCGCTCGGCCGCACGCACATCCGGCCGGCGGCGCAGGATGTCGGCGCGCTGGCCGACCGGGATCGGCGCCAGCGTGATCGGTGCCGCGGCGGTATCGAGCAGGGCCAGCTCGCGCTCGGGTGGCGCACCCAGCAACACGCCCAGGCCCAGCGCCGCGGCACGCGCGCGCGCCTGGATGGCAGGCAGGCCGGCTGAGGCGGCGTCCAGCCGCGCCTGCGCGGCATCGACATCGGCCTGCGCCGCGTCGCCCGCACGGAAGCGTTGGCCGACCAGGTCCGCCGCCTGCGCGAGCGCCTGCACCGAAGCTTCGCGCGCGGCCAGCTCGCGTTGCGCGCCGCGCAGGGTAAGGTAGCTGCGCGCCACTTCCGCGGCGACGCTGATGCGTACGCCGGCGGCATCCTCCTGCGCGGCCTGCATGCTGGCCGCGGCGCTCTGCACGGCGCGCCGGGTGGCGCCGAAAAGGTCAATCTCCCAGCCGGCGTCGAAGCCGGCGTCGTGGATGGTCTGGTCCCGCGCCAGTCCGGGAATGGCGCCGATCGGCAGCGGACCGTTCTTGCTCTGCCGGCGCCGGGTCACGCTGGCGCCAGCGCCGACGGTCGGCGCGTAACCGCCGGCCGCGCGATCGCGCAGGGCGCGTTCCTCGGCGATGCGCGCCAGCGCCTGGCGCAGGTCGGGATTGTCCGACAGCGCGGTGGCGACCAGCCGGTCCAGCGTCGGGTCGCCCAGCGTCGTCCACCAGGTCGACAGGCCAGTCGGTGCTTGCGCGCCGGCGACCGGCTGCGTCCAGCCGCGGCCGGTGTCCACCTTCGGCGGCCCGCGGTAGTCGGGGCCTGCCGCGCACGCGCCGAGCAGCAGCGTGCCCAGCGCGATGGCTGCCGCGCGTGGTGCGCCGTAGCGGCGATTCGATGAGCGGGTCATGGCAACTCCTTCATGCATGGCTTGGGGTGGTCACTGCAGGCGGCTGCGCACCAGCGCCGTGGCCAGGGTCAGCGTGACCAGCGCGATCACCGCCAGCGGCCAGAGGTTGGCGAGGACGTCCGCCGCCGGCATCGCCTTGAGGAAGGTGCCTTCGACGATGACCAGGAAGTGGGTGAGCGGGATGGCCTGCGCCATCCATTGCAGCGCCACCGGCATGTTCTCCACCGGCGTGGCGAAGCCCGACATCAGCACCGCCGGCACGCCGATGGCGAAGGCGCCGAGGATGGCCTGCTGCTGCGTCGCGCTGACCGCGGAAATCATCAGTCCGATGCCGACCACCGACAGGATGAACAGCATCAGGCTCGCCAGCAGCAGGGCGAACGAGCCGGTAAAGGGGATGCCGAACAGGAACACGCCGGCGCTGATCATGAACAGGCCGAGCAAGGTGCCGATCGCCAGTGCCGGCAGCGATTTGGAAATGATGATTTCCGGCGTCGAAGTGGGCGATACCAGCAACTGGTCGAACGTGCCCAGCTCGCGCTCGCGCGCGATCGACAGCGAGGTGATCAAGAGCGCGCTGAACAGCGCCAGGATGCCGGTCAGGCCCGGCACGATGAACCAGCGGTAGACCAGGTTCGGGTTGAACCAGTGGCGCACGACCACCGGCGTCGGCGCCTGCGTGCCCGGCACGACGGCGGCGCCGACTTCGGCGGCGATGGTCGAGAGATAGGCCACGGTGATCTGGCCGGAGTTGCTGCGCCGGCCGTCGACCAGCACCTGCGCACGGCCGCTGCCGCCGGCGGCGATCGTGCGCGAGAAATCCGCCGGGATGGCCAGCGCCGCGATGATCTCGCCGCGGTCGATCAGTTCGTGCAGCTGCCGCTGGCTGTCCGCGTGCCGGACGTGGCTGATGAAGCGGGCGCTGTCCAGCCGCTGCATCAGCTCGAGCGACCAGCGGCCGGCGTCCTGGTTGTAGACGGCGATATCGACGTTGCGCACTTCGAGCGTGGCGGCGAAGGCGAACACCAGCAGCTGCAGGATCGGCGGCACGAATACCACCATGCGGCTGCGCGGGTCGCGCAGGATGCTCAGGATTTCCTTGACGAACTGCGCGCGCAGGCGGGTGAAGCTGAGCAGGGAGCCGGACATGGGCGCTACTCCAGGTTCTTGCGCGTGGCGCGCTTGGCCAGCACGAAGAACACCGCGCCGATGGCCGCCATGGCCAGCAGGTTGGGCACGAATACCGCCCAGATGTCGCCGGCGAGGAACACCGTCTTCAGCGATTCGACGAAATAGCGCGCCGGGATCAGATGGGTGACGGCGCGGATCGGCGCCGGCATGGCGTCGATCTCGTACAAAAAGCCCGACAGCATGAAGGCCGGCAGGAAGCCGGTGAACAGTGCAATCTGTGCCGCCAGGAACTGGTTGCGCGCCAGCGACGAGATCAGCAGACCCTGCCCCAGCGCCGGCACCATGAACACCGCCGACAACAGCAGCAACGCCGCCAGCGAGCCGCGCAGCGGCACACCGAAGGCGTACACCGCCAGCGCCGCGGCGCCCAGCGTGGACAGCATGCCGAGCACGAAATAGGGCAGGAGCTTGCCGATCAGGATCTCGACCACCGACGCGGGCGTGGACAGCACCGCCTCCATCGTGCCGCGCTCCCACTCGCGCGCCACCACCAGCGCCGTGAGCATGGTGCCGATGATGGTCATGACGATGGCGATGGCGCCGGGGATCAGCGCGCGGCGGCTTTCCAGCTCGGGGTTGAACCAGTAGCGCGGCTCCAGCGCCACGGCCTGCGCGGGCGAGGCGGCGCCGCGCCCGGCGCGCCACGACTGCACCACGCCACGGGCGTAGTTCTCCACGTAGTTGGCGGTGTTGGGGTAGGAGCCGTCGGTGATGATCTGCACCAGCGGCTCGCGGCCGCGCCGGGCCAGGCGCTGCTCGAAATCCTGCGGGATCACCACGTAGCCGCGCAGCGCGCCGGAGACCAGCTGGTCGGCCACCTCGCGCCGGTCGTGCGCGAAATGCACGTCGAGGAAACGGGTGCCCGAAAAAGCCGCGGCCAGGGACTGCGCGGAGGCGCCGGGAGATTCCAGCACCACGCCGACGCGCACCTGTTTGGCGTCCAGCGACACCGCATAGGCGAACAGCAACAGCAGCACCACCGGCAGCACGAACGCGATCAGCAGCGTCGAGGGGTCGCGCAAGGCCTGATGGCTTTCCTTGACCACCAGGGCCATCAGCCGCCGCCGGTCGAAACGCCGCGAGCCGGCCGGCAGCGCGCCATCCCCGAGTTTGTGCCTGGCGGCGTTCATGCGGCCGCCTCCGTTTCGCGTTCGGCCGATTCCACCAGATGGATGAAGGCATCCTCCATGGTCGGGTCCGGCCGCTGCGGGGTGATCGCCATGCGCTTGAGCGCGTCGGGCGTGTCCAGCGCGATCAGGCGCGCACGCGAGAGCATGGCCACCCGGTCGCAGTATTCGGCCTCGTCCATGAAGTGGGTGGTGACCATGATGGTCACGCCTTTGCGTGCCAGCCCGTTGATGTGGGTCCAGAACTCGCGCCGGGTGATCGGGTCCACGCCCGAGGTGGGCTCGTCCAGGAACAGCACGGGCGGGCGGTGCATCAGCGAACAGGCCAGCGCCAGGCGCTGCTTGTGCCCGAGCGGCAGCGAGTCGGGCGTGGCGGACAGCCAGCCGCCGAGATCGAAGGTGGCAATCATCTCCTCGATGCGCTGGCGTCGCGTGTCGCCTTCCAGCTGGTACACGCCGGCCGAGAACTCCAGGTTCTGCCGTACCGAGAGCAGGCCGTAGAGCGAGAACTTCTGCGCCATGTAGCCGAGGCGGCTCTTGGCCGCGCCGGTGGCGCGGCGCAGGTCGAGGCCCACCACGTGCGCCTCGCCCGCGCTCGGCTTGAGCAGGCCGCACAGCATCTTGAAGGTGGTCGATTTGCCGGCGCCGTTGGGACCGAGCAGGCCGAAGATCTCGCCCTTGTGCACCTCGAAGCTGACGTCGTCGGTGGCGGTGAAGGCGCCGAAGCGCTTGGTGAGGTGGCGGCAGGAGACGGCTATGTCGGAGCCCAGTTCGACCGGCGGCAGCCGCTCGGCCAAGGTCGAGGTGCCGCCGGGGCCGCCGCCGAGCAGGTCGATGAAGGCGTCCTCGAAGCGCGCCGGTACCGGCGCCAGTTCCACCCACGAGCGCTCGGCCAGCGCCTGCACCTGCTGCGCGCCGGCGCCTGCGCGCAGCACCACGCGCACGCCGGCGCCCTGGATCACGCCATCGCTCACGCTGGGCAGGTCGAGCGCCTCGGTCAGTACCGCGCGGCGCTCGGCGCCGACGTTCTCGAGGCGGAAGCTGCGACCTTCGAGCTGCGCGGTCAGTTCCTGCGGCGGCCCGTCGAACAGCAGCTGTCCCTGGTTCAGCAGCAGCACGCTCTCGCAGCGCTCTGCCTCGTCGAGGTAGGCGGTGGACCAGACCACCGCCATGCCCTCGTCGGTCAGCGCCTGCACCATGCGCCACAGATCCTGCCGGCTGACCGGGTCGACGCCCACCCCCGGCTCGTCCAGCAGCAGCACCTTGGGCCGCGCCATCAGCGCGCAGGCCAGGCCGAGCTTCTGCTTCATGCCACCGGAGAGCTTGCCGGCCAGACGCGTGGTGAAGGGCCCGAGTCGGGTGAACTCGAGCAGTTCGGCGAACAGGTCGGTGTGGCGGTCTGCGTCCATGCCGCGCAGCCGCGCGTACAGGCGCATGTTCTCCATCACCGAGAGGTCTTCGTACAGGCCGAAGCGCTGCGGCATGTAGCCGCTGGCGACGTGGATGGCGTCGTTGTCCTTCACCACGTCGAAGCCGGCCAGGGCGACGCTGCCGGCGTCGGGGACCAGCAGGCCGGTCATGATCCGCATCAGCGTGGTCTTGCCGGCGCCGTCGGGGCCGACCAGGCCGGTGAGGCGGCCGTAGCGGATCGTGGCGCTGAGGCCGCGCAGCGCCTGGACCTCGCCGAAGCGCTTGCCGACGCCGTCGATCACCACCGCGGCATCGTGCTTGCCGGGTTGCGAGGCAACGCTGGCAGGCTGCGGACCCATCTCAGTGCCCCCGCGCGGGCTGGCTGGCGGTGTCGACGTCGACCGTCACCGGCATGCCTTGGCGCAGGCCCTCGTCGGCGTCGGACACCACCACGCGCAGGCGGTAGACCAGGTCGGTGCGCAGGTCGGCGGTCTCCACCGTCTTCGGGGTGAATTCCGCACGCGGCGAGATGAAGCCGACCTGGCCGTGATAGACGGTGGCCGAGGAATCGGTGTGCACGCGCACCTTGGTGCCCGGTGCGATACGGCCCAGGTCCGCTTCGCCGACATACGCGCGCAGGTACACCGGATCGCGCAGGCTCAGGCTGTACACCGGCATGCCGCTGGCCACCATGCTGCCCGGTTCGCGCACGCGGGCAATCACGACGCCGTTGCTGGGCGTGACCAACGTCGCATCGGCCACTGCGGTGCGCGCCTGGGTCAGGGCGGCCTCGGCCGCGGCGACGCGTGCCTTGCCAGCGGCGATGTCCTCGCTGCGGAAGCCGGCGCTGGCCAGCGACAGCGCAGCCTGCGCCGCGGCCAGGCTGGCGGCGGACTGGTCGCGCGCGGCGCGCGCGGCGTCAGCGGCGCGCTGGCTGCTGGCGCCAGACTTGAGCAAGGTGTCCTGGCGCTTGAAGTTGCGCTCGGCCTCGGTGGCGCTTGCCTGCGCCTGGCGCACGTGCTCGCGCGCCTGGGCGATTTCCTGCGGGCGGTTGCCGCGGTGCAGCTTGTCCAGCTGGGCCTGCGCGGCCTGGAGCTCGGCTTCGGCCGCCGCCAGCTTCTCGCGGTAAGGCGTGGCGTCGAGCTGCGCCATCACCGCGCCGGCGGCAACCGTGTCGCCTTCGTCGAAGGCCATGTGGGTCAGGCGGCCGGACTGACGAAAGGCCAGCTCCACCTCGCGGATGTCGACGTTGCCGTACAGGCGCAGCACGTTCGGATTGCCGCGGTCGCGCAGCAGCCAGAACGCCAGGATGCCGCCCAGCGCGATCACCATGACGGCGATGGCGATCCAGCGGGTTTTTCCAGTGGGAAGGCTCGGAGTTTTCATCGCGACGGTTTTTCCACGTGAGAAGAGGTGTTCAGTGCGCGTGCGCCACCGGCGCCGCGCTCACCGACAGACGCCGGGCCAGCACCGCAATGCCGAGCCACACCAGCGTGCGCAAGGTCATGGCGACCGGTGTGCGACGCTCCCACGCGCCGCCCAGGGCCACATGCAAGCCGAAAGCGAGGAAGACCAGCGCCGTCGCCAGCGCGATGGCGAGCGCCAGCCATGCCGCCCAGCGCCGGCATCGCCACAGTCCGATCCCGGCGACGACGTAGGCAAACCCGGCCAGGAAATTGAACCAGAGCACGAACGGCACGTAGTGGCCGGCGGCCTGGCGCGCGGCGCCGTCGACGAACAGCACTGCCGCACCTTCCCTGAGGGTCAACAGGCCGAAGCCGATGGCGAGCAGGGAAAGCAGCCAGGTCCAGATGCCGCGGTGCTGGTGGGTAGTCATGGTCATGGCTCTCGGTTCGTGGGGGAGCGTCCGCTTGCAGGAGGGGGATCGCCTCGGTCGGCGCGCGCGATGCCGCGGCGGTAGATCGCAAACGCGCCCGCCGCTTCCTTGCGCATGTGGCGGGTGTCGCCGGCCAGCAGGGCCTGCATCACCAGGCCCTGGATGCTGCCGATGAACAGCGTGGCCGCCGCGGCCGGGTCCAACTGCGGATCCAGTTCGCCGGCGGCTTGGCCATCCTCGATCAGGGCACGCAGGCGCTCGCCGTAGCGGCGGATCATGGTCTGGACCATGCGCTTGGCGGCGGTGCTCTCGGCCCGCTGCAGTTCGCCGAACAGCATGCGCGGCACGCCGGCGTGTTCGGCGACGAACGCGATATGCGCCATGAACATGGCTTCCAGCGCGGCCAGCGGGCTGGCCGCGTTGCGCGCGGCGCGCTCGACCCGTGCCAGCAGGTGGTCGGCCACCCACTCCATCGCCGCCTGCCAAATCGCGTCCTTGTTCGGGAAGTGGCGGAACAGCGCACCCTGGGTCAGCTTCATCGAGCTGGCGATCGCCGCGGTGGTGATCTCGCTGGGGTTCTGCTCGGCCGCCAGCTTGATGACCGCCTCGACGGTGACTGCGCGGCGCTCGTCGGCAGGCAGGTGCTTGCGCTGAATGTCCATCGTGCTGGCTTGCCAAAAGTAAGTGAGTAATTACTATCTTATTAGAGCCGGAATCGTTGTCAAGCGGTGTCGATGCGGGCTTCGCGGCTTGAGTGTTTGCCGGGGTGGCGGCCTTGCGGCGGACCGCCGGCGCATCGCGTGCCGGCGATCCGGAGGCTGGCGATGGCGAGCGGAGTTCGGCCGTTGGCGACGCCGGGCGCAAGCGTCCGCTTCAGCGCACCGCTGTCTGGCGCAGCCTTCCGCGCGCCGTGCGACGCAGCAGTTCCAGCCAGGCAATGGTGGCGGCCAGCATGGCGGCACTGGCGAGCAGCATGGGGACGCCTGGTGCCGCCAACCCCATCACGCCGCGGAAGAACGGCACGCCGATCACGCTCGCCAGCATCAGCGCCACGGCACCGAACATCCGCGGCAGCCAGGGGTTGCGCGCCGGCATGCGGCTCAGCGTCGGGCGGGACAGGTCGCGGTTGGCCAGGGTCAGCAGGAACAGCCCGACCACCAGCGCGACGAACACCGCGCTGCGGCAGGAGGCTGCGTCCAGGCCCTGGCTCAGCAGCAGGCCGTAGCCGAGCAGCAGGATGCCGGCGAAGCCGAGTCCCTGGATCACCGCGTAGCGCAGGTTGGCAACGGCGAACGGGGAGTCCGACGGTGCGCGCGGCGGTCGTCGCATGATGTCGTCGGCGGCGGGCTCGGCCTCGTACACCACCGAGCAGGCCGGGTCGATCAGCAGTTCCAGCAGCACGATGTGCACCGGCATCAGCAACACCGGCCAGTGCAGCAGGGTCGGCACCAGCGCCAGCGCGATGATCGGCATGTGCACGGCGAACACGAAGCGGGTGGCCTTGGTGATGTTGTCGTAGATGCGCCGGCCCTGGCGGATCGCGCCGACGATGCTGGCGAAGCTGTCGTCCAGCAGCACCAGCGCGGCCGCCTCGCGCGCCACGTCGGTGCCGCGCTCGCCCATCGCGATGCCGACGTCGGCGGCCTTCAGCGCGGGTGCGTCGTTGACGCCGTCGCCGGTCATCGCCACCACCTCGCCGCCTTCGCGCAGCAGCTGCACCAGGCGCAGTTTCTGCTCGGGCTTGAGCCGCGCGCACAGGTCGACGCAATGCAGGCGTTCGCGCAACGCGGCGTCGTCCAGTGCAGCCATTTCCACGCCGGTGACGACCTCGGCGCGCTCGCTCAAGCCCACCTCGCGCGCAATCGCCCGCGCGGTGGCCGGGTGGTCGCCGGTCATCATGATGATGCGGATGCCGGCGCTGCGGCATTCGGCGATCGCCGCCGGCACTTCCGGCCGTGGCGGGTCGACGAAGCCGAGCAGGCCGAGGAAGCGGAAATCGAAGTCGTGCTGGCTTTGCGGCCACGCTTCGCCGTGCCACTCGCCGCGGGCCACGCCGAGCACGCGCAGGCCGCGCTCGGCCATCCCCTCGACCTGGTGCAGGATGACCGCCGCGTCAGTGGCGGCCAGATGGCACAGGTCGATCACCGCTTCCGGCGCGCCCTTGGTCGCCAGCAGGTGCGTGCCGCGCGCGTCGCCGCGGAACACGTGAGTCATCGCCAGGATCTCCGGCGACAGCGCGTACTCGAATTCCGGCGCCCACTCGGCGTGCACGTGCTCGGTATCGGTGAGCCAGTGCAGCCCGAACTGCTGGATCGCCTTCTCCATCGGGTCGAACGGGTCGGCCGGCGTCGCCAGCATGGCGAACTCGACCAGCGCATGAAACGGCTCGGGCAGCTCGTGCGCGTCCTGGTCGTGCGTGCTGCCGTCGACCAGGCGCAGTTCGGCGACCTGCATGCGGTTCTGGGTCAGCGTGCCGGTCTTGTCCACCGCCAGCACCGAGATCGCGCCCAGCGCTTCCACCGCGGGCACGCGGCGCGTCAGCACCTTGTGCCTGGAGATCCGCCACGCGCCCAGCGCCAGGAACACGGTGAGGATCACCGGGATCTCTTCCGGCAGGATCGCCATGGTCAGCGCGATGCCGGCGAGCACGCTCTGGAGCAGGCCGTGGCCGTCCCACAGCCAGCCGAGCAACGCGTACGCCGCGGCCAGCAGCAGGCCGCCGACGGTGAGGTTGCGGATCAGCCGGCGCGAGGCCTGTTGCAGGCCGGACACCGGTTCGACGGTGTCAGCCAGCGCCTGACCGATGCGGCCGACTGCGGTGGCACTGGCGATGGCGCGGACCTCGGCGACGCCGACGCCCTTGGTCGCCACGGTGCTGGCGAACAGCTGGCCGGTATCCTCGCCGGGGAGCTTGGTGACCGGCACCGCCTCGCCGGTGAGCAGCGATTCGTTGACGTCGAGATGGCCGTCCAGCAGCACCGCGTCGGCGGCGATGCGATCGCCCTCGTGCAGCACCAGCAAGTCGCCTACCACCACTTCGCGGCCGGGAATGCGCTTTTCCTCGCCGCCGCGGATCACCAGTGCGCGCGGCGCGGACAGCTCGCGCAACGACTCCAGCGCCCGCTGGGTCTTGCGCTCCTGCGCCAGCGTGATGCCGATCACCACGAACACGAACGACAGCAGGAACGCCGCCTCGGCGCGGTCGCCCAACGCCAGATACAGGCCGCCGGCAACCAGCAGCATCAGGAACATCGGCTCGGTCAGCACGCCGCCGACGATCGCGAGCATGCTCCTGGGGGCGCTGCCCGGCAGCAGGTTCGGGCCGTGTGCCGCCAATCGGCGCGCCGCCTCGGCCGGGTCGAGGCCGCTGCGGGCGGGCGGCGCTGTCTTCCCGTTCACGCCGCGGCCCGCCGGCCGTTGCTCAACGGCAAACCAGCACCGGCACGTCGCCGTTCAAGATCACCTTGTGCGTCTCGCTGCCCAGCAACAGCCGGTCGAAGCCGCGCCAGCCGTGCGAGGCCATCACGATCAGGTCGCACTGCTGCTTGCGCGCGGCGCCGACGATGGCCGAGTAGGGACGCGCATCGATTTCGTGGCTGCCTTCGCAGGCAACGCCGGCGGCCTGCGCCCGCCCGCGCACGTCGGCCAGGTAGCGTTCGGCGTTGGCGATCGCCTCGCGGGTATAGCCCGGCTCGTTGGCCACGACGAACTCGGCGAAGTAGACCGAGGCGGGGAAGGGCGCGATGACGTGGAATGCGTATACGCGGGCGCCGAGTCTGGCAGCCAGTTCGATACCGGTGTCGACCGCCCGCAGCGACAGCTCGGACCCGTCGGTGGGCAGCAAAATGTGCTTGAACATGGTGGAGTCCTCCAGCAGTGGATGGTCAGTGGCAGGTGTAGCCGCCGTCGATGACCAGCTCGCTGCCGGTCACGAATTTCGATTCGTCGGACGCCAGGTAGACCACGCCCCAGGCGATGTCGTCCGGCTCGCCCATGTGGCCCAGCGGGTGCAGCGCGCCGACCTCGCGCCGGTGTTCGGCCGGGTCGCCGCCCATCGAGGCGATGTGCTGCTCCACCATCGGCGTCCAGATGAAGCCGGGATGGATCGAGTTGACCCGGATGCGGTCGGCAGCGTACAGCATCGCGTCGGTCTTGCTCATCAGCCGCACCGCGCCCTTGGACGCGTGGTAGGGCGGTGAATCCGGCGCGCCGACCAGGCCGTAGATCGACGACAGGTTGATGATGCTGCCGCCGCCGGCCGCGCGCAGCGGCGCGATCGCGTGCTTGGTGCAGAAGAACACGCCCTTCACGTTGATCGCCTGCACCCGGTCCCACTCGGCTTCGGTGATTTCGTGAGTCGGCTTGTTCGCGCCGGCGATGCCGGCGTTGTTGACCAGGACGTCCAGACGTCCAAACGCGGCGACCGTGCCGGCTATCGCCGCGGCCACCGCGGCCTCTACCGCCACGTCGGCGTGGAAATAGCGCGCGCCCTCGCCGAGTTCCGCGGCCAGCTGCTGGCCCGGCCCGTCCTGCATGTCGACCAGCGCCACTTTCGCGCCGGCTTCCAGCAGCCGGCGCGCGCAGGCGGCGCCGATGCCCACGGCGGCGCCGGTCACCAGTGCCACCTTGCCGCTCAGTCTGCCCATCGCCGTGTCTCCCGTGAAATATGGAAGCCAGCATGGGCCGGCTGCGGGTGGCCGGTGTTGACCATGGTCAAATCGGCCCGGCGGTGCCTGCGGCGGATTGGCGCGGCGTCAGGCGGAGGCTGTCCGGCGCAGCGGCGCGCAGCCGGTCTCGATGCTGTGGCGCAGCGACGCCTCGCTGTGCGAGCGGTCGATGCCGTGCGCGGTCAACCAGTGCGGGTCGAACAGGGTTTCGGCGTAGCGCTCGCCGCGATCGCACAGCAGGCTGACGATGCTGCCGCGCTGGCCTTCGGCGCGCATCGTGGCCGCCAGGGTCAGGCAGGCGACGAAGTTGGTGCCCGAGGAGCCGCCGTAGCGATGCCCGAACAGCTCGCCGAGCAGCCACGCGCCGGCGATGGAGGCTTCGTCCGGCACGCCGATCACGTGGTCCACCACCTCGAACACGAAGCCCGGCTCGACCCGCGGCCGGCCGATGCCTTCGATCAGGGTGGGGCGGCTGGCCACGGCGCTGCGGTCGTTGCTTTGCCAGCCGCACACGAAACCGCTGCCGACGGGGTCGGCGATGCACAGCCGGGTGTGCAGACGGCGATAGCGCAGGTAGCGGCCGATGGTGGCCGAGGTGCCGCCGGTGCCGGCACCGCAGACGATCCAGTGCGGCTCGGGCGAGCGCTCACGGGCGAGCTGGCCAATGATCGACTCGGCGATGTTGTTGTTGCCGCGCCAGTCGGTGGCGCGCTCGGCCAGGCCGAACTGATCCAGGTGACAGGCGCCGCGCGCCGCGTGCTCGGCGGCGCGCGCATGCACCTTGGCGGGGTCGTCCACCAGGTCGACCTCGCCGCCCAGCGCCTGCACGTCGCGGATTTTCCCCGGCGCGGTGCACGCCGGCATCACCGCGACGAAACGCAGGCCGAGCAGGCGCGCGAACCAGGCCTCGGAGATCGCGGTGCTGCCGGAGGAGGCGTCGACCACCGTCTGGTCCGGGCCGAGCCGGCCGTTGCACAGCGCGTACAGGTACAGCGAGCGCGCCAGCCGGTGCTTGAGGCTGCCGCTGGGATGGCTCGCCTCGTCCTTGAAGTAGAAGTCGATGCCGTGGAAGCCAGGGAAGTTGAGTTTCAGCAGGTGCGTATCGGCCGAGCGCGCGGCTTCCTGGGCCAGGCACTCGAGCGCTTCGTGGACCCAGCGCCGCCCGGCGTGGCGCAACGGATGGATGAGCGGGACGACACTGTTCACGCGGAGCCTCGACTTGCCATGGGTGGCGAAAGAACGCGAATGCCGACAATCGGCAGGGGACATGCTCGCGGCGGCGCGCGGCGGCGGCCCTGATGCAGGTCAACCGCGATGGCGGCGACGCGGGGCGGATTGTCACAGACCGGTGCAGCGGCTGCGCCGCCGGCACCGGTTGATGCAGGTCATGGCCGGCGCCGCCTGGGCGGCGGATGCTGGGCGTTGGTTCTTTCTCATGGCCAACGCGCATGCTTGCCTGGTATCCGTGGATCGTCCTGCTGCACCTGGCCTGCGCCATCGTGTTCGTCGGTGCGGTGGCGTTCGAGGTGATCGTGGTGGAGTCGCTGCACAAGCACTTCGACATCGTCACCATGCAGCGCATCGAGCAGGCGGTGATGGCGCGGGTACGGCGCTACATGCCGGTGGTGGTAGTGCTGCTGTTCGCCAGCGGTTTCATGCTGTTCGACATCCGCTGCGACGGCTTTGCCTGCGTCGGCTCGCGCTTCGGCAACTGGCTGCTGCTCAAGGTGGTACTGGCGTTTGGCGTACTGGGCGTGTTCGTCAACGCGATGTGGGCCATGCGCCACGGGAAGATGGATGTCTGCCGGTTCAAGCACACCCACCGCATCGTGCTGGCGCTGATGGTCGGCATCGTGTTTCTGGCCAAGACCATGTTCTACTTGTAGCCTTTCACAAAGCAGGAGTCGCACCATGTCCACAGTTACCCTCCACGGCAAGCCGGTTCGCGTCGACGGCAGCTTTCCCGCGGTCGGCGCGGCCGCACCGGCGTTTTCGCTGGTGGCGGGCGACCTTTCCGACGCCGGGCTGTCGCGTTTCGCCGGCAAGCGCAAGGTGCTCAACATCTTCCCCAGCGTCGACACGCCGACCTGCGCGGCCTCGGTGCGCCACTTCAACGAGGCCGCGGGCAAGCTCGACAACACCGTTGTGCTGTGCATTTCCGCCGACCTGCCGTTTGCGCAGAAGCGGTTCTGCGGCGCGGAAGGGCTGGACCAGGTGGTCAACCTGTCGATGATGCGCGGCCGCGCATTCCTCGCCGATTACGGCGTGGCGATCGCCGACGGCCCGCTGGCCGGCCTTGCCGCCCGGGCAGTGGTGGTGCTGGACGAGCACGACAAGGTGCTGCACACCGAGCTGGTGGGCGAGATCGGCGACGAGCCGGATTACGCCGCCGCGCTGAAAGCGCTGGGCTGAGCAGGACTTTCGCTTGCCTGTGAGTAGGGCGGGCACTGCCCGCCGAGGCTGGCCGCGCATCTTGTCGAAGAGCCGGCGGGCAATGCCCGCCCTACGCTGAATGCTGTAGCGCACCCTGTGCGCGATGCTCCTGGTAGACGTCGCGCAGAGGGTGCGCTCCTGCAATGGCCTTGCGCGAATCGGGGTGTGGCCGATCAGCGATGGATGCCGATCACAGGCACACCGAACGGCTTCGCTTCGGGATGCAGGCCCAGGCCGTACTTCAGGCTGCGGCCGATGCGCTGGGCGTACTCCAGCATGTGCTCGGCGTGGACCGGATCGAGTTCCTCGCCGCAGGTTTCACGCCACAGTGCCAGCCAGCGATCGAAATGCTCGGCGCGGATCGGGTGCGGGCGGTGTGCTGCCATCGGGTTGCCGCGATAGCTGCCCGCACGCAGCGCCACCGAACACCAGAACGAGGTCAGCAGGCGCTTGTGCTCGTCCCAGTCGTGCACGGCTGCATTGAACACCGGGCCGATCTCCGGATCGCGCCGCACCTTCTCGTAGAAGTGGTCGACCAGCGTGGCGATGGCGGTTTCGTTGAAGGGCTCGGCTGGGCTCATGTCGGGGCAGGGTGCACGAAACGGACGCATGACGCAGAAAAGGCGCACCCGGCCATCTCGGCCGGGCGCGCTGCCGTTGCGGCAAAGCTTACTTGCCGAGGCTCAGCGTGCCCTTCATCAGGGCGGCATGGCCGGGGAAGGTGCAGAAGAACGCGTACTGCTCGCCGGCCTTGAGCTTGGCCACGTTGATCGTGGCGGTGTCGCTCTCGCCGGCGCCGATCAGCTTGGTGTGGGCGATGATACGGCTGTCACCGGGCTTCTCGTAGCTGTTGGCCGCGCCGGCCTTCATGCCGTCGGCGACCACGCCGGCTTCATCCGAGGCGTGCGACAGCACCCAGTTGTGGCCCATCGCGGTGACCGGCAGCTTGCCGGTGTGCTTGAGCGTGACCTTGAAGGTCTTGCAGGTACTCGGCACGGTGATGGTCTTCTTGTTGAACTGCATCGCATCGCTGCCCTCGATGGTGGTGGCGCACTCGGCAGCCATCAGCGGAGTGGAGAGCAGCCCGAGCAGGGCAACGGCAATCAGTTTGCGCATGGTGTCGCTCCTTGGGGAAGATGAGAGAACGGAAGGATTCTGCGTGGGCAGCGAGCGTGGCACACTGATCTGGATCATGGTCACGGCAGCAGTTGCCGCGGACACTGTAGTTACCGCGGCGAGGCTGCGGAAGGAGGCATGATGACGCACGTCGTCACCGACAACTGCATCAACTGCAAGCACACCGACTGCGTCGAGGTGTGCCCGGTCGATTGCTTCCACGCCGGGCCCAATTTCCTGGTGATCGATCCCGACGAATGCATCGACTGCACGTTGTGCGTGGAGGAGTGTCCGGTCGGCGCGATCTTCCCCGAGCTCGACGTACCGGCCGGGCAGGAGATCTACATGTCGATCAATGCGGAGCTGGCGAAGGAATGGCCGGTGCTGACCAGCAAGATCCCGTCGATGGAAGACGCCGACAAGTGGGACGGCGTACCGAACAAGCTGCCGCTGCTCAAGCGCTGAGTCCACCCGGCACGTCGCCCTGCTGCGGGGGAGCAAAAAGGTTTATGGTAGGCGGGCGATGCGTTGACGGGGGAACCAGAACCACCGCATCGATCCGCGCGAGCCGGTTCGACACGCAGGGCGGGAGCGTTTCGCCGCCTTGTTGCGCCACAGGCTTGCGCGCACTCATCTTGCCGGAGGAGCGACGATGAACGAGGCAGCGCAACCCTTGACCGACGACGATACCGAACTGTCACCATGGTGGCTGCGAACGGTGGCGATCGTGCTGGTGTTCGGCTTTGCCGGATTGCTGGCGATCACCTCGCTGGCCTATCGCAACGCGCCACCGATTCCCGCGCAGGTGGTCGATGCCCAGGGCACGGCCCTGTTCAGCGGTGACGACATCCGCGACGGCCAGGCGGTCTTTCTCAAATACGGCCTGATGGACAACGGCAGCATCTGGGGACATGGCGCGTACCTCGGGCCGGATTACTCCGCCGAGGCACTGCACCGGCTGGGCGTGGACACCGCGGCGGCGATCGCCGGCAAGCAGTACGGCAAGCCTCCGGGCGAGCTGGATGCGCAGCAGCAGGCCGCGGTGCGTGGGCAGACGGCGGTGGTCCTGAAGACCAACCGCTACGATGCGCAAACCGGCGTGCTGCAGCTGACCGATGCCGAAGCCGTCGCCTACCGGCAGCAGATCGGCTACTGGACGGACTATTTCAAGGACCCGACGAAAAACGGGGGACTCAAGCCGGGCCTGATCAGCGATCCGGTGGAGTTGCACCAGTTCACCGCCTTCGTGACCTGGGCGGCGTGGGCCTCGGTGGCGACGCGGCCGGGCACGGAGGCGTCGTATACCAACAACTTCCCCTACGAC
Source organism: Rhodanobacter sp. UC4452_H20 (assembly GCF_052978205.1). Next base: position 2,176,367 of record NZ_CM129662.1, on the reverse strand, counting down.
CCCAGCGTCGGCAACGTGGCCACCGGCAGTGCCTTGCTGTGGAGCGCGCTGAGCCTGCTGGTGCTGCTGGCCGGCATCGCGACCGTGCTGCTGGCGTTCGGCAAGTTCGACTACCTGGGCTGGATCAGCCGCGGCCACCACGTGCACCCGCAGCTGTTGCCGGGGCAGGTCGGCGCGGGCCAGCGGGCGCTGATGAAGTTCTTCGTGGTGGTGGCCTTGCTGTTCCTGATGCAGACCCTGGTCGGCGGCGGCGTGGCCCACTTCCGCGCCGACCCGGGCAGTTTCTACGGCTTCCAGCTGGAGAACATCTTTCCCAGCAACCTGCTGCGCACCTGGCATCTGCAGACGGCGATCTTCTGGATCGCCACCGCGTATGTCGCCGCCGCCCTGTTCCTCGGCCGCTCGCTGCGTGCGCCGGATGACGAGCCGCGCTGGCTCGCCGGCTGGGTGCACCTGCTGTTTGCCGCCTTCGTGGTGGTGATCGGCGGCAGCCTGCTCGGCGTCTGGGCCGGCATCGAACAGAAGCTGGGCCATCTGTGGTTCTGGTTCGGCGACCAGGGCTGGGAGTACCTGGAACTGGGCCGGTTCTGGCAGTACCTGCTGGTGGTCGGCCTGTTGGCCTGGTTCGTCATCCTGTGGATGCTGGCACGCCCGCGTGCGGTGGCCAACGAGGCGGCACGCCCGCTGGCGAAGATGTTCATGTTCGCGGCCGTCGCCATTCCGGTGTTCTACGTGCCGGCGCTGTTCTTCGGCGCGAAGACCAACTACACGGTGGTCGATACCTGGCGCTTCTGGATCATCCACCTGTGGGTGGAAGGCTTCTTCGAGTTCTTCGCCACCACGGTGGTGGCGCTGACCTTCTACCAACTGGGCCTGACCCGACGCAACGTGGCGCTGCGGGTGATCTACCTGGACGCGATCCTGTATTTCCTCGGCGGCCTGATCGGCACCGGGCACCACTGGTACTTCACCGGCCACACGAACTTCAACATGGCCTTGTCGGCCCTGTTCTCGGTGCTCGAGGTGGTGCCGTTGACCCTGCTGACGCTGGATGCCTGGGATTTCGTGCGTACCACCCGCGGCGACTGCGCCGTGTGCGGCAAGTCGGTCAGGGTGCCGCACAAGTGGACGTTCTACTTCCTGATGGCGGTGGGCTTCTGGAACTTCGTCGGCGCGGGCATGTTCGGCTTCTTCCTCAACCTGCCGATCGTCAGCTACTACGAAGTGGGCACCCAGGTCACGCCGACCCATGGCCATGCGGCACTGATGGGCGTGTTCGGCATGCTGGCGATCGCGCTGATGGTGTTCTGCCTGCGCCAGGTCAGCAGCGACGCGCGCTGGCCGGGCATCGAGAAGTACGTCAAGGTGGCCTTCTGGGGGACCAATATCGGCCTGATGCTGATGATCCTGATGAGCCTGTTCCCAAGCGGGGTGATGCAGCTGTGGGACGTGGTCGAGCACGGCTACTGGCACGCGCGCAGCGTGGAGTACATGGCCACGTCGCGTTCGCACCTGGTGGAGTGGCTGCGCCTGCCCGGCGACCTGATCTTCATCGGCTTCGGCGCGATTCCGCTGGTGATCGCCTCGGTCAAGGGCTGGCTCGGCGTGCGGGCGGACGCCCGGGCACAAGCGCGCTGAGCCGCCGCCGCACATGAAAAAGCCCGCGCCGACGATGTCGGCGCGGGCCTCGCGGATTGCGTGGGAGGCGACTACTTCGCGACGACGCGCACCATCTCCAGGCACTTGTTGGAGTAGCCCCACTCGTTGTCGTACCAGCTGACCAGCTTGACGAAGCTGTCGTCCAGCGCGATGCCGGCGTCGGCGTCGAAGATCGAGGTGCGCGCGTCGCCGCGGAAATCGGTGGCCACCACCTTCTCCTCGGTGTAGCCCAGGATGCCCTTCAGCGCGCCTTCGCTCTGCGCCTTCATCTCGGCCTTGATTTCCTCGTAGGTCGCCGGCTTCTCCAGCTCCACCGTGAGATCGACCACCGACACGTCGGAGGTCGGCACGCGGAAGCTCATGCCGGTGAGCTTCTTGTTGAGCTCGGGGATCACCACGCCGACCGCCTTGGCCGCGCCGGTGGAGGAAGGGATGATGTTCTCCAGGATGCCGCGGCCGCCGCGCCAGTCCTTGTTGCTCGGGCCGTCGACGGTCTTCTGCGTCGCGGTGGCGGCGTGCACGGTGGTCATCAGGCCGCGCTTGATACCCCATTTGTCGTTGAGCACCTTGGCCACCGGCGCCAGGCAGTTGGTGGTGCAGCTGGCGTTGGAGATGATCGCCTCGCCCTTGTAGGTCTTGTCGTTGACGCCGTAGACGAACATCGGCGTGGCGTCCTTCGACGGCGCGGACAGGATCACCTTCTTCGCGCCGGCGTCGATGTGTTTCTGCGCCGATTCCTTGGTCAGGAACAGGCCGGTGGATTCGATCACCACTTCGGCGTTCACCTCGTTCCACTTCAGGTTGGCCGGGTCGCGCTCCTGGGTCAGGCGGATGCGCTTGCCGTTGACCACCAGGTGGTTGCCGTCGACCTCCACGTCGCCATCGAAGCGGCCGTGCACGGAGTCGTGCTTCAGCATGTAGGCCAGGTAATCGGGCTCCAGCAGGTCGTTGATCGCCACGATCTCGATGTCGTTGCCGAAGTTCTCCACGGCGGCGCGCAGCACGTTGCGACCGATGCGGCCGAAGCCGTTGATGCCGACCTTGATGGTCATGAGGGAACGTCCTCCTGAAGGATGCCGCGAGCGCGGCGGAAAGAACGCCGATTTTACCGCCATTTCCGGGTGCCTGCCTGCCCCGCGGGCCGTGGTGCGCGCCGGCGGCGGCAAAAAGCCGCAGTGCTCTGTGGCAGACTGCGGCCATCCCTCCCTTGCCGGAATGACTCGCATGAGCTTCGCCCGTCGCGCCACCACCGCCGTGCTCGCCTGCCTGCTGGTTACGCCGGCGCTGGCGTGGGGGCCGCTCGGCCACAGCGTGGTCGCCGAGCTGGCGCAGCGGCACTTGAGCCCCGCTGCGGAAGCCGAGGTCCAGCGCCTGCTGGCGCCGGAGCATACCGATTCGCTGGGCGACGTCGCCAACTGGGCCGACCAGATGCAGGACGATCCGGCCATGGCGAATCTGTGGAAGCAGACACGCAGCCAGCACTACATCAATTTCCGCGGTGGCCCCTCGTGCGACTACGTGCCGCCGCGCGATTGCCGCGACGGTCGCTGCGTGGTGGCGGCGCTGCAGTACTACGTGGGTGTGCTGGGCGACCGCAGCAAGCCGGACGCCGTGCGCCGCCGGGCGCTGAAGTTCGTGGTGCATTTCGTCGGCGACGTCCACCAGCCCTTGCATGCCGGCTATCGCGAGGACAAGGGCGGCAACACCTATCAGGTGCAGTTCGACGGCAAGGGCAGCAACCTGCACCGGGTGTGGGACTCCGGCATGCTCTACACCCGTGGTCTGGATTGGCAGCAGTACGCGCAGCGCCTGGATTCGGCGGTGCCGGTGCCGTTGCCGGCGCCGAGTGCGCCGCTGGACAACCCCTACGCGCAGTGGGCGCAGGAGTCGTGCCGGATCTCCGCCGAGGCCGGCTTCTACCCCGTCGGCCACAAGATCACCCCGGGCTACGTGTCGACCTGGCTGCCTGTGGCCGACCGCCGCCTGCGCGAAGCCGGCCGTCGCCTCGCGCAAGTGCTCAACCTGGCGCTCGGCGCCGGTTCCGCTGCGCGTTGAGCGTGGACCGGCGGCGCGGCGTGACGATTCTGCTAGGCTCAGCTGATGCTCATTTCCAAAATCCGCCGCACCAAGATCGTCGCCACCCTCGGCCCGGCCACTGACGCACCGGGCGCGCTGCGCAAGCTCATCGACGAAGGCGTCGACGTCGTGCGCCTCAACCTCTCGCACGGCGCGCCCGATGATCACCGCGCCCGCGCGCGGGCGGTGCGCGAAGCGGCCGAGGCTGCGGGCCGCGAGGTCGGCGTGCTGGCCGATCTGCAGGGGCCGAAGATCCGCATCGAGACCTTCGCCGACGGCCCGGTGCAGCTGGTCGAAGGTGCCAGCTTCGTGCTCGATTGCCGCCCCGGCGTGCCGCCCGGCGACGCCACCCGCGTGGGCGTGAGCTATTACGGCTTGCCCGATGACGTGAGCGCCGGTGACGTGCTGTTGCTGGACGACGGCCTGGTGGGGCTCACCGTGCGCGAGGTGGTCGGCAGCGAAGTGCGCTGCGAGGTGCTGGTGGCCGGCAAGCTGTCCAACCGCAAGGGGCTCAACCGGCAGGGCGGCGGGCTTTCCGTCGACGCGCTGTCGGACAAGGACAAGGCGGACATCCAGCTGGCCGCCGAGATCGGCGCGGATTTCCTCGCCGTGTCCTTCGTGCGTTCGGCCGACGACATGCACCAGGCCCGCCGCCTGCTCAAGCTGGCCGGCGGGCGTGCCGCGCTGGTGGCCAAGATCGAGCGCGCCGACGCCATCCCGGTACTGGGCGAGATCATCGACGCCTCCGACGTGGTGATGGTGGCGCGCGGCGACCTGGGCGTGGAGATCGGCGATGCCGAGCTGCCCGGCCTGCAGAAGAAGATCATCCGCGAGGCAGTGCAGCGCAATCGCGCGGTGATCACCGCCACCCAGATGCTGCAGTCGATGGTGCGCTCGCCGATCCCGACCCGCGCCGAAGTGCTCGACGTGGCCAATGCCGTGATCGACGGCACCGATGCGGTGATGCTGTCGGAGGAAACCGCCGCCGGCGCGCATCCGGACAAGGCGGTGGCCGCGATGACGCGGATCTGCCTCGGCGCCGAGCGCCAGTTCGAGCCCAAGGACGACCTCTCCGCCGGCGGCCACCGGCTCGACCGCACCGACCAGGCGATCGCGCTGGCCGCGATGATGCTGGCCGGCCAGCTCGGCGTGCGGGCGATCGTGGCATTGACCGAATCCGGCGCCACCGCGCAATGGCTGTCGCGCTACCGCAGCGCGGTGCCGATCTACGGCATGTCGCCGTCGGCCTCCGCACGGCGGCGCATGCAGCTGCTGCGCGACGTGCAGCCGGTGGAGTTCAGCCACGGCGAGAAGCAGAGCATGGCCGCTTCCACCCGCGCCGCGGTGCGCCTGCTGTTCGAACAGGACAGGCTGGTCCAGGGTGACAGCGTGGTGATCACCTACGGCGACCGCGTCGGCCACGTCGGCGGCACCAACACGCTGAAGCTGCTCGCAGTCGGCCCCGACGGCACCATCGACAGCCTGCGCGACCTGTGAAGCCTGAACCGGCCGCGTCGCCGCGACATCGTTGACGCTGGCGCGGCGTGCAGGCAGCTACACTGTGGCCATCGACACGTTGCCGGAGCCTGCCATGAACACCCCGTTTTCCTCCGTGTGCCGCGGCGTGCTGTTCGCGCTCGCCCTGGGCGCCGCCGCGCCGGTGCTGGCGCAGACGGTCAAGATCGACCAGCAGGACTTGTACCGCTACTGGATCCTGCTCAACACCCAGGTGCAGATGGATGCGCCCAACAGCGGCCTCAACCTGGACAAGCCCGGTTGCGTGGCGGTGACCTACACCATCGGTTCCGATGGCGTGCCGATGGACGTGCAGGTGGCCAAGGTGGAGCCGAAGAGCGACCTCGGCCCGATGGCGCGCAGCGCAGTGGCCAATTTCCGCTACGGCCCGTCGCTGAACAACAACATCCACCAGCCGGTGGCCACGTATTACATCGTGGTGTTCAACGGTCCCAAGGACCCGGCCGCGCGCGCCCAGCTGATGGCCCCGTGCAAGCTGCCCGGCTACCCGGCCTGAGCTGAGCCGGCAGTGCCTGCGGGGTGCGGCGTCGTTTCGGCCCGTCGTGGCCCCGATCTGGCCTATAATCGGCGTTTTTCACCATGCCGCTTCGTTCTCGAGGCGGCGCCCACCATGGGTGGCCGGGCATCGCCCCCACCATCGCGGAGTCACCAATGAGCATTGAAGATCTCGAAAGCGTCGCCCTGGCGATGGTTGCGCCCGGCAAGGGCATCATCGCGATCGACGAGTCGACCAACACCATCCGCAAGCGCTTCGAGGCCGTCGGCATCGAGAACACCGAGGAGAACCGGCGCGCCTACCGCGAGTTGCTGCTGACCACGCCGGGCCTGTCCGAGCACATCTCCGGCGCGATCCTGTTCGACGAGACGATCCGCCAGTCCACCAAGGACGGCGTGCCGTTCACCCAGGTGATGAAGAAGAACGGCATCATCCCCGGCATCAAGGTCGACAAGGGCCCGCAGCCGCTGGCCGGTTTCCCCGGCGACGTGGTCACCGAAGGCCTCGACGGCCTGCGCGAACGCCTGCAGGAATACGCGAAGCTGGGCGCCCAGTTCGCCAAGTGGCGCGCGGTGATCAACATCTCCGAGGAAAACCCCAGCTCCACCGCGATCGAGGCGAACTGCCACGTGCTGGCTCGTTACGCCGCGCTGTGCCAGGAGGCCGGCCTGGTGCCGATGGTCGAGCCCGAAGTGATCATGGACGGCGACCACACCATCGAAGTCAGCTACGAAGTGCACGAAGCCGTGCTGCGTAGCCTGTTCAATGCGCTGTACGAGCAGAACGTGATGCTGGAAGGCACCATCCTGAAGGTCAGCATGGTCATCCCCGGCAAGGATTGCGAGGAGCAGGCCGAGGTCGGTGAAGTAGCCGAGGCCACCGTGCGCGTGCTCAAGTCCACCGTGCCGGCAGCGCTGCCGGGCATCGTGTTCCTTTCCGGTGGCCAGAGCGACCAGCAGTCCACTGCACACCTCAACGCGATGAACCAGATCGGCCCGCACCCTTGGCCGCTGTCGTTCTCCTACGGCCGCGCGATGCAGCAGGCCGCGCTGCAGTTGTGGTCGAAGGACCTGAAGGGCAATGTCGCCGACGCGCAGAAGATCGTTCACGCCCGCGCCAGGGACAATGGCCTGGCGGCGCTGGGGCAGTGGAACGGCTGATTGCCTTTCAGGCGGGGAATAGGGAATAGGGAACAGGGAATCGGCAGAGAAGAAAAGGGCGCCTTGCGGCGCCCTTTTTTGCGTCACGCGATGGAGTTCAGAAGCGGTACTCGGCGCTCACCGTGTAGATGCGGTTACCGATGTCCAAGCCCTGCTTGGAGATGCTGTAGTAATCGAAGTTGGCGCCGATGCTCCAGCTCTTGTTGATGTCGTAGCCAGTGCCCACGCCTGCGTACCAGCCCAGCGACTGCTTGCTGGCCTTCTCGTTGAAGGGGTCGGCCGGGTCGCTGGACTGCAACTTGGCGTGCAGCTTCCACATGAAGGCGCCGCCGCGCGCGGAGATGTACCAGGCGTCGGTCGGGTTGAAGTGACCGTTGATGCCTGCGGTCCAGCCGTCACCCGAGAGTTTGGCGTAGGTGGTGCCATCGCGGCTGCTGATGCTGCCGAGGTCGGTGTAGCCCGCCTCGAAGCCGATGAACTGGGTGCGGTAGCCGGCGTTGAGAATGACGGCCGTGCCGTGTTCGCTGCCGAGGTCGTAGTTGTCCAACGTGGCGTGGTAGCTCACGCGACCGGCGCCGAGGTTGACGAAACCGCCGGTGAGATCCTTTGCCTGCACGCTGGCCGTGGCCAACGTCGCACCGGCCAGAGCGGCCAGCGTCAAGAGTGAGTTTTTCATTTGAAATCCCCTGTTGTGGTGTTTCCCGATCTTTCCTGTCGCAGTCCTGCGCGTCGGGACGCAAGGCGCCAACCACGTATTTTATATGTGGCGCAGTTCGCATAAAGAAAGAGAGCGCCCTCAGGCGCCCTCTTCTTGTAGGTGAACATCCCGACGCGATGTCGGAATCAACCTCTGCGGATCAGAAGCGGTATTCGGCGCTGGCCGAGACCATGTCCGTGCTGAGGTTCACGTGGTCCTTGCTGGCGTCGAAGTAGTCGTAGTTCACGCCCACGCTGAGCTGCGGGGTGATGTTGTAGCCGATGCCTGCGCCGGCGTACCAGCTGTTGTCGTCCAGGCTCTTGCGGATCGGGTTCACGTCGTTGTTCATGCCGTGACCGGTCCAGCTGTACAGGCCCGCGCGACCGCTGAGGTACCAGTTCGGGGTCATGTCCAGCCGGGCGTTGGCGCCCACCGTCCAGCCGTGCAGCTGCGACTTGTTGTCGGCGATCACCGGGTCGCTGTTGAAGATGTTCTTGGCGTGGATGTTGCCCAGGTCGTTGTAGCCCACCTCGGCGCCCAGCGCGAAGTTCGGCGCCAGCGACCAACGGTAGCCGCCGTTCAGGGCATAGCCGGTGTCATGGCCGTCGTACGGCCCATGGTTGATCGCGGTGCGGCCGATGTTGCCGTTGACGAACCAGCCGGCGTTGTCGGCGGGCGCGTTCTGCGCGAAGGCGGCGGGGACGGCCACCAGGCCGGCAGAGACGAGAGCGAGGGCGAGCAGTGTTTTCTTGGTTTTCATGGATGAGGCTCCAATGGTCAGGACAGTTGGCCCCGGATGGGGAGGGCCGTTTGTCGAATGCGCCCCGCCCAAGACGGGCGGCGACACGAAGACTTAGATGGGTGGTGCCCCGAAAGATTCAATACTCATTAGTTCAGTATTAAGCGCAGATTAAGCCGGCCGAATGCGGGCCGTGCCCAGGGCCGTGTCCGGCGCGCGACACCGCGCGACCGGATCGGCGACAATGGACGCTTTTGCACCCTCCGGAGACGCCTGATGACCACCCGCCGCGAACTCGCCAACGCCGTGCGAGCCCTTGCCATGGACGCCGTGGAAGCGGCCAAGTCCGGTCATCCGGGCATGCCGATGGGCATGGCCGACCTCGCCGAGGTGCTGTGGAACGACTTCCTGCAGTTCAATCCGGCCAACCCGAAGTGGCCCAACCGCGACCGCTTCGTGCTGTCCAACGGCCACGGCTCGATGCTGCAGTACGCGCTGCTGCACCTGACCGGCTTCGACCTGCCGATGGACCAGCTCAAGCGCTTCCGCCAGCTGCATTCGAAGACCGCCGGCCACCCGGAAGCCAGCGAAACGCCGGGCGTGGAGACCACCACCGGTCCGCTCGGCCAGGGCCTGGCGAATGCGGTCGGCTTCGCGCTGGCCGAGAAGGTACTGGCGGCGCATTTCAACCGTCCGGGCCACGATGTGGTCGATCACCACACCTACGCCTTCCTCGGCGACGGCTGCCTGATGGAAGGCATCTCGCACGAAGCTGCCTCGCTGGCCGGCACCTGGGGCTTGGGCAAGCTGGTGGCGATCTACGACGACAACGGCATCTCGATCGACGGCGAAGTGCACGGCTGGTTCACCGACGACACCCCGGCGCGCTTCGAGGCGTACGGCTGGAACGTGATCCGCGGCGTGGACGGGCACGATGCCGAGGCGATCAAACAGGCGATCGCCAAGGCCACCACGCAGCACGACAAGCCCACCCTGATCTGCGCGAAAACCGTCATCGGCTTCGGTGCGCCGCACAAGCAGGGCAAGGAGGAAAGCCACGGCGCGCCGCTGGGCAAGGACGAGATCGCCGCCGCGCGCGAGCAGCTGGGCTGGAAGTACGCACCGTTCGAGATCCCGGCCGAGATCTATGCCGGTTGGGATCACAAGGCCAAGGGCGCCGCCGCGGAGCAGGCGTGGAACGACGTGTTCGCGAGGTACGCCTCCGCCCATCCGGAGCTGGCTGCCGAATTCGACCGCCGCATGAGCGGCGAGCTGCCGGCCGACTGGGCCGCGAAGTCGCAGGCGTTCATCGACAAGCTGCAGGCCGACGGTCCCGAAGTGGCCTCGCGCAAGGCTTCGCAGATGAGCATCGAAGCGTTCGCGCCGCTGCTGCCGGAGCTGATCGGCGGCTCGGCCGACCTGGCCGGCTCCAACCTGACCAAGTGGAAGGGCAGCCTCGACGCCGCCACCGGCGACAGCGCGGACGGCAAGGGCAACTACGTCTATTACGGCGTGCGCGAGTTCGGCATGACCGCGATCGCCAACGGCGTGGCGCTGCATGGCGGCTTCATCCCGTACGACGCGACGTTCCTGGTGTTCTCCGACTACGCGCGCAATGCGGTGCGCATGAGTGCGCTGATCCCGGCCCATGCGATCCACGTTTACACGCACGACTCGATCGGCCTGGGCGAGGACGGCCCGACCCATCAGCCGGTGGAGCACATGGCGAGCCTGCGCTACATCCCGAACAACCAGCTGTGGCGTCCGTGCGATGCGGTGGAATCGGCGGCGTCGTGGAAGGCGGCGATCGAGCGCAAGGGCGCGCCGTCGTGCCTGATCTTCTCGCGGCAGAACCTCAGGCACCAGCAGCGCAGCGCACAGCAGGTGGCCGACATCCTGCGCGGCGGCTACGTGCTGTCCGATCCGCTGGACACGAAGTTCCAGGCGATCCTGATCGCCACCGGTTCGGAAGTGGAACTGGCGATGGAGGCGTCGCGCGCGCTGGCGCAGCAGGGCGTGGCCGTGCGCGTGGTGTCGATGCCGTGCACCGAGGTGTTCGACGCGCAGCCGCTGGAATACCGCGAAGGCGTGCTGCCGCTCTGGTGCCGCGCGCGCGTGGCGGTGGAAGCGGCCACCGCCGATTTCTGGCGCAAGTACGTGGGCCTGGACGGCGAAGTGGTCGGCATGACCACGTTCGGCGCCTCGGCGCCGGCGCCGCAGCTGTTCGAGCACTTCGGCTTCACCGTGGCGCACGTGGTCGACGCGGTGAAGCGCGTCGTCAAATAAGGCTACTCGCGGTCGCCTCCCGGTGATCGCGGGAATGCCTGTGCGAGCGCCTCATTCGGTAGGGCGGGCACTGCCCGCCGTTCTGCCTTATCCAGCGACCGAAACAAAAGCCGGCGGGCGGTGCCCGCCCTACGGAGCGGCCGCCGGGATTTCCAGCAAGGCGGCCAGTTCGTCCGGCGTTGCCGCAATGGCGTGGGCGCCGGCCTGTTCCAGTTCCGCGCGGCTGCCGAAGCCCCAGAGCACACCGAAGCCACGCACGCGGTTGGCGACGGCGCCGTCGATGTCGAAGTGGCGGTCGCCGATCATCACCGTGTCGGCCGGGTCGGCGCCGAAGTCGGCCAGTGCCTCGCTGATCATCGTGGCCTTCTCGCTGTGCGCGCTGTCCGGGTGCGGGCCGTACAGGCGCAGGAACGCGTCGCCGAACGGCAGGTGGGCGAGGATCGGCGCGGCGTGGCGGTGCGGCTTGCTGGTGACCACGGCGAGCTGGTGGCCGGCGCCGCGCAGCCGCTCGATCAGCAGCTCGATGCCCGGATAGATCTCGTGCTCGCGCCAGCCGAGCGTGTTGAAGCGCTCGTGGTAGTACGCCACCGCCGCCTCGATGCGTTCGGCGTCGTGGTCCAGGAGCGGCGCGAAGCTGTGCCGCAGCGGCGGGCCGATCCAGCGGCGCAGTTCCGCATGTGCCGGCGCCGGCACGTCCAGCCGCGCCAGCGCATGCTTCACGCAGGCGGTGATGCCGTGCTCGGAATCGATCAGGGTGCCGTCGAGGTCGAACAGGCAGAGCATTACTTCGCGGCTCGCGCCTTCAGTGCGGTGACCGCCGGCAGTTCCTTGCCTTCGAGGAATTCCAGGAACGCGCCGCCGCCGGTGGAGATGTAGGAGACCTGGTCGGCGATGCCGTACTTGTCGACCGCGGCCAGGGTGTCGCCGCCGCCGGCGATCGAGAACGCGTTCGACGCCGCGATCGCGCGCGCCAGCGTTTCGGTGCCCTTGCCGAACGCGTCGAACTCGAACACGCCGACCGGGCCGTTCCACACCACGGTGCCGGCCTTGGCGATCAGGGCGGCGTAGAGTTCGGCGGTCTGCGGGCCGATGTCGAGGATCATCTCGTCCGCACCGACCTGGTCGACCGGCTTGATCGTGGCCGGGGCCTGCGCGGAGAACGCCGGCGCCACCACCACGTCGATCGGCATCGGCACTTCGGCGCCGCGTCGTTTGGCGTCGGCCAGCACCTTCTTCGCCGCGTCGAGCAGATCCATCTCCACCAGCGAGTTGCCGACCGAGTGTCCCATCGCGGCGATGAAGGTGTTGGCGATGCCGCCGCCGACGATGAGCTGGTCGACCTTGCCGATCAGGTTGTCCAGCAGGGTCAGCTTGGTCGACACCTTGGAGCCGGCCACGATCGCCAGCAGCGGATGCGCCGGGTGCTCCAGCGCCTTGCCCAGCGCATCCAGCTCGGCGCACAGCAACGGGCCGGCGGCGGCGACCGGGGCGTACCTGATCACGCCGTGGGTCGAGGCTTGTGCGCGATGCGCGGTGCCGAACGCGTCCATCACGAAGATGTCGCACAGCGCGGCATATTTCTTCGCCAGCGTGTCGTCGTCCTTGCCCTCGCCGACGTTCATGCGGCAGTTTTCCAGCAGCACCACCTCGCCGGCGGCCACCTCCACCCCGTTGACCAGGTAGTCGGCCACCAGCCGCACCGGCTGGTCGAGTTTGCTGCTCAGCCACAGCGCCACCGGCGCCAGCGAGGATTCGGCGTCGAACTGGCCTTCCTTGGGCCGGCCCAGGTGCGACATCACCATCACCTTCGCGCCGGCGTCGCGGGCGGCCAGGATCGTCGGGAGGGCGGCGTCGAGGCGCTGGGTCGAGGTGATCCGGCCCTGTTCGTCGATCGGCACGTTGAGATCTTCGCGGATCAGCACGCGCTGGTTGCGCAGGTCGAGGTCGCTCATGCGGATGACGGACACGGCACAACTCCGTTGGATGGTGGGGGCTAGCCAGAACCGGCTGCAACCGCCTATTGTCCGGTGGCCGCGGCAGTGATGCAAACGCGGCCTGGCGAGGCACGCCGGGCCGACGACACGCGGGCGCGCGCAACGGCTGCACTTGTGGCTAAACTGCAGGCTATCCACGCAGGGGGGGACCGCTCATGGCGACCGGCTTGGTGCTCTACAGCTACTGGCGTTCCAGTGCTGCCTATCGCGTGCGCATCGCGCTGAACCTCAAGGGCCTGGACTACGAGACGCGTCCGGTGCACCTCGTGCGCGACGGCGGCGAGCAGCACACGGCGCAATACCAGGCGCTGAACCCGCTCGAATCCGTGCCGGTGCTGTGCGACGGCGACCGCGTGCTGACCCAGTCGCTGGCGATCATGGAATATCTGGACGAGATGCACCCGGAGCTGGAAACCGCGCTGCTGCCGGTCGACGCCCGCGGCCGCGCCCAGGTGCGCGCGCTGGCCATGGCGGTGTGCTGCGACATTCACCCGCTGGGCAACCTGCGCGTGCTGCAGCATCTGGAGAAGGAGTTCGGCGCCAGCGAGGAGCAGCGGGCAGCCTGGTCGCGGCACTGGATCGATGCCGGCTTCAAGGCGATCGAGGCCATGCTGGCGGAGAGCGCCGCCACCGGCCGCTACTGCCACGGCGAAACCCCGAGCATGGCCGATGCCTGCCTGATCCCGCAGGTCTACAACGCCATTCGCTGGAAACTGCCGCTCGACGACTACCCCACCATTACGCGCATCCACGCCGCCTGCAACGAGCTGGAAGCGTTTCAGCGTGCGGCGCCGGAGGCGCAACCCGACGCACCGTAAGCCGGGAATAGGGAATGGGGAATAGGGAATAGGAACTGCAAGAGCAGGAGCCGCGCTCCGCGCTTGGTTTTTCCGATTCCCGATTCCCGATTCCCGATTCCCGATTCCCTATTCCCTATTCCCGGCCCTTCAGAACCCCATCCCGTACGGGTCGTTGCCGGCCAGTTCGGCGCTGCTGTTGCCGCCTTCGGCGAGGCGGATCTTGAGGGCGAGGCCATCGCGGGAGTCGGATTTGCTGAGGGCCTCGTCCAGTTCCACGCGGCCTTCCTTGTACAGCTTGTACAGCGACTGGTCGAAGGTCTGCATGCCTTCCTGCAGGCTGCGATCCATGGCGTCCTTGATCTCGTGGATCTGGCCGCGGCGAATCATGTCGCGGATCAGCGGCGTGTTCAGCAGCACCTCGGCGGCCGGGATGCGGCGGCCGTCCTTGCCGATCACCAGGCGCTGGCTGATCACCGCGCGCAGGTTCAGCGCCAGGTTCATCAGCACGTTCTTGTGCGCCGATTCGGGGAAGAAGTTGAGGATGCGCTCCAGCGTCTGGTCGGAGTTGTTGGAGTGCAGCGTGGCCAGGCACAGGTGGCCGGTCTCGGAGAAGGCAATGGCCGCCTCCATCGTGTCGGTGTCGCGGATCTCGCCGATCATGATCACGTCCGGCGCCTCGCGCATCGCGTTCTTCAGCGCCTCGTGGTAGCTGTGCGTGTCCAGCCCGACCTCGCGCTGGTTGACGATCGAGCGCTTGTGCCGGTGCAGGTATTCGATCGGGTCCTCGATGGTGAGGATGTGCCCGGGCGACTGCGAGTTGCGCTGGTCGATCATCGCCGCCAGCGTGGTCGACTTGCCCGAGCCGGTGGCGCCCACCACCAGGATCAGTCCGCGCGGCTCCATGATCAGGTCGCGGAAGATCGGCGGCAGCTGCAGCTGCTCGATCGAGGGGATCTCGCTCTTGATCGCGCGGATCACCATGCCCACTTCGCCGCGCTGCTTGAAGACGTTGATGCGGAAGCGGCCGGCTTCCTTCACCGCCAATGCCATGTTCAGTTCGAGGTTGCGCTCGAACTGCGGCACTTGGCCCTCGTCCATCAGCGAATAGGCGATCTTCTTGACCATGCCGCTCGGCAGGCCGGTATTGCCCAGCGGATAAAGCTTGCCCTCGACCTTGATGTTCACCGGGGCACCGGTGGACAGGAACATGTCCGACGCGCCCTTGTCTACCATGAGCTTGAGGAAGTAGCCGATGTCCACGTTTTACCCCTGGGTTCCCGATGTACATTGCATTGCACGATTATGCCTGCCCACAATACGCTGCAACACACCATGAGGACTGTGATGTACTTCTTTTCCCCATCGGCCGCGCTCGCGCGCCGCATGCGCGCGGCGGCCACCATGCTGGCGCTGACCCTGGCCGTGGCCGGTTGCGCCACGGCGCCGCCGCCGAATGACGCGATGAACCTGGCCCAATACCAGCTGCAGGCCGCCCGTGACGCCGGCGCGGCGGATTACGCGCCGGTCGACCTCGGTTTCGCGCAGGACAAGTTCCAGCAGGCGCAGGAGGCGATGGCGGCGCGCAAGTTTGCCGATGCCGCGAACCTCGCCGAGGAATCCGGCGCCGATGCCGAGCTGGCGCGGGTCAAGGCGCGGCTGGGCGCGGCCCGTGCCGAGATGCAGGGCAAGCTGCAGGAAAACACCCGCCTGCGCAGCGAGGGCGAGCAACTGGCCGCCCGGCAGCAGCAGATGGAACAGGCGATCCCGGCACCCGCCGCCGACTCTTCCGCGCCGTTGCCGGTGGGCGACATGCCGGCGCCTTCGGCCTCGGTGCTCTCCGCGCCGGTCGACGGCACGCCGATCCCCGGCAATGACGATCCCGCGGCCGCCAGCAGCATTCCCGGAGGCCAGCCATGAAGCGCCTTGCCCAACTGCTCGCTGGCGCAGGCCTGGCGCTGGCCCTGGTCGGTGCCGCGCAGGCACGCCAGGACGACATCGACATCAACCGCCTGCGCGGCAGCCTGGACCAGCTTGCCAACGATCCCGGCCTCGGCCATTACGCCCTGTCCGAACAGGCGCGAGCCCGCGAGGCGATCCGCGCGCTGGAGGAGGCCGGACGTGGCGACCGGCCGCATGCCTTGTACCTCGCCGAGCGCCGCGTCGACCTGGCCAAGACCGCCGCGCAGTTGCAGGACGCCCAGGTCAAGCTGAACCAGCTCGATCGCGAACACGACCAGATCCTGCTCGCCAACAGCCGCCGCGAGGCGGACATGGCCCGGCTGGAGCTGGCCCGGCAGCGCCTGCAGAACCAGTTGGCGCAGGAGGAGGCCGCGCGCCTGCAGCAGCAGGGCATCGAATATTCGCAGCAGGCCGAGCAGGCGCGGGCCGAAGCCGAGCGGGCCAAGAAGCTGGCCGCGGCACAGAGCAAGGTGGCGCGGGCGGCCCGCCGCGAGGCGGCGCTGGCGGCGCAGGCGGCCAAGGCGATGCGCGCGCAGATGGACGATGGAAATACCCCGCCACCGGCTCCCGCCGAGCAGAAAAAGCCCACCCGCAAGCACTCCGCGGGGCACTGAAACGGCGCCGGGCGGCGCTTTGCCGCGGCGCCTCCACGGGCTGCGGCCAGCCGCCGCCCAATGCCTGCAAAACACTGTTTTGACAGGTATTTAATGCACCGGCCGAAGTGTGATCCGACGCCTTGCACCGGCCAGATCGGCGGAGTAGGGTCAAAGCCCCGGGAGGCATCCAGGCCACCGGGGTCAACGACCTGAATCATGCGCCCATCCCACGTTCAGATCCCCACCTGCGTTCCGGTTGACCGGCGTGGGTCGCGGGTGTGCGCCGATTCAGCTGTCGGCGGTCCGCCAACGTGGCGGCAACCGTCCGTTCACTCGCAGGAGGTCGGATCATGTTCGAAAACCAGCAGCGCGATGATGTCGAGGCATTGATGAAGGCGGACGCGGAGTTCCGCCGGCTTTATCAGCACCATCGGGAGCTCGACAGCAAGGTGCACGACGCCGATATCGGCGTGCTTCCCATCGACGACGCCACCCTCGCCGGCATGAAGAAGGAGAAACTGCTGGCCAAGGCGCGGCTTGAACGCATGTGGGCCGACAGGGCGCACCTCATCCACTGACGCAACGGTTCGCTGGCGCGGCCCCGGGTCTTCCCTGAAACAGTCATCGGGAAGATTGCCGGGGCCGCAGCGTATCCGGCGGCTCGGTTATCATGGGGGTTCTGCGGCCACGGCTTTGCGCCGACGCCGCCACGCCAGCGACGGAGCCCCCATGACGGTTCACCAGAGTGTCCTCGAACTGATCGGACACACCCCGATGGTTCGCGCGAGGCGCCTCGATACGGGTGCGTGCGAATTGTTCCTGAAACTCGAGAGCGCCAACCCCGGCGGCTCGATCAAGGACCGCATCGGCCTGTCGATGATCGAGGGCGCCGAGAAGGACGGCCGCATCCGCCCGGGCGACATCCTGGTCGAGGGCACCGCCGGCAACACCGGCCTGGGCCTGGCCCTGGTCGCGCAGCAGAAAGGCTACCGGCTGATCCTGGTGGTGCCGGACAAGATGAGCCGCGAGAAGATCTTCAACCTCAAGGCGATGGGCGCCGAAGTGGTGCTGACCCGCTCCGACGTGGCCAAGGGACACCCCGAGTACTACCAGGACATGGCCGAGCGGATCGCCCGCGAAACGCCCGGCGCGTACTTCATCAACCAGTTCGGCAACCCCGACAACCCGGCCGCGCACATCGCCAGCACCGGGCCGGAAATCCTCGAACAGATGGACGGCAAGGTGGATGCGGTGGTGGTCGGCTGCGGCTCGTCCGGCACGCTGAGCGGGCTGTCGAAGTTCTTCGCCGAACACTCGCCGCAGACCGAGCTGATCCTGGCCGATCCGGTCGGCTCGATCCTGGCGCAGTACATCAACGAGGGCACGCTCTCGACCAAGTCGGCGAGCTGGATGGTCGAAGGCATCGGCGAGGATTTCCTGCCCTCGATCAGCGACTTCACCCGGGTGAAGAAGGCCTACGCGATCTCCGACAAGGAGAGCTTCCTGACCGCGCGCGAGCTGCTGGCGAAGGAAGGCATCCTGGGCGGCTCGTCGACCGGCACCCTGCTTGCCGCGGCGCTGCGCTACTGCCGCGAACAGACCACCCCGAAACGCGTGGTGACCCTGGTCTGCGACACCGGCAACAAGTATCTGTCCAAGCTCTACAACGACTACTGGATGCTCGACAACGGCTTCATCGAGCGCGAGCAGCACGGCGACCTGCGCGACCTTCTGCTGCGCCCGTTCGCCCAGCGCGACACCGTGGTGGTCGGCCCCAACGAGCTGCTGATCACCGCCTACAACCGCATGAAGCTGTACGACGTGTCGCAGTTGCCGGTGATGGACGGCCGCAAGCTGGTCGGCATCGTCGACGAGTCCGACGTGCTGATGCACGTGCACGCCGACGAGACGCGCTTCCGCGACCCGGTGTCCACCGCGATGATCGCCGACCTGCACCGGCTCGACGTGCGCTCGCCGATCGAATCGCTGCTGCCGGTGTTCGAGCGCGGCCACGTGGCCATCGTGGTCGACGGCGACGATTTCCTCGGCCTGATCACCCGCATCGACCTGCTGAACTGGCTGCGCCGCAAGGTGAATTGACCGGCCGCGCCAGGCACTTTCAAAACAGCCCGGGGCGACCCGGGCCAGAACCGAAGGAAGCTTCGCCATGTGTGGAATCGTTGCCGCCGTAGCCCAACGCGATGTCGCCCCGCTGCTTATCGCCGGCCTGAAAGCGCTCGAATACCGGGGCTACGACTCCTCCGGCGTGGCCGTGCTCGACCACGGCGCGATCCGCCGCGTGCGCGCCAAGGGCAAGGTGCGCGAGATGGAGGCGCTGTACCTGGCCGACCCGCTGTCCGGCGGCACCGGCATCGCGCATACCCGCTGGGCCACGCATGGCGTGCCGAACGAGGCGAACGCGCACCCGCACATCGCCGGCCGGGTGGCGATCGTGCACAACGGCATCATCGAGAACTACGCCGGCCTGCGCGCCGAGCTGCAGGCCGCCGGCCACGTGTTCACTTCGGAAACCGACACCGAGGTGATGGCCGCGCTGATCGACCGACGCATCGGCCAGGGCCAGAACCTGCGCGAGGCGGTGCTGGCCACCGTGCGCGAGCTGGAAGGCGCCTACGCGATCGCGGTGCTCAGCAGCGACGAGCCCGATCGCGTGGTCGGCGCGCGCCGCGGCGCCCCGCTGCTGGTCGGCCTCGGCATCGGCGAGAACTTCCTCGGCTCCGACGCGCAGGCGCTGATCCAGGTCACCAACAAGATGCTGCACCTGGACGAGGACGACGTGGTGGAAATCACCCGCGACAGCGTGCAGGTGTTCGCGCTGGACGGCACGCCGGTCGAGCGCAAGGTGTACGAGAGCGAGCTTTCCACCGACGCGGTCGAGCGCGGCGAGTACCGCCACTACATGCAGAAGGAGATCTTCGAGCAGCCGCGCGCGGTGGCCGACACGCTTGAAGCGCGCATCGGCCCGCACGGCGTGCTGCCGAACATCTTCGGCATCGACAGCGAGGCGCTGCTCGCCGCCACCCGCGGCGTGCACATCATCGCCTGCGGCACCAGCTACCACGCCGGCCTCGTCGCCAAGTACTGGATCGAGGAATTCGCGCGCCTGCCGGTCGCGGTGGAGGTGGCCAGCGAGTACCGCTACCGCGAGACCGTGGTGCCGCCCGGCACGCTGTTCCTGGCAATCTCGCAGTCGGGCGAAACCGCCGACACGCTGGCCGCGATGCGCGAGTCGCGCCGACGCGGCTACCTCGGCACCCTGGTCATCTGCAACTCGCCGGAGTCGTCGCTGGTGCGCGAGGCCGACCTCAAGCTGATGACCCGCGCCGGCCCCGAGATCGGCGTGGCCTCGACCAAGGCGTTCACCACGCAGCTGGCCGGCCTGGCGCTATTGGCGCTGGAGCTGGCGCGCCGCAACGGCCTCGACGCGTCGCGCTATGCGGCGCTGTGCGAGGAGCTGCAGCGCCTGCCGCGCGCGATCGAGAACGCACTGAAGCTGGAGCCGGCGATCATCGACCTGGCCGGCGATTTCATCCATCGCCAGCATGCGCTGTTCCTCGGCCGCGGCGCGCACTACCCGGTGGCGCTGGAAGGTTCGCTCAAGCTCAAGGAAATCTCCTACATCCACGCCGAGGCCTACCCCGCCGGCGAGCTCAAGCACGGCCCGCTGGCGCTGGTCGACGAGAACATGCCGGTGGTGGCGGTGGCGCCGAACGGACCGCTGCTGGACAAGCTGAAATCCAACCTGCAGGAAGTACGCGCCCGCGGCGGTCGCCTGATCGTGTTCGCCGACGGCTCCGCCGGCATGGACGACACCGCCGGCAACGGCGTGACCCTGCGCGTGGAATCCGGCGGCAACTTCATCGCCCCCGCCGTGTTCACCGTGCCGCTGCAACTGCTCGCCTACCACGTCGCCGTGCTGCGCGGCACGGACGTGGATCAACCGCGCAACCTGGCCAAGTCGGTCACCGTGGAGTAGGGCCCGATCCGCCGGCGCTGCCCGGCGTGGCGGGTGGCGTGATCGTGGCAGCCGTGGCCGGCTTGGCCGCGACGGCTCCCGGTTGCCACACGAAGGTCGCCACGCTTTCCGCCGGCATGGTGTAGCGGAAGTCGAGCCCGCCCTGCTGCACGGAGACTTCGTGCGGCACGGTCTTGCCGTTGACCAGTATCAGCACGATCGATCCGCCGTCTGGGTTGCGGAAGGCGACGTTCTTGATGTCGTTGCCGGTGTCGGTGGACCAGATGCGCACGGCGCCGGGGTGGATGAAGCGGCTGTAATGGGCGAACGCGTAGTACTCGTCGTTGCGGCTCACCGCGCCGCTGCGCGAGTCGATCGTGACGATGCCCTTGCAGGTGTCGCAGCCGCCGAAGTGCGGGCCGTAGTTTTCGTCCAGCGCAAGGTTCCAGTACACCACGCCGCGCGCCCAGTTGCGCAGGCCGCCGAGCAGCAGGTCGCGCGCGAACCAGAGCAGTTCGCCGTGCTTGCTGGATTCCCAGTCGCCGCCGGAACACTCGGTGATGTAGGCGTCCTTGCGCGGAAAGGAGTGGTGCACGTCGCTCTGCGCGCCGGGCGTGCCGCGGTAGCAGTGCCAGGCGATGCCGTCCAGGTAGCGCGCGGCCTCGGCGTCGTAGAGCACGTCCAGCGGTTGCTGCGGTTCGTCCCAGTTGTGGTCCCAGCCGAAGATGTGCGTGGGCGGCTTGCGCCCGGCCAGTGCGGGGCCCAGGTACTGCGCGATGATGCGCGCGCGCTGCCCGGCGGAGAGCAGCATGCCGGGGTAGGTCAGCGGCACGAAGCCGGGCTCGTTCTGCAGGGTCAGCGCGAAGATCGGGATGCCGTAGCTGCGGTAGGTGTCGACGTACTTCACCAGGTACTGCGCATAGGCCGCCTCGTACTCTTCGAGCAGGCTGCCGCCGATCAGGTTGGCGCTGGTCTTCATCCACGCCGGCGCGCTCCACGGCGAGGCGATGATGCGCAGCTGCGGGTCGATCGCCAGCGTCTCCTGCACGGTGGGGATGAGGTAGGGCACGTTGGCCGCGACGTTGAAATGCTGCAGCTCGGGGTCGACCTCGCCGGCGGGCATGTCGTCCAGCGTGTACGGTTGCAGCGAGAAATCCGAGGCGCCGATGGTCAGCCGGACCATGTTGAAATCGAGCCCGGGCGGCGGGCCGAACAGTTCGAGCAGCAGCGCGTGGCGCGCCGGTGCGCTCAGCTTGTTCTGCAGCAGCCAGGCCGAGGCGTCGGTCAGTGCCGCGCCGAAGCCGACGATGGACTGGTAGGTCTTGCTGGTGTCGATGACCACGTCGGCAGGCGTCGATGTCGCGTCGCTGGCCGGCACGTCGGCCTGCCGCGCCAGCCGCAGGCGGCGATCCTGCGTGCTCAGCCACAGCTCGATGCCGGGGCCGCTCGGTTGCGCGACCGGCGCGGCGGGGAGGACGATCGGCGCTGCCGGGCGCTGCGCCACCCGCAGCGCGAGCAGCGCCAGCAGCGAGATCAGCGCGAACGACGCGATGGCGAACCAGCGCGGGACACCGCGAGCGTCATCCATGCAGCATGCCGGCCGGAGGCGTGGTCTGGGGCGGCATGGGGGAGACGCCGGTCGTCACGGCGTGCCCGGCTTGGCACAGGCGTGGATCGCCGACCAGGTGGGCAGCGTTTCCACCTCGTGCGCCGCCGCGTAGCGCAGCCCGTAGCCGGGAGCGAACAGCCAGGCCCGGTCGTGGTCGGCGCTCTGGTACGGGCAGGGCAGGCCGGGCCAGGGCATCGGCAGCGTGCCGTGGAAATCGTGCGGCCCTGCGCCACCGGCGTGGGCGAACAGCACGTCCGCCACGCCGCCGCCTTCGGTGCCCGGCAGCCACGCTGCGACGAAGGCATCGGACAGGTTGAGCAGGTCGTTGACGAACAGCGGTCGCCCGGACACGAACACCGTCACCACCGGCTTGTGCGCCTTGGCCACGGCCTGCAGCACGGCGAGATCCTCCGGGTAGCGATCGCTGTGGCGCAGCGTGGCCGGCAACGTGATGTCGCCTTTCATCTCCGCGTACGGGGTTTCCCCGATCACCGCCACGATGGCGTCGAAAGGTGCAAGGTCGATGCCGGCGGCGGTCGGGCTGTAGCTGACGTTCGCGGCGCCGTCGGCGGCGCGGATGCCGGCCAGGATCGTCTCGCCGTGCGGGAAGTCGGCGTTGCCGTTGTCGTTGCCCTGCCAGCTCAGCGACCAGCCGCCGGCCTGATTCGGCAGGCTGTCGGCGCTCTTGCCGACCACCAGGATCTTCGCGCCGGCCCGCAGCGGCAGCGCGCGGTGGTTGTTCTTCAGCAGCACCAGCGACTCGCGTACCGCGCGGCGCGCCAGCTCGCGATGCTGCAGGGCGGTGGCGTCGCCGGCGCCTTGTCGCTGCGAGGGCCGCTTGCCGAACAGGCCCATGCGCAGCTTGGCGCGCACGATCCGGCTGACCGCGTCGTCGATGCGGCTGATCGGGATCTGGCCGTCCTCGACCTGCCGGGTGGTGTTGGAGATGAAGGCCTGCCAGTCGTCGGGCACCATCACCATGTCGATGCCGGCGTTGATCGCCTGCGCGCAGCTGGCGTTGTTGCAGCCGGGCAGCTGGCCGATCGCGTTCCAGTCGGATACCACGAAGCCGTCGAAGCCCATCTTCTCCTTGAGCACGCCGGTGAGCAGCGCGCGGGCGCCGGACATCTTGCCGTAGTCGATCCCGTCGGCCACGTCGTCCCAGCTGTTGTAGGACGCCATCACGCTGAGCACGCCGGCGCGCAGCGCGCCGAAGTAGCCGGCGCCGTGCACGTTGATCATGTCCTGCCGGCTGACCCGGGCCTGGCCCTCGTCGACGCCGTTCCAGGTGGCGCCGTCGCCGATGAAGTGCTTGGCGGTGGCCATCACGTGGTGATCGTCGAAGTCGCCCTGCAGCCCGGTGACATAGGCGCGCGCGTACTCGCGCACCAGCGGCGCCTCGCTGGAAAAGCTCTCGTAGGTGCGGCCCCAGCGCACGTTCTGCGCCACCGCCAGGGTCGGCGCGAAGGCCCAGTCGATGCCGGTGGCGCGCACCGCCCTGGCGGTGGCCCGGCCGATCGCCTCGACCAGCGCCGGGTCGTGCGCCGCGCCCAGGCCGATGTTGTGCGGGAACAGGGTGGCGCCGAACACGTTGTTGTCGCCATGCACCGCGTCGGTGCCCCAGACCACCGGGATCTGCACCTTCGCATCGGTGGCCATCGAGGCGTCGCGGTAACGGTCGGCCAGGGCGAGCCAGTCGCCGATGCCGGCGTGCTTGTTCTTCCCCGGCCAGGAACCGCCGCCGTTGAGCACCGAGCCGATGTAGTACTGCTTCACCTGCGCCGGCGTGATCGACTTGATCTCGGCCTGGGTCATCTGGCCGATCTTCTGCGCCAGCGTCATGCCGGCCACGATCGCGCGCACGCGCTGCTCCAGCGCCGGGTCGGCACCCGACGGGCCGCGTATCGACGGCCAGTCCCGGTAATGGGTCGGGCCGGGCGGGGCGTCGGCGACCGGCGCCTGATGCGCTGGCGAGGGGCCGGTATCGGCGGCGGGGGCGCTGCCGGCGCAGGCCAGCAGCAGGGGCAGGGAGAAAAACCACGGGCAGCGGATACGAACCATGGGAAAGCCTCATCGCGTGGACCATCGCCCGGCAAGATCCTCGCGCGCGCGGCGCGGGCAGGTGAACGATGCCGTCCACGCCACTTTAGCGCGCTCGCGGAGCGCCTGATTCGATTCTGCGTCACATCACGCGCGACGGCATGGCCGCTGCCCGCATGAGCAGGCAGCGGCGTGTCGCGGACGGCTAGAAGTCCTGCTTGAAGCGGATGCCGATGGTGCGCGGCAGGCTGTAGCCGGTGTAGACTTGGCCGTTCGGGTACTGCGCCACCACGCCGTGCGCGCCGCAGACGTCGACGCCGCACTCGGTGTACTTGTATTGCGCGGCGCGCTTGTCGAAGGCGTTGTTGATGTAGACGTCGGCCGACCAGCTGCCTTTCTGCACGCCGGCGGACAGGTCCAGCGTGTTGTACGCGGGCAGGTCGCCGAGCAGCGCGCGTTCGCTCAGGCGAAGGTCGGTCGTGCGCTTGCCGACGTGGACCAGCGCCGCCTGCACGAACGCATCGCTGTCACCGAGGGTGAAGCTGTAGTGCGCGATCAGGTTGCCCTTGAACTTCGGCGTGATCGGCAGCTGGGTGCCCTTGGGCGCCAGTGGCCCGGACACCACGCTGCCGTCCTGCGGGTTGAGCGAGCCGGGCGGGCAGTCGGTGATCGGGCGTCCGCTGGCGTCGGTGAAGCCGCAGTAGTTGGCGGTGAGTCGCGCGCGGTACAGCGCCCAGCCGGCGGTCAGCTGCAGGTTGTAGGTGGCCTGCCAGTTCAGTTGCGACTCGAGGCCTTCGATGCGCGCGGAGTTGGCGTTCTTGATTTCGGTGAGGCCGTTCGCGCCCAGGATCGGGAACTGGAAATCGTTCCAGGTTTCGCGGAACACCGCACCGTTGAAGGACACCCGGTTGTCCAGCCACGAGGTCTTCCAGCCCAGCTCCTGGTTGATCAGGAAATCGGCATGGTACGGCAGCAGGGTGCCGCGCCGGTTGACGCCGCCGGGGCGGAAGCCTTCCGAGCGGGTGGCGTAGATCATCTTGGTGTCGCTGATGTTCCAGGTCAGGTTGAACTTGGTGAGGTTGCCGCTCTCCTTCACCCGCTTGTCGAAGTCCAGGCACGGCGCGCCCATGAACGGCTCGGGCGACACGCAGGCGGCCTCGCCCTGGCTGGAGGAGAAGCCCGCGCCGTAGCCGAAGTAGCCGTACAGCTGGTTGCTGGTGCGGTAGTAGCGTTCGCCGACGGTGCCGGTGAGCACGTCGGGGATGAAATCCCACGACAGTTCGCCGAACAGCGCCTCGTCGCGGTCGTAACGCATCTGCCGGGTCAGCCAGATGGTGTCGTTCCAGCCGGTGACGGAGATCGCGTCGGCCAGGCCGTCGACCTGGTAGTTCTGCAGGATGTCGTGCTTCTGCTTCTGCCAGAAGGCGCCGGCGACCAGGCGCAGGCGATCGTCCGCCGGCGAGACCAGGCGCAGCTCGTGGCTGCTGTTGGTGTAGCCGTCGCGGTCGCTGATGTGCTGCGAAGGATTGACCAGCGCGCCGTTGTTGTCATAGAAGGACGCGCCGGAGCCGTACAGCGCGTCGTACCAGAAGCCGTAGTCGCTGTAGTCGGTCTGTTCCTCCTGGTTGCGCTTGAGGTGCGCGTAGGCATAGGTCAGGTCGAAGTTGCCGATCTTGCCCTGCACGGTCAGCGCACCCTGCCACCAGCGGTCGTTGACGCGCTCGGGGTAGAAGTGCGTGACCGCCAGGTCGCCCACCGCCGGGTCGCTGGCGAAGTTGCCGTGCGAGATGGTCTGCTGCCCCATCAGCATCGGCGTGATCGACCAGTTGTCGTCGAGGTCGACCTTCAGCGCGGCGCGCGCGCCGGTGATGTTGGCGTCGTTGTAATTGTCCTTGGCATGGCCGACGCACTGGAACGCCGACGAGGGCGAGGTTCCGCTCGCCGTGCAGTCGGGCGCGTTGCTGATGGTGATGCCCGAGGTGGGGAAGGTGCGCGAGCCGGCCTTGTTGTCGATGTAGCCGGCGTCGTGCTCGCGCCAGCCGACCAGGCGGATCGCAGCCTTCGAGTTGATCGGCAGGTTGAGCATGCCCTCGGCCGTGTAGCCGATGCCGCCGTGCGCGAGCGTGTCCACGCCCAGGCTGTAGCCGGCCGCGTAACCGCTGGGGTCGGGCTTGTTGGTGATGATGCGCAAGGCGCCGGCCTCGGCGCTGGCGCCGTACAGCGTGCCCTGCGGGCCGGCCAGCACCTCGATGCGGGCGATGTCGTACATGTGGATGTCGAGCGGACCCTGGATCGTCGTCACCGGCTGGTCGTCGAGGTACACGCCCACGCTCGGCTGCGAGCCGGAGTGGTTGGTATTGCCGCCGCTGGTCACGCCGCGCATGTAGATCGAGACGAAGCCGGGGCCGGTGGCGATGCCGCCGCCGCCCTGCTGGAACGTCACGCTGGGCAAGTACTTCACGTAGTCGTCGAAGCTCTTCACGTGCAGCGCTTCGAGCTGGTCGGTGGCCAGCACGTCCATGCTGATCGGCACCTTCTGCAGGTTCTCTGTGCGCTTCTGCGCGGTCACCGTGACCACGCCGAGCGTGGTGGTTTTCTGTTTTGCCGATGACGTGGTGTCGGGCGGCGTGGACTGCCCGGTGTCCTGCGCCACGGCGGGTGCCGCCATGGCGAGGCAGATGGCGGCTGCCAGCGGCAACCGGATCAACGTTGCCCGCCGGGCGTTCATGACCTGTCTGGACCTGCTTGTGTGCATGCGATCTCCCCTTGTCCGGTGAACGGCAAACCAACCAAACCCCCAACCTTTCAGATGAACCCTGGCACCTCGGGATAGCTGTGCAGCACCGGCCCGAGAGCGCGTTCCAGCGGCCCCAGCCACGGCGCAAACCGGCGCCAGTGGTCCACGCCTTCGCGATAGATCGGTCGGCGCACCTGCTCCGAACTGGCGGTGTGCACCGGCCGCGGGTTCTCGAAGAAGCGCAGGCACGCGTCCTCGAACGGCAGGCCGCAATAATCGAGCAGGCGGCGAACCTCGCCCTCGGTGTCCGCCACCATGCGCTCGTAGAACACGCGGTGGATGCGCCCGGGCAGCACCGTGTCGAAGTGCGCCATCAGGCGGACATAGTCGCGGTAGTAGCGCCCGACATCCTCGAGGTCGTAGCTGAAACTCTGCCCGCGCGCGAAGTGCTGCTTGAACGCCGAGAAGCAGCACGCCAGCGGATGCCGGCGCGCGTCGATGATCTTTGCATTCGGCAGCATGAGGTGGATCAGGCCGACGTGCATGAAGTTGTTCGGCATCTTGTCGATGAACAGCGGTGCCGCGGTCTTGCGCTGGATGCGGGTGTGCGCGAGGTAGTGCTCGCCGAGCGCGCGCAGCGCGTCGGCGTCGAGCGCGGCCAGCGCATCGTGGTAGGGCGTCGCGCTGTCGACCTCGCTCTGCCGGCGCAGGCTGCGGGAGATCGAGGCGACTTCGGGCAGCTCCATCGTGCCTTCGACCTGGCTGTGGCTGGACAGGATCTGCTCGATCAGGGTGGAGCCGGCGCGCGGCAGCCCGACCACGAAGATCGGATCGCGCGCCGGGCAACCCATGCCCGCGCGCGTGGCAAAGAACTCGCCGGTGTAGTGCGCGCAGGCGCGGGTCACCCGTGCGCTGGTCTCGTCCGCGCTGTAGTGCAGTTGCGCGCGGCGGATCGCGTTGCCGCGGGCGTAGTGGGCGAACGACTCCGCGCAGGCGTCGGCGTCCTCGCGCGCCTTGCCCATGGCGAACTCCAGGTGCAGGCGGTCCTCGTCCGACAGGTCGCTGCGCGCCAGCTGGTCGCTCATGGTGGCGAGGTCGGCCGCGCTGAAGCGGAAGGTCTTGAGGTTGGCCAGGCTCCACCAGACTTCGCCGAAGGAGGGCAGGCGTTCCACGCTGTGCCGGTAGGCGGCGATCGCGCGGTCGCCGAAGCCGGCGGTCTTCAGCGCGTGGCCGTAGCTCATCCACAGGCGCGGGTTGTCGGGGTAGCGCTGCACCAGGTCGGCGTAGATCGCGATGGCCGGCTCGTAATCGCCGATGCGGCACAACACCACCGCCTTGAGGTTGCGGTAGGCCGGGTGCTGCGGGTCGTTCGCCAGCAGGTGTTCGATCTGCGCCAGTGCCTGCTCGGGCTGGTTGCTGCGATGCAGGACCATGGCGTAGTGCTGACGTGCGGCGTCGAAACCGGGGGCCAGTTCGAGGCAGCGTGCGAGCAGGTTCAGCGCATCCTCGTTGCGGCCCACGCGGGCGGCGACTTCGGCGAACATGCGGATCGCCGCGACGTCGGTGGGCGCCTGTTTGAGATGCTCGCGCAGCAGCGCCTCGGCCTGCGGGATGCGGCCTTCGGCGAGCGCCACGGCGGCGCCCATCAGGCGCGGGTCGTGGGTGGAATGCAGCACGTGCCGGGCGTAGGCGGCGTCGGCCGCGTCCTGCTCGCCGGCTGCCATCAGGTGGTCGCCGAGTTCGCGCCAGGCTTGCGGCAGGTCGGGTTTCAGGGCGACCGCGCGGCGCAGCGCGGCGATCGCCTCCTCGCCGCGGCCGAGCCGGCCCAGCACCACGCCCAGGTCGAGCTGCAGCGCCGCCCATGTCGGTTGCGACGGCGCCAGCGGAAGCAGGATGTCGAGCGCGGCCTGGGCATCGCCCTGGCGCAAGTGCGCGGCTGCCAGCAGTTGCAGCGCCAACGGATGCGCGCCGGCCACTTGCAGGATCTCCTCCAACTGCTCCACTGCCAGCGCGGGGTCGCGTTGCAGCAGCCGCTCCGCGTGCGCCAGCGCCTGTTCCAGCGTGCCGCTGGCCGACGCCGCGATCATGCGTCGCCTCGTCGCGGCGACGAAAACGGCCCACGCGGTGCGATGGGGCGAAGTGGCGACAGCAGTACGGCGCCTGGCATGGACGGCAGCGGCTTCTCGCAGGTTTCACCGCAATCTACAACCGAATCCGGCCGGTAGATAGGGGTGCCGGATCGTACCGGCCGGCCGGGCGTCAGTGCGGTTGCCGCCGGTTCGGCACAAGCGCTAGGCTCAGCGGGGCGCCCCTGCCGGGACGGGCGGGCGGCGCCGGCCGGGTTGTTTGCGGCCATCCAACCGGGGACAGCAATCCATGCACACCGACACCGTCGCTGAACCGCTCGACCGCGCGCACGCCTTGCCCGCGCGCTACTACGCGGGGGAGGCGATGCTGGCGATGGAGCTGCGCGCGGTGTTCGCGCGCAGCTGGCAACTGGTCGCGCAGCAGGGGCAGCTGGCCGGGCCCGGTGACCACGCGGTCGAACAGGTCGCCGGCGTGCCGTTGCTGCTGGTGCGCGGCGAGGACGGCGTGCTGCGTGCCTTCCCCAATGTCTGCCGCCACCGCGCCGGTCCGCTGGCGCTGTGCGACGGCAAGGGCGCGCGGGCGCTGCACTGCAAGTACCACGGCTGGACCTACACCCTCGACGGCCAGCTGCGCAGCGCGCCGGAAATGCAGGGCGCCGCCGATTTCCGCGTGGAGGACATCCGCCTGCCGCCGTACCGCGTGCACGAGTGGCAGGGGCTGGTGTTCGTCGCGCTGGACGAGGAGGTGCCGCCGTTCGAGCAGGTCTACGGCGGCATCGCCGAGCGCATCGCGCCGATCGACCTGGCGGCGATGCGCTACCTGCGCCGCGACACCTACGACATCGACTGCAACTGGAAGGTCTATGTCGACAACTTCCTCGAGGGTTACCACCTGCCGCACGTGCATCCGGGCCTGTCGAAGGTGCTGGACTATCGCGCCTACGACACCGAGCTGTTCGCGTGGCACTCGCTGCAGTCCTCGCCATTGCGCAACAGCACCGACATCTACGGCGACGGCGAGGCGTTCTATTACTTCGTCTACCCCAACGTGATGCTCAACATCATGCCCGGCCGGCTGCAGACCAACCGCATCCTGCCGCTGGGTCCGGATCGCTGCCGCATCGTGTTCGACTACTACTACGCGCAGGACGCCGCGGCGCAGGCGCGCATGGAGGCCGACCGCAGCTTCAGCGACGAGGTGCAGAACGAGGACATCGGCATCTGCGAAGCGGTGCAGCGCGGGCTGGCTTCCGGCGCCTACCGTCCGGGCCGGCTCAACCCGAAGCGCGAGAGCGGCGTGTGGCATTTCCAGAACCTGTTGCGCGCGGCATACGCGGGACCGGCCGGCGAGTCGGCATGAGCGCGCCGGCCGTGGCGGTGGCGGGATGGAGCAGCTAGCCGCCATGCACGATCGCCAGCGGATCGGCTTCTGGACCTGCACCGCGCTGGTGGTCGGCAACGTGATCGGCATGGGCATCTTCCTGCTGCCGTCCTCGCTGGCGCCGTACGGGTTCAACGCGCTGATCGGCTGGGGCATCACCCTGCTCGGTTGTCTCACCCTGGCGCGGGTGTTCGCGCACCTTTCCGCGGCGCTGCCGGGCGCGGACGGTCCCTACGGCTACGTGCGCGAGACGCTCGGGGACCTGCCAGCCTACATGGCGATGTGGGCCTACTGGGTTTCGCTGTGGCTGACCAATGCCGCGCTGGCCACCGGCGTGGTCGGCTACCTCACCGTGGTGGTGCCCGGCCTCGCGGAGGTGCCGTCGATGGCGTTCGCACTGGCGCTGGTGTGGCTGTTCGTGCTGGTCAACCTGCTCGGCGTGCGCACCGGCGGCGTGGTGCAGATCGTCACCACGGCGCTGAAATTGCTGCCGATGCTGGCGATCGCCGCGCTCGGCGGCTGGGTGCTGCTCAGCTCGCCGGGCAGCTACGTGGCGCATCCGCCGACCACGCCGGTAAGCTTCGGCGGCGTGATGGCGGCCTCCACCATCGCGCTGTTCGCGATGCTCGGCATCGAATCGGCCAGCATTCCGGCCGAGCGCGTCGACGACCCCGGTCGCACGATTCCGCGCGCGACGATGGCCGGCGCGGTGGTGGTCGCGGCAATCTACCTGGTGGTCTGCGCGGTGCCGCTGCTGCTGATCCGGCAGGACGTGCTGGCCAGCGCCGGCGCGCCGTTCGCGTTGTTGATGGAACAGTTCGGCGCGGCCGGCTCCGGCCGCTGGCTGGCACTGTTCGTGGTGGTCAGCGGGCTCGGTGCGCTGAACGGATGGACCCTGCTGGCCGGCCAGCTGACCCGCACCATGGCTGCCAACGGCGTGCTGCCGTCGCTGCTCATGCGCGGCAACCGGCACGGTGCGCCGACGACCGCGCTGGTGGTCACCGGCGTGCTTGCCTCCGTGATGGTGTGGATGAGCTACAGCAGTTCGCTGGTGGCCGCGTTCACCTTCATCACGCTGCTGGTGACCGCAGCGAACCTGCCGCTGTACCTGGCCTGCGCGCTGGCGCTCGCGGTGTTGTGGCGGCGTGGTGCCGCGCCGTGCCGCGGGCGTGGCGTGCTGCTGGTCGCCGTGATCGCCACGCTGTACGTGGTCTATGCCTTCATCGGCATCGGCGGGGCGCCGTTCGTCTACGCCCTCGGCCTGATCGCGGCCGGGTTGCCCCTGTATTTCTTCATGCGACGTCGTGGCGCGACCGCGGCGACCAAGGCCTGAACCCATGCGCGACCCGCGTTACGACCTCCTGTTCACCCCGCTCAAGATCGGTCCGGTGACCGCGAAGAACCGCTTCTTCCAGGTGCCGCATTGCAACGGCATGGGCCACGCGATGCCGCTGGCGCATGCGGCGATGCGCGAGGTGAAGGCCGAGGGCGGCTGGGCGGTGGTCTCCACCGAGGAGTGCGAGATCCACCCCAGCGGCGATCTCACCCCGTACGTCGAGGCGCGGCTGTGGGACGACCGCGACATCCCCGCGCTGGCGCTGATGTGCGACAAGGTGCATGCGCACGGCGCGCTGGCCGCGCTGGAACTCACCCACAACGGACCCACCGCCTCCAACCTCTATTCGCGCGAGGTGCTGATCGCGCCGTCGCACCAGCCGACCAAGTACGGCTACCCGCACCAGGCGCGGGCGATGACGCAACACGACATCCGCGAGTACCGTCGCTGGCATCGCGAGGCGGCGATCCGCGGCAAGCGCGCGGGCATGGACATCATCTACGTCTACGCCGCGCACGACCTGTCGCTGGCGATGCACTTCCTGCAGCGCCGGCGCAACCAGCGCAGCGACGCATACGGTGGCTCGCTGGAGAACCGCGTACGGCTGCTGCGCGAAGTGCTGGTGGATACGAAGGAAGCGGTCGGCGACACCTGCGCCGTGGCGCTGCGCTTCGCCACCGAGGAACTGCTGGGGCCGGGCGGCGTCGAACTGGCCGAGGCGAAGGAGATCGTCGCCATGCTGGCCGAGCTGCCCGACCTGTGGGACGTGAACCTTGCCGCCTGGTACAACGACTCGGTGCCCTCGCGCTTTGCCGCGGAGGGCGCGCAGGAGCCGTTCATCGACTTCGTGAAGCAAACCACCAGCAAGCCGGTGGTGGGCGTGGGCCGCTTCA
Source organism: Rhodanobacter sp. UC4452_H20 (assembly GCF_052978205.1). The sequence goes on along the minus strand of NZ_CM129662.1, from coordinate 2,144,310 downwards.
CTTCCCCCGACACCATGGTGTCGCAACTCAAGCGCGGCGTGCTGGACCTGATCGGCTGCGCGCGCCCGTCGATCGCCGACCCGTTCCTGCCGCGCAAGATCGAGGAAGGTCGCGTCGACGATATCCGCGAATGCATCGGCTGCAACATCTGCGTCTCCGGCGACATGACCATCTCGCCGATCCGCTGCACGCAGAATCCGACCATGGGCGAGGAGTGGCGCAAGGACTGGCACCCGGAACGCATCGCGCCGAAACGCTCGGCGGCGCGCGTGCTGGTGGTCGGCGCCGGCCCTGCCGGGCTGGAAGCGGCGCGTGCGCTGGGCCAGCGCGGCTACGAGGTGAGCCTGGCCGAGGCGCGCAAGGAACTCGGCGGCCGCGTCACCCGCGAATCGCGCATGCCGGGCCTGGCCGAATGGGCGCGCGTGCGCGACTGGCGCGTCGGCCAGATCCGCAAGCTGGCGAATGTGGCCGTCTATCTCGATTCCGCACTCACGGCGCAAGACGTGCTCGACTTCGGCGCCGACCACGTGGTGCTGGCCACCGGCTGCCACTGGCGCCGCGACGGCTACGGCCGCAGCCACGGCGCGGTCATCGACGGCTTCCCCGACAACCCGCGCGTGTTCACGCCCGACGACCTGATGGACGGCCGTCTGCCCGAGGGCCGCGTGGTGGTGTTCGACGACGACGGTTTCTATTACGCGGGCATCGCCGCCGAAACCTTGCGCCTGCGCGGTTGCGAGGTGACGTATCTGACGCCGGAAGACAGCGTCGCGCCGTGGAGCCAGCACACGCTGGACTACCGGCATATCCGCAAACGGATGGCCAAACTCGGCATCGAGGCGATCGTGTCGCACGACATCGTCGGCTACGCCGGCTGCACGCTCAGCGTCGAAAACGTGTGGGACCACCGGCACTGCGACCTGGCCTGCGACGCCATCGTCACCGTGACCGCCCGCATGCCGGACGATGCGCTGTACCAGCAACTGCTGGAACGCGAAGCGGAATGGCCCGCCACCGGGCTGCACTCGCTGCGCTGCATCGGCGACGCCGAGGCCCCCGGCCTGATCGCCCATGCGGTCTACGCCGGCCACCGCTACGCGCGCGAACTGGAAGAACCTGTTGCCGCCGGCGTCCCGTTCAAGCGGCACTTCCACGTCGCAGAGACATAGGGGCGCACTTTGTGCGCGTTGCCTTTGCGCACGTGACGAGGAGCATCGCGCACAAGGTGCGCTCCTGCAGGGTCCTGGGTGCCCTCACGCCCGGCCGTAGACATCGTCGTAGCGCACGATGTCGTCTTCGCCGAGATAACTGCCGGATTGCACCTCGATCAGTTCCAGCGTCACCTTGCCCGGATTGCGCAGACGGTGCTTGCTGCCCAGCGGAATGTAGGTGCTCTGGTTTTCGCCGAGCAGGAACACCTTGTCGTCGCAGGTGACCTCGGCAGTGCCGGAGACCACGATCCAGTGTTCGGCGCGATGGTGGTGCTTTTGCAGGCTCAGCGAGGCGCCGGGCTTGACCTGGATGCGCTTGACCTGGAAGCGCTCGCCAGCCTCCAGCGAGTCGTAATTGCCCCACGGGCGATGCACCACGCGATGCAGCGAATGCTCGCTGCGGCCGGCGGCCTTGAGCTGTTCGACGATCTTCTTCACGTCCTGCGCCGCGTCACGGTGCGCCACCAGGGTGGCGTCCGGCGTGGTCACCACGATCAGGTCGTCGACACCGACGGTGGCAAGCAAGTGGCGATCGTGCGAGCGGAGCAGCGAGTTGCGCGTGTCCACGGTCAGCGTGTCGCCCTCGCGCAGGTTGCCCGCGGCGTCCTTGTCGCCGGTGAGCCACAGCGCCGACCACGAGCCGATGTCGCTCCATCCGCAGCTGACCGGTACCACGGCGGCGCGCGCGGTCTTTTCCATCACCGCGTAGTCGATCGAATTGTCCGGCACCTGTGCGAACGCGTCGCGATCGATGCGCACGAAGTCGAGATCGACCGTGGCCTTGGCATGTGCTGCGCGCACGGCCTCCAGCATCGCCGGCGCGTGTGTGGCCAACTCCTCCAGATAGCGTGACGCCCTGAACAGGAACATGCCCGAGTTCCAGTCGTAGCCGCCGTCGGCGAGGTAGGACTCCGCCTTTGCGAGACTGGGCTTTTCGACGAACTGCCCGACGCGGAAACCATGCCCGTCGATCGCCTCGGCACGGCGGATGTAGCCGAAGCCGGTCTCCGGGCGATCCGGGCGGATGCCGAACGTGGCCAGCCAGCCGTCCTTCGCCAATGGCATTGCCTGCGCCACCGCCGCGGTGAATGCGGTAGTGTCGCCGATCAGATGATCGGCCGGCAGCACCAGCAGCAATGCGTCGGGATCGTGCTGCAGTGCCTGCAGCGCGCCCAGCGCGATCGCCGGCGCGGTGTTCCGTGCCAGCGGTTCCAGCACGATCGTGGCGCCTTCGATGCCTGCTTCCAGCAACTGGTCGGCGGCGAGAAAGCGGTGATCCTCGCTGGCCACCACGATCGGCGCGGCCACCTCCGGCAGCGCGCGGGTGCGCGCGACGGTCTGCTGGAACAACGTGCCCTTGCCGGCCAGTTCGAGGAACTGCTTGGGCAGGTTCCTGCGCGACACCGGCCACAACCGGGTGCCGCTGCCGCCGCTGAGGATGAGGGGGATCAACATGAGTTCGACGTTCCTGGCCGGATGTTACGTGTAGGAGCGCACCCTGTGCGCGATGTATCTTCATCACGTCACGAAAAGCGTCGCGCACAGGATGCGCCCCTACGCAGGGAGAGCTGTGCGGATTGCTCATTATGCCGCAACGTTCCCGCCGCGTAGGGCGGACACTGCCCGCCGGCAGGCCTTCGCGGGCCTGCGCGAAAGCGGCGGACAATGTCCGCCCTACGCGACAACGCGCGACAGCAATCGGATTACGGCGACCGGGGACCGTCGAACTTGCTGCCGAGCTGATCCATCACCCGGAGCATGCCGTCGCGCCAGTCTGGCAGCGGCGAGGCAAACCGCCGCTGAAAATCGGTGTTGTCCAGCAACGACCACGCCGGACGCACCGCCGGCGTCGGGTAGTCGGTGGTGGCGATCGCCACTACGCGCGGCGGATTTGGAAGCAGCCCGCGTACTCGCGCTGCGTCGAAGATTGCACTGGCGAAACCGTGCCATGTCGTCGCGCCGCTGGCGACCAGATGATGCGTGCCGATGAGCGATTCACGTGCCGCGTGATCCGACGTCATCCAGCGATCCAGCGCGGCGAGCGTGCCGTCGACGATCAGCCCGGTATCGGTCGGTGCGCCGTGCTGGTCGGCAACCACGCGCAGCTCGTCGCGCTCGGCTCCGAGGCGCAGCATGGTGCGCAGGAAATTGTGCCCGTGCGCCGCGTAGACCCACGCGGTGCGGAAGATGAAATGGTCGGCACCGCTTTCCTGCAACGCCCGTTCGCCCGCCAGCTTGCTGCGGCCGTAGGCGCCGAGCGGGCCGGCGGGCGCGTCGACGGCGTAGGGTTGCGACTGGTGGCCGTCGAACACGTAGTCGGTGGAGTAGTGGATCACCAGCGCACCATGCGCTGCCGCCCAGCTGCCGAGCACGCCGACCGCCTCGCCGTTGACGCGAGTGGCCAGCGCTTCTTCCTGTTCGGCACGATCCACCGCGGTATAGGCCGCGGCGTTGACGATGACGTCAGGGCGCAGGCGGTCGAGCACGGCGGGGAGCGATGCGGGGTCCGACAGGTCGGCGATCTTGCCGAGGCCGCCGGTCGTCAACACGCCATCACGGCATGCCGCGGCCAGCTCGCCGCGCGCGGCCAAACCGCCTTGATCGAGGAACGTACGGCCCAACTGGCCGTTGGCGCCGAGCAGCAGAATCTTCATGACACGTAGACTGGCAACCGCTCCGGCGGCACATCGGCAAGCAGCGGCGTCTTGCCGTCCTTGTCCGACAGCAAGGGCGCGCTGACCGGCCAGTCGATGGCCAGCGCCGCATCGTTCCAGCGGATGCCGGCGTCGGCCTTCGGGTCGTACAGCGCGGTGCACTGATAGGTGAATGTGGCGAAGTCGGAGACCACGCAGAAGCCGTGCGCGAAACCTTCCGGTATCCAGAAGTGGCGGTGGTTGTCGGCGGTGAGCATCACGCCGACCGATTGTCCGAACGTGGGCGAGCCGCGGCGGATGTCCACCGCCACGTCGTAGACCTCGCCCTCGAGCACACTGACCAGCTTGCCCTGCGGATTCGGCCACTGGTAGTGCAGGCCGCGCAGCACGCCGCGGGCCGAGCGCGAGACGTTGGATTGCACGAAGCGGTGGTCGACGCCGGCCGCGCGGTACTTCGCTTCGTTGTAGCTTTCGTAGAAGAAGCCGCGGGCATCGCCGAATACCTGTGGTTCGAGTACCAGCGCACCGGGTAGTGCCGTTTCAATGACCTTCATCGCGCCAAGCCCTGTTGTGTCAGCTGTTGCAGGTACTGTCCATAGCCGGTCTTGGCCAGCGGTGCGGCCAGCGCCAGCAACTGCTCGGCGTCTATCCAGCCGTTGAGGTAGGCGATCTCTTCCGGGCAGCACACTTTGAGACCCTGCCGGTTCTCGATCGTCTCGATGTAGTTGCCCGCCTCCATCAGCGACTCGTGCGTACCGGTGTCCAGCCACGCGAAGCCGCGGCCGAGTTGCTCCAGATGCAGCGAACTATCGTCGAGGTAGCAGCGATTGAGGTCGGTGATCTCCAGCTCGCCGCGCGGCGAAGGTTTCAGTGCCGCGGCGTAATCACAGACGCGCTTATCGTAGAAATACAGGCCGGTAACCGCGTAGTGCGACTTCGGCGCAGTCGGCTTCTCCTCCAAACCGACGACCTTGCCGGTGGCGTCGAACTCGGCCACGCCGTACCGCTCCGGGTCCTTCACCCAATAGCCGAATACGGTGGCGCCACGCTCGCGTGCAGCGGCGCGCTTGAGCCGATCGGTGAAGCCGTGGCCGTAGAAGATATTGTCTCCAAGCACCAGGCAGCTCGGCTTGCCGTCGATGAAGTCCCGGCCGATGGTGAACGCCTGCGCCAGGCCGTCGGGCGAGGGCTGTACCGCATACTGGATGTCAATGCCCCACTGCGAGCCATCGCCGAGCAGACGCCGGAACATGTCCTGCTCGTGCGGCGTGTTGATGATCAGCACTTCGCGAATGCCGGCCAGCATCAGGGTGGCTAGCGGGTAGTAGATCATCGGCTTGTCGTACACCGGCAGCAGCTGCTTGCTCACCGCGCGGGTGATCGGGTGCAGCCGGGTGCCGGAACCGCCGGCGAGAATGATGCCTTTCTGCGTTGTGCTCATGCGCCAAGTCGCTCCATGCGGTAGCTGCCGTCGAGTACGCGCTGTACCCATGGCTGATGCGAGAGATACCAGTCGACCGTCTGCGCGATGCCGCTTTCGAAGGTCTGCGAGGGCCTCCAGCCCAGCTCGGTCTGCAGCTTGCTGGAATCGATCGCGTAGCGGCGGTCGTGGCCGGGGCGATCCTTGACGAAGGTAATCAGGGACTCGCGCGCACGACCGTCGGCCAGTGGCCGGCGTGCGTCGAGCAGGGCGCAGATCGTCTTCACCACGGTGATGTTCTCGCGTTCGGCATTGCCGCCCACGTTGTAGGTTTCGCCCACCCGACCGGCTTCCAGCACACGGCGGATCGCACTGCAGTGGTCGCCCACGAACAGCCAATCGCGGATGTTCAAGCCGTCGCCGTAGACCGGCAGCGATTCGCCGGCCAGCGCCTTTGCGATCACCAGCGGGATCAGCTTTTCCGGGAATTGGTACGGCCCGTAATTGTTCGAGCAGTTGGTGGTGAGCACCGGCAGGCCGTAGGTATGGTGGAACGCACGCACCAGGTGGTCGGAGGCGGCCTTCGACGCGGAGTACGGTGAATTCGGTGCGTACGGCGTGGTCTCGGTGAACTTGCCCTCGGCCCCGAGCGAGCCGTAGACCTCGTCGGTCGACACGTGCAGGAAGCGAAAGGCCTCGCGGGCGGCGCCTTCGAGGCTGCGCCAGTAATCGCGCGCGCATTCCAGCAGTCCCAGCGTGCCGACCACGTTGGTCTGCACGAACTCGGCCGGGCCGTCGATGGAGCGGTCCACGTGCGACTCGGCGGCGAAGTTCACGATGGCGGCGGGCTTGTGCTCGTTCAGCAGCCGCGCCACCAAGGTACGGTCGCCGATGTCGCCGTGTGCGAAAACGTGACGCGCATCACCTTGCAGCGAGGCCAGCGTGTCGAGGTTGCCGGCGTAGGTGAGCTTGTCCAGGTTGACCACGTGCAGGTCGTCGGCCACGGCCTGCAGCACGAAATTCGCACCGATGAAACCGGCACCGCCGGTGACCAGAATGGTCTTCATGAGTCACTCATTCCTTGGGTGAGTAAACCTCTATTGTGTCACGCCGGCTGCTTCAGCCGGCAATTCGCGTAGCGACTGGCTGGCCACGCAGCAGTCAACGTTAAGGCAAAGCACGGCTGCACGGGTACAATACGCGATCCCTCACGCGGCGCCGGTCTTCACCGATGTCGCCCTGCCTGCGATGCCTGCCATGCCCAAGAAGACGCCTGCCACCCACCACGGACTCGGAACGCGTGCGATCCACGCCGGCCAGCATCCCGACCCCAGCACCGGCGCCATCATGACGCCGATCTACGCCACCTCGACCTACGTGCAGGAGAGTCCGGGCAAGCACAAGGGCTACGAGTATTCGCGCACGCAGAATCCGACGCGAATGGCCTACGAACGCTGCGTGGCTGACCTGGAAGGCGGCGTGGCCGGCTTCGCGTTCGCCTCAGGCTTGGCGGCGGCGGCGACCGTGCTGGACCTGCTCGACTCGGGCAGCCACGTGATCGCGATGGACGACCTCTACGGCGGCACCTATCGCCTGTTCGAGCGGGTACGCCGGCGTTCGGCCGGATTGGACTTCAGCTTCGTCGACCTGAACGACACGGGGGCGCTGAAAGCGGCCCTGAAGCCGAACACGCGGATGATCTGGGCCGAAACCCCGACCAACCCAATGCTGAAGCTGGTCGACCTGGCCAAGGTCGCCGTGTTCGCGAAGAAGCACGGCCTGATCCTGATGGTGGACAACACCTTCTGCTCGCCGATGGTGCAGCGGCCGCTGGAATACGGCGCCGACCTGGTGCTGCATTCGGCCACCAAGTACATCAACGGCCATTCCGACATGGTCGGCGGCATCGTCGTCGCCAACAGCAAGGAACTGGCTCAACAGATGGGCTTCCTGCAGAACTCGGTGGGCGCGGTGGCCGGCCCGTTCGACGCCTTCCTCGCCATGCGTGGCCTGAAGACCTTGCACCTGCGCATGCGCCAGCACTGCGCCAGCGCACTGGAGTTGGCCACCTGGTTGCAGAAGCACCCGGCCGTCGAGCGGGTGATCTACCCCGGCCTGAAAAGTCACCCGCAACACGCGCTGGCCAAGCGCCAAATGCATGGCTTCGGCGGCATCGTGACCATCGAGGTGAAGGGCGGCCTGAAGAAGGCCCGCCGCATGCTCGAACGCTGCGAACTGTTCGCGCTGGCCGAGTCACTCGGCGGCGTTGAAAGTCTGATCGAGCACCCGGCCATCATGACCCATGCCTCGGTACCGGTTGCCAACCGCAAGCGGCTTGGCATCAGCGACGGCTTGGTGCGGTTGTCGGTGGGGGTGGAGGATCTGGATGACCTGCGAAACGAATTACAGACGGCGCTTGATTGATTCGAATCCCTCTTAGGTTGCTCAAGCAACATCGCAGCCGGGGAAAGACCAATGACTGTTCAGATGTCAAGATTCTGCAACAGCTGCGGACTTGTCAGCATCAAAAGAAAGAAACTGTCGGAAATTTTATGAATGTGGCCTATCGCCTGGCAGACCCCTCCTCGCCGTACCGCGCACTGTCAAGGCATTTCTCCCTGATAGTGCAGATCGCGCGACGCGATGTGGCGAAGCGCTACAGGGGGTCATTTGCCGGCCTGTTCTGGACGTTCTTCAATCCGATGCTGATGCTCGTCATCTACACGTTCGTTTTTGGCGTGATCTTCAACGGGCGTTGGAACGATCGTGTCACTGGCCATTTCCAGTATGCCATCGTGCTTTTCGCCGGCTTGAACATAAATGCGGTCTTCTCGGAGTGCGCCAACCGGGCGACCACGCTCATCGAGGAAAACGCGAACTACGTCAAGCGGGTATTGTTTCCACTCGAGGCGTTGTCCTGGAGCACGCTCGGTGCCGCCCTATTCCACCTGATTGTTTCGACAGTGGCACTGCTGACTCTCTCCTTGATCATCAATCAGCACATACCATGGACGGTGGTGTTTTTCCCCGTGGTGGTCACTTGTTTTCTACCCTTCATGGCTGGTGCCATCTGGCTTCTGGCATCATTGGCTGTCTATCTCAGGGATATCAGGCAGGTCGTCAGCCTGATCACGGTTGCGTTGATGTTTCTCGCTCCGATCCTGTACCCGAAGGAAATGATTCCAGAGAATTACCGCTACCTGCTGTACCTCAATCCTCTGACGGTCATCGCCGAAGCTTCACAAGACGTTCTGCTTTGGGGAAAGCCGCCGGTGTGGTCTCATCTGGCCGCGTATACGTTGGTGTCCAGCATTTTTGCCTGGGGATCATTCGCCTGGTTCGAACAGACGAAAAAGGGGTTCGCGGATGTCCTCTAAACCAGTTCGAATCCGGGTTGACGGGTTGGCCAAGCGTTACGAAATGTATTCGCAGCCTTCCGATCGGCTCAAGCAGATGATTTTCCCCAGGCTGCATCGTATGGCCCGGCGCACGCCGAAGGCCTACTTCAATGAGTTCTGGGCCCTGCGTGGCGTGAGTTTCGATGTGTTTCACGGCGAGACAGTGGGAATCGTTGGTCGCAATGGATCGGGCAAGTCGACCCTGCTGCAGATGATATGCGGCACGATCAGGCCGACGCTCGGTAATTTGATGATTGATGGACGTATATCCGCGCTGCTCGAATTGGGTGCAGGGTTCAATCCGGAATTCACTGGCAGAGAGAACGTCCTGCTGAGTGGTCTCGTGTACGGAATTTCCGAAGCCGAGATTCGCGCCAAGTATGACGAGATACTCGATTTTTCGGGCATCGGCCAGTTCATCGATCAGCCCGTAAAGACATATTCAAGCGGCATGTACGTGCGATTGGCCTTTGCTGTTGCGATCAGCGTCTCTCCGGACATTCTCGTCGTCGATGAGGCCTTGGCGGTGGGTGATGAGGCATTTCAGCGAAAATGCCTTGCCCGCATCGAAGCGATTCGGGATGCCGGCGCAACGGTACTGTTCGTATCCCATTCGGCGGGCACGGTCGTCGAGCTCTGCGACCGCGCCATCTTGCTGGACAAGGGCGAAATGTTGATGCAGGGCACGCCGAAAGACGTGGTTACCACCTATCAGAAATTGCTTTACGCCCCGGCAGATCGGGCGGAGCAGGTTCGGCAGGAGATCATTTCCACTTATCGGAGTGGCTCCGCTGTGTCCGCGCTCCCTGTGAACGGTTGCCAGCATCTTGGGTCAGATAACGTGGGGCTCTCGGTTGATCGTCCCATCCCCGACAGTGATCCCGCCTATTGGGAGGAGGGGATGCTGTCGAGCAGCACGGTGGAGTATGAGAGGCGGGGTGCGTGCATTGAAAACCCCCATGTCGAAACCCTGGATGGGCGCAAGGTAAATGTCCTGACGCCCGGTCGCACGTATGTCTATACGTACAAGGTTGCTCTCGATCAGACACTGGCCCGCATTCGGTGCGGCATGATGATTCGGTCCATGACCGGGGTGGAGATTGGCGGCGCAGCCACTTCCACGCCGTCATCGGCCGTTCCCCTGCTCAGAGCCGGTGAGAATATCGTCGTCCGCTTCGCTTTTCGGTGCCTGTTGCATCCCGGCGTGTACTTTCTGAATGCGGGAGTTCTGGCTTCTATCGGGGAAGGCGAGGAATACGTGGATCGTCGCATCGACGCGGTGATGTTCCGTGTCATGCCGTCTCTGACGCGGCTGGCGACGGGGTTCGTCGACTTGCTTGACGATGGGCCACAGATGGAAGTCGTCTGATGAACACTTCGCCGTCAACCGCAATCCTGATCGTCGGCATGCACCGAAGCGGGACGTCCGCCTTAGCCGGGCTCGTCGGCAAGCTCGGGGTGCCCTTGGGCGACCATATGCTGGAGCCCGGCAGCGACAACCCCAAGGGGTACTGGGAACACCGGGAAGTTGTCTCGGTGCATGAGCGCCTGTTGGCGGGTCTTGGGTCGCGATGGGACGACGTTCGTGCGTTTCCGGAAAATTGGCAGGAACGAGAGGTGGCCCGGGAAGCCGCCCTTGCCATCAGTGACATCATTTCCTCAGACTTTTCCGAATGCCCGATGTGGGCGGTCAAAGATCCGCGGCTTTGCCGAGTGCTGCCCTTGTGGTTCGAAGTGTTGCAAAAGAGGTATGTCCGGCCGGTCGTGTTGTTCATGGTGCGCAGGCCACGTGAGGTGTCGGCCTCCATTGAGGCCCGCAATCACTGGCAGCCGCTGGTTGGAAAGTTGCTATGGCTGCGTTACATGACGGAAGCCATCACGGCAAGTTCGGCATTGCCGCGTGAAGTTCTCTTGTATGACGACCTGCTGGATGATCCGCTTGCTACGGTGTTGGGTGCGCTCGCCAAACTCGGGATCGACGTGGGGGAATGGGCTTCGGCACGACAACGTGAAGCCATCGCCGGTTTTGTCGATGTTTCCGACCGGCATCACGTCAGCCTTGGTCCCGAGGAACCAGCTACAAAAATCGATGCGATTGCAGAAAGCCTCTATGAATCGTTGGTTGCCGTTGCCCACGGCGACAATGACTGGAAGAAGGTCGAGAAGGTCGTATTGGATTTTGATAGGGAGTGGAGTCAAAGCGGAGCTTGTACCGATGCGGTGGCCGATATGGCAGCTCGAATCGAATTGAGACTTCGAGCGGCAGAAACTGAGAATGTGCGGCTCAGTTCCGCGCTGACCGCGCAGATTCGCTGGTCGGAAGATGCGCAAGAGAGGTTTGAATTACTGCAAGCGCAAACAGCCGAGCTGTCATCGAAGCTGACTGCCCAGATTCGATGGTCGGACGAAGCTCAAGCGGAGCGTGAGTCGTTGCAAGTCGAGCATGCTGAGCTGTATTCAACTTCGAGCATGCAATCTCGGATCATTGAAGAGAGTCAGGCGAAGTGCGAGGCTTTGATCCAGGAGAATGCTGAGCTCTCATCGAAACTGACCGCGCAAGTTCGCTGGTCGGAAGATGCGCGGGCGAGATTAGAATCGTTGCAAGCAGAGGCTGTCGAGACTTTGTCGAAGCTGACGGCGCAAGTGCGCTGGTCAGAAGAAGCGCGGGCGCGGCAAGAGATGCTGCAGCTGGAGAAGGCGGAACTGTCGTCGAAGTTGGATACGCAGGTTCGCCGCGTCGAAGAGGTCCAGGCGAAATGCGATGCGCTGCTGGTCAGGTGTGCGGAGCTTTCGTCCGAGTTGATCGCGAAAGCCCGTCAATCTGACGAGGCCCAGGTGCGGCACGACGCCCTAGTGGCCCAGCACGCAGATCTGGCAGCGCGGCAACTTCGCTATGAAGAAAAATGCGGACGACTGGAGCGCGATCTGGAAAGAGCGCAACAGAGTATTCGTGGTCTGTCCCTACATTTGGCGAGATCGGAAGCCGAAGCAACGCAAACCCGTACGGAGCTGACGTCGGCACTGGATGATGCGATCCATGAACGCAGCCGGATTTCGGATGAGCTCGAACGGGCGCGTACCGCGGGGGTGGCGTTGGCTACGGAGCTCCGGAACGTCTATGCTTCCACATCGTGGAGAATGACGAAGCCGTGGCGGTCAGTGACCGGATACATCAAACTCAAGACTGGGCCGGCCAGTAGTTCAACAAGGAAATTACCGTGATCTTCTTTACTTCGATATGCGCAAACTATCTGCCCAAGGCGATGACGCTGGCAGAATCGGTCAAGCGGCACTGCGCCGATGCGAAATTCGTGCTTTGCCTCGTCGAACGCGACGTATCGGAAGTCGCTGCTTCGTACGAGCATTTCGACGAGGTCGTGCTTGCCAAGAATGCGGGATGGGTCAATTTTGACCGCTTCATGTTCAGGCACGCCATCGTGGAAGCTTCCACAGCGGTCAAGGCACAGTTCATGTTGAACCTTCTCGAGCGTTTTCCCGCCGAGTCGAAGTTTGTGTATCTGGACCCCGATGTGCTCGTCTACAGCGAACTCGTAGAACTCGAGCAATTGCTGGACCACCAGTCAGTCGTGCTGTGTCCTCACTTGCTGCGTCCGGGCAACATCGACATGGAAATAAGTTCACTTGCACACGGTTGCTATAACCTCGGGTTTCTCGGTATTTCGAGGGCACCTAATTCGCACGCATTCCTGGCCTGGTGGGCCGAACGCCTTTTTCAGTTTTGTTATGACGATATCAATAGAGGCATTTTTACCGATCAACGCTGGATCGATCTTGCTCCGTGTTTCTTTGATGTTTCGGTGCTGAAGCATCATGGCTACGACTTTGCTACCTGGTCCCTGCTGAACAGCGATCTTCGCCAGGAAGGAGAGGTGTATCAAGTCAACGGCGATCCGCTGCGCTTTATCCATTTTTCCGGCTTGGACTCCGGCACTATCGATAAAGCCATCGGTTGGTGGTTGACGGACAACAATCGCGAAACGTTTGTGAAGTTGTATAACGAATACAAGCAGCTACTCATAGAGCACGGACAGGAAACGCTCGGCAAATTGCCGTGGACGTACGCGAATTACTCGGACGGCCGCAAGATCAGCAATGAGGCGCGAGTTGCCTACCGCGCCCGGGAATTGTGGGATGCTATCCCTTCGCCTTTCGGCTCTTCGGATCGGAATATCCTCTCGCTGGCGAACCCGGCTGGAACCGAAGTAGCTCAGGCGCAGCAGCCCGCCGGGGCGGACCCGGCGTCGCCTCCGAGTGTGCTCGATCGGGTGACGGCTTCGGTGCGGGCTGTCGGCGTCGGGCCGACCATGCTGAAAGCAATCAGGAAAGTGACACGAGCGAAAGCATCGAAGTGAGTTGTACGATGGCAAGGAACAAGGGGCCAAGGATGTGAATAAGGTTTCGGTGGTCATTCCCTGTTACAACGCAGGAAAATATCTGGATGAGGCGGTCAGGTCGGCTTTGGCACAGACTTGGCAGAATCTTGAGGTGGTCATCGTAGATGACGGGTCGACGGATCCGTCAACTTTGGATCTTCTCAAGAAGGTGCCGTGGCCGCGTACGCGCATTTTCCATCAGCAGAATGCGGGTCCGGCAGCCGCGAGGAATCACGCGGTACGCGAAGCGTACGGATGTTACATCCTGCCGTTGGATGCTGACGATAGGATTGAGCCAACCTATATTGAGAAGGCGGTTGCTGTCCTCGAAGATCGGCCGGATGTGGGTTGCGTCTATTGCAAGGCGAGGAAGTTCGGGGCTGAGCGAGGGCCGTGGAACTTGCCTCCCTATACTTTGCGCGAATTGGTCATCGATAATGTCATTTTTGTGACGTCGCTGTATAGAAAGGCGGATTGGGAGAGCGTCGGTGGCTACAACGAGAAGCTGCGTCATGGAGTGGAGGACTATGACTTCTGGGTAAAGATCGTTCATCTCGGCCGCGATGTTGTGCAGCTTGACGATTATCTGTTCAATTACCGGATACAGGAAAGTTCAAGAACCATTTCATTCCAGGATCACAGGGCGAAGGTGGTTGAAACCTACGCGGAGATTTTTCGCTCCAATATAGATTTTTACGCCGCCCATGCTGACATGCTGTTCGAGCACAGATTTGGACTGTATGATGAATTGCAATACTGGCGTTCGCGGTACCACGCTGTGGATGCCTTTTTGACGCGTCACCCAAGGATGTCGCGATTTCTCTGTATTATCAGGAAAGTACTATCTAAATACCGCCACCGTAAAAAAGATAAGTAGAGATGTGCAAGGCGCGCAATCCCTCTACCCGCAGTGGCCACAACGATATGACAAGAGGATACAAGGCATGAAGAGGAAAGTGTTGATCGCACCTATGTTAGTAGTGATGGTCGCATTGGTGGGATGCGGGCAGTCGGCCGGTGACCAAGCACCTGGAGCGAACGCTACCGCGAAAAGCGAGAGCACTTCCCCCGTGGAGGAGGCGACGGAGTCTTTGTCGGGGAATGCCATCCAGCCGATGAGCGCCCAAGCCTTGGCCGAACTAAAGCCGGGAACGGCCCCTTGTTCGTTTGACTCCGTCGATGGAAATTATTCCAAAACCGAAGCGAAGCTCAATCGGTCCAGTTCCCACACTTTTCGAGGGTGGGCGTTGGCCGAAAACATGCACGTAGTGAAGGACGTCAAATTCGTACTGAAGGGCACCGAGAATTTCTCAGCCGTAGCGAACCTTGGCACCGAGCGACCGGATGTCGCCAGCTATCTGAAAGATGCGAATCTAAGCTCGTCGGGGTTCAACTTTTCCACGACGCTGGAATCCGTGCCCGCGGGCGTGTATGAGGTACTTTTGGTAACGCAGTCTGGGGACGTTCCCTATGCTTGCGAAACCAAGAAGAGTGTGACGGTTTTTTAGCGTGGCTTTATTATGCCCGCAGGTAAATGCCGACGTCTTTGCATCTGGCTTAGCGAAACCCAACTGAGCTCGCACTCGCTTGCCCCTCCGCCTCAGTTGATATTGCATGTCACGCCCGGACAGAACCTGTGCTCGAACTCTATTGCTAGGTCATGTCACCGCAATTTTAGGTGTGGCGGCCGATGACCTGTCGGTGGCTTGGCAAACACTATCGGCTGTTAGCGAGTAATTGGGCCATCATTTGATTGTGAAGCCATGATGGGCGCTATGTGGTGGGTATCGCAAATCAAATCTGACCCGCGCGGCTCCGTGGCACCTAGGCGTGGTGAATTCCGGGCATTGCATGACCGTTCGGACATCCTGCTTCGGCTCAATTCCAAGCCGTCATCGCTAAATATCACGCCAAAATAGCCAGTCGTGCGCAGGAGAACGTCGAATGACAAGTCATGCATCGAGCCGAAATTATTTTATATTCTTCCTTCTGATCGCGGCTTTTGCCTTGTCTTTGCATTCGCCTGGGGAGATTTCTATAGACTCGGGTAGGCAGCTCCACGAAGCAGCAGTCGGGCGCTCGCTAAGTTGGAATCCACCGTTCATGTCAGCTTGGCTCCGTTTTCTTGGCGGAGGAGTGGTAGCTAGCTCGCTCTTTATAGCCATTAACTCCTTGGTGACGTATTGCGGTTTTGCCGCGATTCTTAGCTGTTTGACTTTCGAGAAGAAGCTTTCGCCTTGGCGAGCGATTGTTGGTGTGATTTTTTTTGTTAATCCGATATTTTTCTACTATGTCGGAATAGTGTGGAAGGACGTGCTAATCGGTACCGCTCTTGTTGCGCTGGTGGCCCTGATGATTTCCGCGACCCAGCGCTCAGATAAATGGCGCTATGGTTTCCTTGCGCTTTCGATCCTACTTGCATCAGTGCTTCCGCTGATGAGGCAGCAAGGCATCCTCATCGCGCCAGTTTTTGCCGTTATCGGCTCCTATCTCTTCGTTCGTGATATTCATCCAAAGCAGCTAATTCGGGCGTTACTTTTTGGAGTTCTTCTGATTTCCAGCTTTGGAGTCTACAAGGTTGTCCAGCTGTGGACGACGAGCACAATATCCGGATCAGGTAACAGAGATGTTTCGCAGGGACTCTCCCTGATCATGGCGTACGACATTGCTGGTGTCCTGGCGGACATTCCCGAGGGAGAGGTGCAGCAGTTCCCCCTTCCTGAACTGGTCTCCAGTCATTTTAGGACTAGCTACAGTGCGCAGCGCGTAGATATGATGATGGCCGACCCTGTTGTGTCTCAATATTTGAACTCCGTGACGGCAAAGGATCTCCGCGAGGTTTGGATACGCGCGTTGAAATCGCATCCGGGAGCTTATCTTCGTCATAAGGCGGATGCTTTTTCGTGGTTGCTCGGCATACACGACGTAGAGTTGTGTGTGCCGATATACGTGGGCAAGTACACCCTGCCAGATGATGCGGCTGCGTCCGGCGGACAGGAGTCATACGATGATAGGGCGAGACTGCTTAAACATGGTGAGCGAATTTTGCGAGACACGACAGTGTTCCGAAACTGGTTCTATGTGCTTCTTCTTGTAATATCTTCTGTCGTTGTAATTTTTTGGGCTCAGGGAGTCGGCAAGTTGGTAGGGCTTGGTATTTCGTGCTCTGCTTGGATCTACCTTTTGACCTTTGTCCCTACCTCCATTGCTTGTGATGTTCGATATCTCTATCCAGTGGTGGTACTGAGTACGATCGGCTTTGCAGTTGTTATTCTGAATTACGGCTTGATCAACAACGCGATGAATGTGCGGCTGACAAAAGATAGTGTTGAATGAAGTGCACTGTTATGCACGCAGCTCTGCCTTGTATTAGATTCGAGAGTGCGCGGCGAATGGGCTTGAGCGCGGTGGCGATTGCCACCGCGCTGGCCGGTTCGACCTTAACTTGTTGATGCCCGTTCTGGCTGGTTCGGATGTGGTTGTCGACTGGATAGATCGTGAGACCGCTTCTGTCTTCTGCCTGACTGTTACTGGTATCTCTGACTTCCGCGTTCGGTCTGCGGGGGTGGTCCTTGACATGGTATATCCGGGCCACCGACTGGCATACTCGAAGTTGTACTTGGGGATTTCCGCAGGACGCGAGACTCCCCCACAGCCGGTTCCAATGTCCCGCCGCACGAAGAACGACGCATGACCGGCGTCACAGTAATCGCGCCACAATGCCTATTGCAAAGAAAGCCAGTTGGACTATGAGCATCGCACGCCAAGGTATGTATTTCTTCATTGTAGGTTGCTGTCTCATCGTGCTCGATTGGGCAGTCTTCGTTGCGTTGACGACGATTGACGTGCTGCCCGTTACGGCCAATGTCGCAGGACGCGTTGCCGGTGCGCTGGTAGGTTTCTGGGCAAACGGCACTGTTACGTTTTCTACGCCCGGGTCTCCTCGCTTGGGGCAGCGTCGATTGGTGCGCTATTTGGTTGTGTGGGTGGCGCTCACGTTGCTCAGCACGGGGGTGGTTGCCGGACTAGCTGAACAGCTCAATCTGAAGATCGCGTGGTTGGCCAAGCCGGCGGTCGAGGCAGGAATGGCAGTCTTGAGCTTCTTTCTTTCTCGCCACTGGGTCTATCGCTGACATGAGTCAAATATCCGAACCACGTATCGCAGTGGTCATCCCCTGCTATCGCGTCGCCGCCAACGTGCTGGCGGTTATTGAGCGCATCGGGCCAGAAGTGGGCTGGATCATTGCGGTGGATGACGCATGCCCCGAACACAGTGGCGATGTTATCGAGGGAGGCTGCCATGATCCCCGGGTAACCGTGCTTAGACATGCTGATAACCAGGGAGTTGGTGGTGCCGTGATGACGGGTTACCTCGCGGCGCGTGGGTTGCCGGCCGAGGTGGTGGTGAAGCTGGACGGCGATGGACAAATGGACCCAGATCTCATCCCGGCGCTGGTCGTCCCGTTGTTGCGCGGTCGTGCAGATTACGCGAAAGGCAATAGATTCTATCGGTTGTCAAATGTGGCTGGGATGCCGGCGATCCGGCTCTTTGGCAACGCGATGTTGTCATTCCTGACCAAGTTGTCCTCAGGTTATTGGCAGTTGTTTGATCCCACCAATGGTTTCACGGCGATCCACCGCACCTTGCTACATGAGCTGGATCTGGATCGTATTGCCAAGCGGTATTTCTTCGAGTCAGACTTGCTCTACCATCTCAACCAGCTTCGTGCAGTGGTGGTGGATATGCCGATGAAGGCAATCTATTCAGATGAAACCTCCAGCCTGCAGCCGATGAGGATGATTGGGCCATTCTTGCGTGGCAATCTGCGCAATTTTGGCCGTCGACTCCTCTACAGCTATTTTCTGCGCGGCTTCTCTGCAGCCACCTTGGAATTATTGCTTGGTATCCCGCTGTTCCTGTTTGGCGTGGTCTTCGGCGTATTCCATTGGTGGCATTCAGTCGCCGACAATGTTGCGTCGACCGCTGGGACCGTCATGCTTGCTGCGCTACCGATGATCATCGGGGTACAGCTGTTTTTGTCGTGGTTGAGCTTCGACGTCGCGGCGGAGCCCCGTCAGCCCGTGCACCCGATGCTGAAGGAAACCACGTTGTCAATTAATGCAGGGCCCCTTCGAGCTCCGGAATGATCTTGAACAGATCACCGACGAGTCCGAAATCCGCCACCTCGAAGATCGGCGCCTCGCCATCCTTGTTGATCGCCACGATGGTGCCGGCGTCCTTGATGCCGGTGAGGTGCTGGATGGCGCCGGAGATGCCGATGGCCATGTACAGCTCGGGGGCGATGATCTTGCCGGTCTGGCCGACCTGCATTTCGTTGGGGCAGTAGCCTGCATCGACGGCGGCACGCGAGGCGCCCACGGCGGCGCCGATCCTGTCGGCGAACTTGTAGATGATGTCGAAGTTTTCCTTCGAGCCCACGCCGCGGCCACCGGACACGACCTTGCGGGCGCTCTGCAGGTCGGGGCGGTCGCTCTTGCCCTGCTGCAGTTCGACGAAGCGGGTGTGGGTGGGCAGCGCGGTGTCGACGGTGATGGCCTCGACCGGCGCACTGTTGCTGGCGCTGACAGCGGCGGACCACGACGCGGTGCGGATGGTGGCGACCACGGTGTGTGCCGGGTCGGCTTCGACCGTGATGATCGCGTTGCCCGCGTAGATCGGCCGCTTGAAGGTGTGCGGGGCTTCCACGCTCATCACATCGCTGACCTGGGCCACGCCGAGCAGGGCGGCCACGCGCGGCGCGAGATCCTTGCCGAAGGTGGTGGAGGGCACGAACACGTGACTGTAGCCGGCGGCGGCCTTGGCGATCTGCGGCGCCAGCACGGCGGCCAGCGGGTGTGCGTTCTCGGCGCGGGCGACGGTGAGTACGCGGCTGACGCCGTCAATCTTCGCCGCCTCGGCGGCGATCGCGTCGACGCTGTCGGCCAGTACCAGCACGTCGATCGCTTCGCCTTTCACCGCAGCGGCGGCGCTTACGGCGCGCGCGGTGGAGGAGTTGAGTTTGCCGCCGAGGTGTTCGGCGATGACGAGGATCTTGCTCATGTGTGTCTCCGAAGCTCTTTTGTAGGAGCCCGCTTGCGGGCGATGCTTCTGCTCTGCGTCTCGAAAGAAGGGGCATCGCCCGCAAGCGGGCTCCTACCGTTCTTGTAGGGCGGGCAATGCCCGCCGGATTTTCGTCTTTGCGGCGCGATGGCGGGCGGTGCCCGCCCTACGCGTCACAGCAGTCCTTTCTGCTTCAGCGCGGCGACCAGCTCGGCCGCGTCCTTCACCATCACGCCCTTGCTGCGCTTGGCCGGCGCGGCGTAGCGCGTGGTCTTCAGGTGGTCGTTCGCTTCCACGCCGAGCGAGCCGAACTCGATCGTGTCGATCGGCTTGGACTTCGCCTTCATGATGTCGGGCAGCTTGATGAAGCGCGGCTCGTTGAGGCGCAGGTCGGTGGTGATCACCGCGGGCAACTCGGCCTCGATCACTTCCAGGCCCGCATCGACCTCGCGGGTCACCGTGGCCTTGCCGGCGCCGCCGTTATCCAGCGTGATCTCCACCTTGCTGGCGAAGGTGGCCTGCGGGCGATCCCACAGCGCGGCGAGCATCTGGCCGGTCTGGTTGGCGTCGTCGTCGATCGCCTGCTTGCCCAGGATCACCAGCCCCGGCTGCTCCTTCTCGATCAGCTTGAGGAACACGCGCGCGGCGGTCAGCGGCTGCACGGCGTCGCCGGTGACCACGTGGATGGCGCGGTTCGCGCCCATCGCCAGGCCGTTGCGCAGGTGCGCGGTGAGATCGGCCGGGCCGATGCCGACCACGATGACTTCCTCGGCCACGCCTTTCTCGCGCAGGCGCAGCGCCTCTTCCAGCGCGATGTCGTCGAACGGGTTGGCGGACAACTTGACGCCGTCGGTGACCACGCCGCTGCCGTCGGGTTTGACCTGGATGCGCACGTTGTAATCCACGACGCGCTTGTAGCCCACCAGAATTTTCATCAGCTGTTCCTTTGAATTGCAGGGCGCCGAGACGCCGGGCGCGATGGATCAGTCCCGCATTCTAACCTGTCCGGGCTATCCATGCGGCAGCGTACGGAATGGGCGGGTTATGCCTTGCTCCGTGAACCACGCAGCCCGCCCGTGGAGCCGGGCGAGGCTCATGAAAGATCGCGGCGCATCGACACTATAGAATGCATGTATCCCCGGGCTGTGGGCCTGCCGGCAATGAAGGTGCTCGCAACGCGGCATCGCTTTCGCTGTCCGCCTGGCTTTCCGCGCCAACGAGCGACCATGACGCGATTGCGACTTTCCATCGTGCTTTGCACCTACAACGGCGCCGTCTATCTGCAGCCGCAGTTGGACAGCCTGTTGGCACAGACGCGCCTGCCCGACGAGATCGTGATCGGCGACGACGGTTCGACCGATACCAGCGTGGCCATGCTGCAGGCATTTGCGGCGCGGGCGCGGGATGCCGGCATCGAGGTGCAGCTATTGTGCCACCGGGAGAACCTGGGTTACGTCGACAATTTCTCGGCGGGACTGCGTGCGGCGCAGGGCGATGTGCTGTTCCTGTGCGACCAGGACGATGTGTGGCGGGCCGACAAGCTGGCGCTGATGGCCGAGCGGTTCGAGCAGGATTCGTCCTTGCTGTTGCTGCATGGCGATGCGCGGCTGGTGGATGCCGGGGGTCGTTCATTGGGGTGTTCGCTGTTCGACGTGCTGCAGATGACGCCGCAGGAACAGACGACCATCCACGATGGGCGCGCGTTCGACGTGATTCTACGCCGCAGTTTCGTGACTGGTGCGACGGCGGCATTGCGGCAAGAGCTGGTGGTAAGGGCATTGCCGGTGGCTCCCGGCTGGATACATGACGAGTGGCTGGCGGCGGTGGCTGCGGCGATTGGTCGGGTCGATTTTATCGATCTGCCCCTGATCGACTACCGCCAGCATGGCGCCAACCAGATCGGAATGCGCAAGCGCAACCTGGCGATGAAATGGCGGGATCTGCTGCGGCCGCGTGTGCAGCCGCTGGCTGATGAAGCGAAGCGGCTGCGCTTGCTGGAGGACTTCTTCCTGCAGGCGGGGTTTCACGGCAGTCGCGACCGCGCCGCGCAGGTGCGTGACAAGCGAACCCACTTCGAACGGAGGGTGGCGATCGGCCGCTTGCCGCGCTGGCGTCGGTGGTTGCCCGTGCTGCGCGAGGCGCGAGGCGGTTTTTATCGTCGTTACGGCACCGGCATCCGATCGGTGCTGCGGGATCTGCTGCGCCATGACTGATGCGACCGTCGGCGACGTGTGCGCGGTGGTGGTGAGCTACCGCCCTGAACCGGACGCGATGGTGCGACTGGTAGACGCGGTTATGCCGCAGGTCGGTGCGGTGGTTCTGGTCGACAACGCCAGTGATGGGGACTGGAACCAGGTGCTGGGCCGGCGCTTGTCTGCGCAAGGCGGAGCGATGCTGAGCCAGTCGCGCAACCTCGGTCTCGCCGCCGCGCAGAACGTCGGCATCGCGTGGGCGCGCGATCACGGTTTTCGCCACGTCTTGCTGCTGGATCAGGACAGCGAGCCGGCTGAAGGGATGGTGGTCGCGCTGCTGCGCGCGCTGCAGGAGTTGTCGTTGGCCGGACCGGTGGCGGCGGTGGGGCCGCGCTTCCACGACATGCGCGAGCGTCGCGCCGCGCCGTTCGTGCGCATCGGGTTTCCGTTCAATCGCAAGCTGTGGTGCGATGGTTCGACGCCAACCATCGCCTGCGATTTTCTGATCAGCTCGGGCACGCTGATTCCGCTGGCCGTGTTCGACCGGATCGGCGCGATGGATGCGGGCCTGTTCATCGACAATGTCGACCTGGAATGGAGCTTTCGTGCGCGGGCGCGGGGCTACTCGTTGCACGGCGTTTGCGCGTCGACCATGCGCCATCGCCTCGGCGACACCCGCCGCGCCTTGCCGCTCGGGCTGGGCCAGGTGGTGGTGCATGGGCCGCTGCGCCTGTATTACATGATGCGCAACCGGGTGCGGCTGTACCGGATGGCGCACACGCCGCGCGCGTGGGTCGCGCAGGACGTGCCGCGGGTGCTGGTCAAGCTGTTTCTTTTCGGCGTGTTGATCGGACCGCGTCGGCGCAATCTGCATTGCATGCTGCGCGGCTTGGTCGACGGCATGCGCGGTCGTCAAGGCGAAGCACCGGCCGACCTTCCTGGCTGATCCCGTGTGTTGTCGGCTCTTGATCGAATGTCGAGACAAGAGCGGCGGGCCGTGCCCGCCCTACGATTGTCGCGCGGCCTTATATCGTGATCGCCGTAGGGCGGGCACTGCCCGCCGGCTCTTCTGATCGGGTGCGACCGGATTACCCCCGGGTCCGCGCCTACAGGTTCTGGTAATTCGGCCCCGAGCCGCCCTCCGGCGTGACCCAGGTGATGATCTCGTACGGGTCCTTGATGTCGCAGGTCTTGCAGTGCACGCAGTTGGCGGAGTTGATCTGCAGGCGCTTGCCGTGCGGCTGGGTTTCGTCGGCCACCATCTCGTAGACGTTGGCGGGACAGAAGCGGGTGCAGGGGTTGTCGTATTCCTCTACGCAGCGCGTGGCGCAGATGTCGGTGTCGGCCACGTGCAGATGGATCGGCTGATCTTCGTCGTGTTCGGTGGCCGCGAAGTAGACGCTGGCGAGGCGGTCGCGCGGCGGCAGTGTGCGCTGCACGTAGTCGCGCTTGGGCTCTTCGCATTCGCCCAGCTTGTGCAGGCTGGACCAGTCGGCCTTGTTCTTCAGCGTCCACGGCGACAGGCCGGCGGTGACGGTTTCCCAGGCGGCGTTGAGCAGGCCGAACCACAGGCCCTTCTTGAAGCCGGGCTTGACGTTGCGCACTTTCTTCAGCTCGGCCATCACCTCGGAGTCGCGCAGTTTCGCGTCGAAGCCGGTGGCGTCGAGACCGCTGGCGGCGAGGTGTTCGGCGGCCAGCATGCCGCTCTTCAGCGCCTGGTGGGTACCCTTGATCTTCGGCACGTTGAGCAGGCCGGCGGTGTCGCCGATCAGGATGGCGCCCGGCATCTCGCACTTCGGCAGCGACTGCCAGCCGCCGGTGACGATGGCGCGCGCACCGGCCGAGAGGATGGTGCCGCCTTCCAGCAGCGATTTCACGCTCGGGTGGTTCTTCCATTGCTGGAACGCTTCCCACGGCTGGTACTTCGGGTCGCTGTAGTCGAGGCCGCTGATGTAGCCCAGCGCGATGCGGTCCTTGTCCAGGTGGTAGAGGAAGCTGCCGCCATAGGTATGCGTGTCGGCGGGCCAGCCGATGCTGTGCACGATCTTGCCGGGCGTGACGCGCCCGGCGGGTAGCTGCCACAGCTCCTTGATGCCGATCGAATAGCCCTGCGGATCGCTGCCGGCATCGAGCCCGAAGCGCTTGACCAGCTGCTTGGTAAGGCTGCCGCGGGCGCCTTCGGCCAGCACGGTGAGCTTGGCCTTGATGTCGATGCCCTCGGTGTAGCCGGGCTTGTGCGTGCCGTCCTTCGCCACGCCCATGTCGCCGATGCGCACGCCGGCGACAGAACCGTCGTCGTTGTAGATGTTGTCGGCGGCGGCGAAGCCGGGGAACACGTCCACGCCCAGCGCCTCGGCCTGCGGGGCCAGCCACGCGCACAGCGCGCCCAGCGAGACGATGAAGTTGCCGTGGTTGCGCATGCCGGGCGGCACCGGCAGCCGGGTGCCGCCGGTTTTCGACAGCAGCCAGAACTCGTCCTTGCCGGCCGGCACGCAAATGGGTGGTGGCCGGTCGCGCCAGCCGGGCAGCAGGGCATCCAGCGGCTGCGGCTCGATCACCGCGCCGGAGAGGATCTGCGCGCCGATGGTCGATGACTTCTCGATCACGCACACGCTCGTGTCCGGCTTCAGCTGCTTCAGGCGGATCGCGAATGCCAGGCCGGCAGGGCCGGCGCCGACCACGACGACGTCGTATTCCATGGTTTCGCGCTCGCTCATGGCGAACTCCTGCAGTGCGGGAAAGGGTGGCGTCTTAGATGCGTCATCGACGCACGATACCCTGCCGCATTGTCCGGGTTCGGGCCATGCAGAGCAACGCGTGCTGCGCCACCGCTTGCAATCGTCGCGGGTCGGGCGGTGATAATCGCAACCGTATTGCCAAGGAGCGTGGGTGGCAGAAATCTTCCGGGCTGCAAAAGCGGCTGCGTGGTCCGTATTTCCGCCGGTTCTTGACCCATGGAACCACCATGGGCCCGCGAACCGTCGAAAATCCGTCCTTGCGCATCCACTTTTTCGTCTCGGAAGTTTCTACCACCCACGCTCCTAGGAGAGTTCATGAATTCGATGCCGCCGATCGCCGATATCGACCTGCGCCGCGCATCGCTGTGCCAACTGCTGCACTGGCTCGCCACGGGCAGGGTACGGCCGGAAGCCCTGGCCGATGTCTACCAGCAGGCCATCGAGCGGCTCGATCCCCGGCTCAACTGCTACGTCGACCAGCGCCCCGGGCTGATGCAGGAACAGGCGCACATGGCCGATCGGCGTCGCCGCGACGGCGTGATCGGCCGGCTCGACGGCATCCCGCTGGCGCTGAAGGACAACCTCGACATGGCCGGCTGGCCGACTCGCGCCGGCCTGCCCGGGCGGCGCAAGCCGGCGGCGAACGATGCCCACGTGGTGGCACGGTTGCGCGCGTCCGGCGCGGTGGTGATCGGCAAGACCAACATGGACGAGGGCGCGCTGGGCGCGGCCACCGACAACCCGCATTTCGGCGCCACGCACAACCCGCATCGCCATGGCTACAGTGCGGGCGGCTCTTCCGGCGGCGCTGCCGCGGCGGTGGCCGCGGGCCTGGCGGTGGCGGCGGTGGGTTCGGACAGCCTCGGCTCCATCCGCATCCCGGCGAGTTACTGCGGTATCTACGGGCTGAAGCCCACGCACGGCGAGATCTCCGCCCGCGGCTTGGTGCCGGCTGCGCGTCGGCTCGATTCGGTGGGCCTGCTGGCGCGCAGCGTCGAGGACCTCACCGTACTGCTGCAGGTGCTCGCCGGTTACGACGCCGACGATGCGCGCTCGCGTCGCCGCCGCGTGGCGTTCGCGTTGCCGGACTGGGACCCGGGCCACCTGCGCGCGGGCCTGCTGCCGGATCTGGCGGCGGTCGGCGTGCAGCCGGAGGTGGTCGAGCTGTTCGAGTCCGCGCTGGCCCGGTTGCCGCACGCGCTGAGCGACCGCCGCACGGTCGACTTCGACGACTGGAACTTCGCCCGCACCCGCCGCGCCGGCTTGCTGCTGATGGAGGCGGAAATGCTCGGCACGTTCGCCGAGGATCTTTCGCCTGACGCGAAGCATCCCGTGTCCGACCGCTTCCGGCGCATGCTCGGCTACGCCGCCGGCAAGAGCGCCGCGGATTACGCCACGGCCGACCGCGTGCTGGACGCGGCCACGTTGAAGATGCGCCGGCTGTTCGCCCAGGTCGACGTGCTGGTGCTGCCGACCACGCCGCAAGGCGCGTTTCCGCTGGATGGCCCGCCTCCGGATTCAGCCGCCGACCTCACCAGCTTCGCCAGCCTCGCCGGTTGTCCGGCGGTGAGCCTGCCGATGGGCAAGCTCTCCGATGGCCTGCCGGTGGGCCTCCAATTGGTCGGCCCGCGCGGCTCCGACCTGCGCCTGCTGGAGCTGGCCGCCGCCTGCGCCGCAACGCTGGATGCCGAGCCGGCCTACCCGGTGCTGGAGTGACGCGCGGGTAGGGCGGGCACTGCCCGCCATTTGCCGTCCGTGGCCGGCGGGCAGTGCCCGCCCTACAACTAATGCAGGGGCGCTGTACCTCAGGGGTATGGCCGGCACGCCATGTCGATATGCGAACTCCTTTGGCCGTTCGTCAGGGGACCGGCGTTCGCGCGATCTATACTGCGAGTTTCCAGGATGTCGTTCGCCCGGCGGGCGACGTCGTTTCAGCCCTGCCTGCTGCCGAGTTCGCTACCCCATGACGGCTACTGCACCGCGTTCCCATCTCGACGATCTCGAGGCCGAAAGCATCCACATCTTCCGCGAAGTGCAGGCGGCGTTCCGTCATCCGGTGATGCTGTATTCGATCGGCAAGGATTCCTCGGTGCTGCTGCACCTGTTGCGCAAGGCGTTCCATCCGGCGAAGCCGCCGATGCCGCTGCTGCACGTCGACACCACCTGGAAGTTCCGCGAGATGATCGCGTTCCGCGAGCAGGTGGCTGCGGCGGGTGACGTGGAGGTGCTGGTGCACATCAACCAGGATGGCGTGCGCCAGGGCATCTCGCCGCTCACCCACGGCGCGGCCGTGCATACCGACGTGATGAAGACCCAGTCGCTGAAGCAGGCGCTGGACCAGCACGGTTTCGACGCCGCCATCGGCGGCGCGCGCCGCGACGAGGAGAAGTCGCGGGCGAAGGAGCGCGTGTTCTCCTTCCGCAACGCGCAGCATCGCTGGGACCCGAAGAACCAGCGGCCGGAGCTGTGGCGCAACTACAACACCTTCGTGCGCCAGGGCGAGAGCGTGCGCGTGTTTCCGCTGTCCAACTGGACCGAGATGGACGTGTGGCTGTACATCCAGCGCGAAAGCATCCCGCTGGTGCCGCTGTACTTCGCCAAACCCCGCCCGGTGGTGGAGCGCGACGGCGCGCTGATCATGGTCGACGACGACCGCTTCACCCTGCGCGAGGGCGAGAGCGTGCGAATGCGCGAGGTGCGCTTTCGCACGCTGGGCTGCTACCCGCTGACCGGCGCGGTGGAGTCGTCCGCCGACACCTTGCAGAAGATCATCGACGAGATGGCCGCCTCGCGCACCTCCGAGCGGCAGGGCCGGGTGATCGACCACGATCCCTCCGCGTCGATGGAGCACAAGAAGCAGGAGGGTTACTTCTGATGACCGCACCGGAGAAGGGACTGCTGCGCTTCATCACCTGCGGCAGCGTGGACGACGGCAAGAGCACCCTGCTCGGTCGCCTGCTGTATGACGCCGGCATGCTGCCGGACGACCAGCTGGCGGCGCTGGCGCGTGAAAGCCGCCGGCTGCATGCCGATGCCGACGAGGGCGTGCTCGATTTCGCCCTGCTCACCGATGGCCTGGACGCCGAGCGCGAGCAGGGCATCACCATCGACGTGGCCTACCGCTATTTCCACACCGCGCGGCGCAGCTTCATCGTGGCCGACTGCCCGGGCCACGAGCAGTACACCCGCAACATGGCCACCGGCGCCTCCAACGCGGAGCTGGCGGTGGTGCTGGTCGACGCGCGCAAGGGCGTGCTGACGCAGACGCGCCGGCACACTTATATATGCGGCCTGCTCGGCATCCGCCACGTGCTGCTGGCGGTCAACAAGATGGATCTGGTCGATTACCGCCAGGACGTGCACGAGGCGATCGCCGCCGAGTATCGCGAGCTGGCCCGCAGCCTGGGCATCGAACACGTGCATTGCCTGCCGGTGTCCGCGCTGAATGGCGACAACGTCGGCAGCCGCTCGCCGCGCATGCCCTGGTACGACGGCGGCAGCCTGCTGGAGCGGCTGGAGACCGCAGAAGTCGCGCGCTTCCGCGCCGCCGACTTCCGCATGCCGGTGCAATGGGTGAACCGCCCGGACCAGTCGTTCCGCGGCTACGCCGGTACCATCTGCGGCGGCAGCGTGGCGCGCGGCGACGAGATCGTGGTGCAGCCGGGCGTGCAGCGCGCGCGCATCGAGCGCATCGTGACCTTCGACGGCGACCTGGAGCGTGCCGACGAAGGCCAGGCGGTGACGCTGTGCCTGGATCGCGAACTCGACGCCAGCCGCGGCGACGTGATCGCCGACGCGCTGCGCCCGGCGCCGGTGGCCGACCAGTTCACCTGCCACCTCTTGTGGATGGGCGACGGCAACCTGCTGCCCAACCGCACCTACCGGCTGAAGATCGGCACGCGCACGGTCAACGCGCGGATCATGTCGATCAAGCACAAGGTCGACGTGAACAGCCAGGCGCAGCTGGCGGCACGTCATCTCGAACTCAACGAGGTCGGTTACTGCACCGTGGGCCTGGACGACGCGGTCGCGTTCGAGTCGTATGCGACCAATCGCGATCTCGGCGGCTTCATCCTGATCGATCGCCAGAGCAACGCCACCGTGGCCTGCGGCATGCTCGACTTCGCGCTGGGCCGCTCCAGCAACGTGCACTGGCAGCACGTGGACATCGACAAGCGCGTGCGCGCCGCCAGCAAGGGGCAGCACCCCCTGTGTCTTTGGTTCACCGGCCTGTCCGGCGCCGGCAAGTCCACCATCGCCAACCTGGTCGAGCGCAAGCTGCACGCGCTGGGTTACCACACCTACCTGCTGGACGGCGACAACGTGCGCCACGGCATCAACAAGGACCTGGGCTTCACCCCCGCCGACCGTGTCGAGAACATCCGGCGCATCGCCGAGGTCGCCCACCTGATGGTGGATGCCGGGCTGATCGTGCTGGTCAGCGCGATCTCGCCGTACCGCAGCGAGCGGCGCTCGGCGCGCGAGCTGTTCGGCAGCGGGGAGTTCGTCGAGGTGTTCGTCGACGCGCCGCTGGAGGAGTGCGAGCGGCGCGACCCGAAAGGTCTCTACCGCAAGGCGCGCGCTGGCGAGATCCGCAACTTCACCGGTGTCGACGCACCGTACGAGCCCCCGCTGTCGCCGGATGTGCACCTGCTCAGCGGCGGCCAGCGCGCCGAACAACTAGCCGAGCAGCTCACCGCGGAACTGCTGGCGGGCATCGACCGCAGCGGCGCCGGCGACTGAGCGTTTTGCCGCACGGCTTGGATTGCCCTGTGCCGACGGCGATAATGGCCCATTCCCCAATCAGCAGGGCGCCGCCGCGATGACCGAGAAGACCGTACTCAACGCCACCCATCGCGCGCTCGGCGCGCGGATGGTCGATTTCGGCGGCTGGGACATGCCGATCAACTACGGCTCGCAGATCGAGGAGCATCACGCCGTGCGCCGCGACGCCGGCATGTTCGACGTCTCGCACATGACCGTGGTCGACCTGCACGGCGCCCGCACGCGCGAATTCCTGCGCCACCTGCTGGCGAACAACGTCGGCAAGCTGAAGGTGCACGGCAAGGCGTTGTACTCGTGCATGCTCAACGAGCGCGGCGGGGTGATCGACGACCTGATCGTGTACTACCTCGGCGAGGAGTTCTTCCGGCTGGTCGTCAATGCCGCCACCCGCGCCAAGGACCTGGCCTGGATCGAGCGCCAGGCAAAGGCGTTCGACGTGCAGGTGAAGGAGCGCCCCGACTTCGCGATGATCGCCGTGCAGGGGCCGCAGGCGCGCGCGAAGGTGCTCGGCCTGCTGCATGAGGTCGACCGCCCGCGCATCGAGAAGCTGGGCAAGTTCGCCGCGGCCGCGGCGCAGGGCCCCGGCGGCATGCCGTTGTTCGTGGCGCGCACCGGCTACACCGGCGAGGACGGGTTCGAGATCATGCTGCCGGCAGAGCATGCAGTGGCGCTGTGGGAAGCGTTGCTCGCCGCCGGCGTGAAGCCGGCCGGGCTGGGCGCGCGCGACACCCTGCGCCTGGAAGCGGGCATGAACCTGTACGGCCAGGACATGGACGAGGACGTGACGCCGTGGGAGGCCAACCTGGGCTGGACGGTGTCGCTGGACGAGGGCCGCGACTTCATCGGCCGCACCGCACTGGAGCAGCAGCAGGCCGCCGGCGTGCCGCGCGTGATGATCGGCGTGGTGCTCGACGAGAAGGGCGTGCTGCGCCACGGCCAGAAGGTGCTGGCGGCGAACGGCGAGGGCGAGATCCTCTCCGGCAGCTTCGCCCCCACCCTGGACAAGGCGATTGCCTTCGCACGCGTGCCGGCCGGCGACAGCGGCGCGCTGCACGTGGACATCCGCGGCCGCGAGGTGGCGGTGCGCCAGGTGAAATATCCCTTCGTGCGCGACGGCAAGCCCTGCGACGGCATCTGATCGCGCGTTGCCCTTTCCCTTACGGCGAATGCCGCTAGAATCCCCACCCGTAACCGCATTTCCACCCAACCACTGGACCCGACCATGAGCGAGATTCCCGGCGATCTGAAGTTCCTCAAATCCCACGAATGGGCCCGCGTGGAAGATGACGGCCTGGTCCGGGTGGGCATTTCCGACCATGCCCAGGGCCAGTTGGGCGACCTGGTCTACGTGGAGCTGCCGGAGATCGGCGCCGCGGTGAAGGCCGGCACCGGCACCGCCGTGGTGGAATCGGTCAAGGCCGCTTCGGACATCTATTCGCCGGTGTCGGGCGAGATCGTCGAAGTCAACGAGCTGCTCAACGACAAGCCCGAGACGATCAACGAGGACGCCTTCGGCGACGGCTGGATCTTCCTCGTGCGTCCCAGCGATCGTGCCGAACTGGACGAGTTGCTCGATGCCAACGATTACCAGGAACTGATCGAGAACGACGATCACTGACCCGTCCGCTTCGAACCGCGTCGAATGCTCCGGCCGCCATGTGCGGCCGGTTGCATTTCTGGAGCTCGCCTCGGCGTTCGGTGATGTCGATGGAGTGCTCTTTCGGGCGATGCATCGAACTGTCGGATCGTGTTTTCGGGCGAGCGGATGAGCTCGCCTTCGCGTCGCCCGTCGCGAGCATCGGTCGATGCGTTTCGTCTTCGCCCGTCGCGCTTCGGCGCGGCGATCGCCGCGATCGCGGTCATCGGCGCCACCGCCGGGCTCCCCTCGGTCGTGTTCCGTTCATTTGCCGGAGACGGCCGGGTCGGGTGGCAATCGAGTGCCTTGGCGGCACTGCGTTCGTCGGCGCAGTGCATTCGGCAGATAACGCCGCGATTTGCAAATATCGCCTGTTTCACGCGGTTTGAAGCGTGTTTCTTGAAATGAGCGATTGAATGAATGGACGTCTAGACGTCCGACGTTGAATATGGTCCCTGTCGGCGCGGCCTTGCCGGCTGCGGCCTGCCGCGGCCATGGCCGTTCGGGATGCCGCCGACGCGTGGCGAAAATCAATTGACAGTTGAAATCTTCGGGGATAGCTTTCGCAGCAGATCACGGGGAATGCGTTTTATGGCGACAACGAAATTCATCAAGCCCTATGTCGAGCACGGTGAAAAAGCCAATGCAGTTCGCAAGATCACTGTCTCGATTCCGCTGCATGTCCTGCGACGGCTTTCTGATTTGCGCACCCACCGACAGGTGAACAATCTTCGGCACGCGACGAACAGCGACTTGCTGGTTGAAGCGTTCCTGCATGCTTTTACTGGGCAACCACTGCCAACTGATGAGGAGCTGAGACGAACCATGGCCACTGCCAAGAAATCCGCTGCAAAGAAACCGGCTGCCAAGAAGGCCGCTGCCAAGAAACCGGCCGCCAAGAAGGTTGCCGCCAAGAAGCCGGCGGCCAAGAAGCCGGCGGCCAAGAAGCCGGCCGCCAAGAAGGCTGCCGCGAAGAAGGCCGTCCGCAAGCCGGCGGCTGCCAAGAAAGCCGCGGTGAAGAAGGTCGCGGTGAAGAAGGTCGCCAAGAAGCCGGCGAAGAAAGCTGCACCGAAGAAGGCTGCGGCGGCGAAGGTGGTCAAGGCCACCAAGACCGCAAAGCCGAAGGCCAAGACCAAGAAGTAAGCCACACGCAACACGCAACAAGGCGACACCCACAACAAGATATGCCATCGACTTCTCCCCCCGCGGTGCCCAGCGCGGGGGGAGCACTTCGAGAAAGTTCGTCCCGGCCTGGCCGGGACGCTTCATTTCCGGGGTACGCAATGAGGCGGGTGACCGTGTCGCCGCCCCTGCCATCTTCGCCGCGCCGACGCGCGCCCGCCCGGGGACGCGGCATTGCCGTGCTGCGCCATTGGAGTTACCTTCTGCACATCCGCGCCGCGGCGTATCCGGGGGATCGCCGCTCCTACAGGGGGAAAAAGCGCGGGTATCTGTCGACACTCAGTGAGAGACCATGGATACCCGATATTCACTTCAGACGCGCCGGCGCGCGCGTGGGGCCGTCCGGCCGACCTACATCGCGATCATTGCCGTCTTTGTGCTGCTGGCCATCGGCGCGTGGTTTCTCATCCTCAAGCCGCATCAGGAACTGATGCTGGCCGATTCGGGCGGGCATCCGTCGACGCCGGTCACCGCAGTGACGCGGGCGACGCCGCCGCCGGTCAACGTGGCGGGGATGGACATCAACCAGCTGGTGGATGAAGCGCGTTCGGCCATGGGCCAGCAGCGTTATCTGGCGCCGGCCGGCAACAACGCATTCGAGTTCTACCTGCGTGTGCTGGAGAAGGACCCGGGCAACAAGGTGGCCTCCGATGCGCTGCGCGAGACCTTCCCGTTCGCGGCCAACCAGGCCGAGCAGGCGATCAACTCGCGCGACTTCGGCGAAGCGCAGCGCGAGATCGATCTGCTCTCCAAGGCCGATCCGACCAACTTCACGCTGACCATCCTGCGCTCCAAGCTCGACGCCCAGCGCAAGACGCTGGATCAGCAACAGCAGCAGGCGCTGGATCAGCAGAAGGCTGCCGCGCTGGCGGCGCAGAAGGCCGCCGCCGACAAGGCCGCCGCCGAGCAGCTCGCGCAGCAGCAGGCAGCCCAGGCGGCCCAGCAACAGGCAGCGCAGACGACACAGGCCAAGCCGGCGCCAGGCACGGCGCCGTCGAGCAACAACGCCTCGGCGGAGACGGCCGCAGCGGCGCCCACGGGCCAGACCTCCGAAGCAGTGCTGGTGAAGGCCATCGCCCCGCACTATCCACCTTCGGCCGTGCGTGCGCGGCAGCAAGGTTGGGTCGTGGTGGCGTTCCAGATCGATGCGGATGGCACCACCAGCGACATCAAGGTGGTCGACTCCGAACCGCGGCGCATCTTCGACCGGGCGGCCATGGAAGCCGTGGCGCGCTACCAGTTCACGCCGGCGATGAGAAATGGCGTGCCGGTGGCCAGCCAGCGTACGCAGCGGATCGAATTCAAGCTCTGAGAGGCGGCAAGCCTTTCAGCCTCGAAGCCGGGCGTCACACGCGCGAGCACAGCTCCTCCCCCTGCTTGCAGGGGGAGCCTGGCGACCGAGGGAAGTTCCCCGTGTGAGGGCAAAGCTCTTGTCCTTGTTGCTGGCCTGGTCGTAGTTCCTGGCCTGGTCGGAGCGACCCCATCCGGATTCTCCCCGGCGAGCATGAGAGGGACACAAGCTTCAGGACGTGAGTTGCCCTGCGCGGTCGGGCGCGCTCGACGCGATGCGCTGCCTGCCTGACGTGATTCAGTGCCGCCGGTGCGTCGCCTTGCGAACCTTCCTGCGCGGCGTGGCTTTCTTCGGCGGGCTCTCGATCTGCGCCCAGTCCACGTGCGGCAGGCCGAGCAGATCGTCGAACACCATCGGCATCAGGCCGCTGGGCGTCGGGCCGGTGGAGTTCCACAGGGTGACCACGCCGACGTTGTACTTCGGGAAGAAGCCGATCATGGTGCGATAACCGGCCACTGCACCGGCGTGATAGATCAGGGTTTCGCCGCCGTAGCGGTAGACGCGCCAGCCGAGCGCGTAGTGCGCGTCGGTCAGCCGCGCGCGGCGCCACGGGGAGGAGTGCAGTTCGCTGGGCGTGCTGACGCCGGGTGCGTGCAGCACGTCGAGCAGCGAGCCAGGCAGCACGTCCGGTCGCCCGCCCATCTGCGCGATCAGCCATTTCTCCATGTCGCGCAGGCTGGCGTTGACGCCGGCCGCCGGCGCCACGCGGTAGTAGGTTTCGTTCGGTTCGAACGGTACCCAGCCGTGGCGCGACGCATGGTGTGGACGCGCCCAGCTCTTGCTCGACTCCAGTCCGGCGCGACCGTAGGTGGCCGTGGTCATGCCCAACGGGTAGAACAGGCGTTTGTCGACCAGGTGGTAAAAGAAGTCGCCGGTGCGCGCGAGCACCACGTCGCCGATCATGCTGAAGGCCACGTTCTGGTAGCCGTAGCATTGGCCGACGCCGCAGGTCATGTCCACCTCGTCCAGCTTGCGCACCAGTTCCTGGTAGGGAATGTCACCCTCGAGCATGTTGTCGAAGGTGTTGCGCGGCAGGCCGATCTTCTGCCCGAGAATGTCGCTGACCGTGGCCTGGTCAGCCTCCTGCATGTTCTTGAGCTTGAAGTAGGGCAGCACGTCGATCAGGCGGGTGTCCCAATCGAGCTTGCCGTCGTCCACCAGCAGGCCGGTGATCGCGGTGGCGAAGGCCTTGGACAGCGAGGCCAGTCGGAACACCGTGGTCGGCGTCACCGGTTCGCGCGTGGCGGCATCGGCGTAGCCGACGGTGCCTTCGAACACCACTTTGTCGTCGACCACCACGGCGGTGACCAGGCCGGCGACGGCGTCGCGCTGGCCCAGCAGATTTAGCCACCGCTTGTAGTCGTCCAGGGTTTTCCGGATGCGTGCCGGCGGCAGCGTCGTCGTGCCCGCCGATGGCGCCGGCGCGGTGGCGGGCATGGCGGTGAGCGGGCGGCAGAAGAGCGCGCAGGACAGGCCGAGGCCGCCGGCGATCACGAGGAAGATCTTGCGAAACGGCATGGTATTCTGGCGGTGTTCCGGCGTGGGGATACGCCTCTGGGTGGAGAACTTGTCGATGGGCCTGATCATTTTTCTGGTTGTCGTCGTCCTGATTGTCTTGTACTTCGTGGCGATCTACAACGGACTGGTTACCTCGCGCAACAGCTACAAGAACGCCTTCGCGCAGATCGACGTGCAGTTGACCCGCCGGCACGACCTGATCCCGAACCTGGTCGAGACCGCCAAGGGCTATCTCGCGCACGAGCGCGGCACGCTCGAGGCGGTGGTGCAAGCTCGCAATGCGGCGGTCAACGGCCTGGCCGGCGCCAAGGCCAATCCCGGCGATCCGGCGGCGATGCAGCAACTGGCCAGCAGCGAGAACGCGCTGACCCAGACCCTGGGCCATCTGTTCGCCTTGCAGGAGGCCTATCCGGACCTGAAGGCCAACCAGACCATGATGCAACTCTCCGAGGAACTCACCTCGACGGAGAACCGCGTGGCGTTCGCGCGACAGGCGTACAACGATTCGGTGCTGACCTACAACAACAAGCGCGAGGTGTTCCCTGCGTCGTTCGTGGCCAACAGCTTCGGGTTTGCCGCCGCCGAGCCGCTGAAGATCGAAGACCCCGCCGTGCGCGAAGTGCCGAAGGTGTCGTTCAGCTGATCGTCGCGGCATCGCGGCCGCGACGCCGCTGACCGTCCGTCGGAGCCTCCATGGATTTCTTCGCCCAACAGGCGCGCGTGCGCGGCAGCAGCCGGCGGCTGGTGATCCTGTTCGTGCTGGCGGTGATCGCCATCGTGGTGGCGATCGACGCGGTGGTCTGGTTTGCGCTTGGTCAGCATCCGGCGCCCGGTGAGCCGCCCGCGTCCAACCTGAACCTGCTGCTGGGCAGCAGCGTGATCGTGCTGGCCGGCATCGGGCTCAGTTCGCTGTTCCGCATCATGAGCCTGTCGGGTGGCGGCAAGAGCGTGGCCGAAAGCATGGGCGCGACGGTGGTGCCGCCGGACACGTCTGATCCCGCGCTGCGCCGGCTGCGCAACGTGATAGAGGAAGTGGCCATCGCCGCCGGCGTGCCGGTGCCGGACATCTACCTGATGGCCGACGAGCCGGGCATCAACGCCTTCGCTGCAGGCTACTCCGCCTCCGATGCGGCGGTGTGCGTGACGCAGGGTTGCCTGGACAACCTCACGCGTGACGAACTGCAGGGCGTGATCGCGCACGAGTTCAGCCACGTGCTCAATGGCGACATGCGGCTGAACATCCGCCTGATGGGCTTGCTGTTCGGCATCCTGGTATTGGCGGTCGTGGGGCGCCGGGTGATCTGGTTCGGCGGTGGCCGCAGCAATCGTCGCGGTGGCGGACAGGTGTGGATGATCGGCCTGGCGCTGATCGTGGTCGGCTACATCGGTTATTTCTTCGGGCGGCTGATCCAGGCCGCGGTGGCGCGCTCGCGCGAGTCGCTGGCCGACGCATCGGCCGTGCAGTTCACCCGCCAGGCCGACGGCATCGCCGGCGCGCTGAAAAAGATCGCGATCCTCAGCGAGGGTTCGCAACTGCAGGCAGCCAACAAGCAGGAGGTGGCGCACATGCTGTTCGGCGAGGCCGGCAGTTTCAACGCGCTGTTCGCCACCCATCCGCCGCTGCTCGAGCGCATCCGCGCGCTGGAACCAGGCTTCAAGGAGGCCGACCTGGCGCGCATGGCGGCGGGGATGCAGCGCGAAGCGGCGTCGCCGCCGGCGAGCGCACCGACCGCCGCCTCGGGCGTGCCGGGGTTGTCGTTGCCGCCGGTGCTGACCGGCGTGCTGGCCGGCGGCGTGGCGGCGGCTGCTCCGGCCTTCCAGCGTGCCGCGGCCGTGCAGCAGGCGATGCCGGCGAGTTTGAACGATGCCGTGCAGCAGCCGGAATCCGCGCTCGCGGTGATGCTGGCGCTGGCGCTGTCACCAGCGGCCGAGTTGCAGCCCGCGCAGCGCCGGATCGTCGCCGATGCGTTCGGCGATGACGTACAGCGCGCCGTGCAGGCGCAGGCTTCCGCCGTGGCCGCACTGGCGCCGATCGCCCGCCTGCCGCTGGTTTCGCTGGCGTTTCCCGCGCTCAGGCAACTGCCCGACGGGCGCCAGCAGACCCTGGTGCGCACGCTCGACGATCTGGTCAAGGTGGATGGCCGTGTCGACATCAACGAGTACTGCCTGGCGCGGCTGCTGCGCATTCAGCTGAGCGAGGCACGCGCGCCGCGCAGCGCGCCGGTCGATGGCGTGAAGAAACTGCCGGCCGCGCGTGACAGCGTGATCCTGGTGTGCACCGTTGTCGCCGCAGCCGGCTGCTCGGACGAGGCCGGCGCAAGGCGCGCGTGGCTGTTCGCGATGCAGCAGGCGTTTCCCGGCGAGGCGATCGAGTGGGTGCCGCCACCGGCGGCCTGGCAGGCGTCGTTCGAGCGCGCGCTGGACGATCTGGACGGCCTGAGCCCGATGGCCAAGGAACTGGTGATCCAGGCCTTGCTGCGCGCGGTCCATGCCGACGGCCAGATCAGCGTGGAGGAGGCGGAACTGCTGCGGGTGATCTGCGCCAGCCTGCATTGCCCGCTGCCGTTGTAGGGACGCGCCGACGCGCGCGATGCCCGTTGCCTTTGCAGGAGCGCGCTTGCGCGCGATGCCCTTCGTCACGTGACGGAAAGCATCGCGCACAAGCGCGCTCCTGCAGTGCTCAGCGGAGGATCAACGCGCTGGCGCGCTCGGCGATCATGATGGTGGGTGCGTTGGTGTTGCCGGTCGGCAGGGTGGGCATCACCGAGGCGTCGACCACGCGCAACCCATCCACGCCGCGCACGCGCAGCTCGCTGTCGACCACGGCGCGATCGTCCTTGCCCATGCGGCAGGTACCGACCGGGTGGTAGATGGTTTCGGCCTTGCGCCGGATGAAGTCGGCGTATTCCTCGTCGGTGTGGATGCGTCGCTCGGGGAACACCGGCGCGCCGCGGTGCGCGGCGAACGCCGGCTGGTCGAGGATCTCGCGCGACAGCCGTGCTGCCTCGATCATCATTTTCAGATCGTGGCCTTCCGCGTCGCCGAGGTAGTTGGCGTGGATCGCGATCGGTTGTGCGGGATCGGCCGAGTGCAGGCGCAGTCGGCCGCGGCTGCGCGGGTGCAGATGGCATGCATGCAACGTGTAGCCGTAGCCGGGCAGGCGGTGGCGGCCATGGTCGTCGAGCAACGCCGGCACGAAATGGAACTGCAGGTCGCAGCGCGCGTCGACGGCGAAGCGGCTGCGCACGAAGCCGCCGGCCTCGGCCACGTTGGAGCTGCCCGGTCCGTCGCGGTGGCGCAGCCAGCGCCAGCCGGCGGACAGTTCGTTGAGATGGTCGTAGCTGAGCTTGCCGGGGTTGCCGTCCAGCGTGCAGATATCCAGGTGATCCTGCAGGTTGGCGCCGACGCCGGGCAGGTCGGCGTGCACCGCGATGCCGTGCTCGCGCAGGTGATCGGCGGGGCCGACGCCTGACAGCATCAGCAGCTGCGGCGAATTGATCGCACCGGCGGCCAGGATCACCTCGCCAGCTTCGATCCGCTCCGCTTCGTGCCGGCCCTGGCGCAGTTGCACGCCGACCGCGCGTCCATGGTCCAGCAGCACGCGCTCGACCAGCACGCCGGTACGCACATGCAGGTTCGTCCGCTGGCGCACCGGTTTCAGGAACGCCGCGGCACTCGAGCAGCGCGCGCCGTTGCGCTGGGTCACCTGGTACAGGCCGAAGCCGGCCAACTGCTCGCCGTTGAAGTCGTCGTTGCGCGGATAGCCGGCGCTGCCCGCCGCATCGATCAGCGCGATGGACAACTCGTTGCGATGGCGCAGATCGGACACCCCCAGCGGGCCGCCGGTTCCGTGCAACTCGCTGGCGCCGCGGCTGTTGTCCTCGCTGCGCAGGAACCACGGCAGCACCTCGCGCCACGACCAGCGCGGATCGCCGCTGGCTTCGGCCCAGCCGTCGTAGTCGGCTGCCACGCCGCGGATGTAGCACATCGCATTGATCGAACTGGAACCGCCGAGGGTCTTGCCGCGCGGCCACCACAAGCGGCGCTGGTTGAGCGCGGGCTCCGGTTCGGTGCGGTAGTTCCAGTTCAAGGCGCGGTTGTTGGCCAGCCGCGCGATGCCTGCCGGCATGTGGATCAGCGGGTGCCAGTCCGTCGGCCCGGCTTCCAGCAGCAGCACGCGCTTGCCCGGGTCGGCGCTGAGCCGGTTGGCCAGTACGCAACCGGCCGAACCGGCGCCGGCGATGATGAAGTCGTAATGGTCCAAGTCTTCCCCCTGCGCCTGCCTGGCGATGCGCGATCGCATGCTAGGCTTGCCGCGCCCCACGCTGGATGTGCCCGTGAGTTTGCCCCGCCAAGCCGTTGTGGAACAAGCCGCCGCGCCGCTGCTGTCCGCGCTGGCGTTCTTCTTCGTGATGACGTCGTACTACATCATCCGGCCAGTCATGGGCCAGCTGGGCGGTGCGGTCGGCTCGCAGTCGCTGCCGCTGTTCTACGGCGCGGTGTTCGTGGTGATGCTGCTGCTGACGCCGGTGTTCGGCATGCTGGTGGCGCGCTTCCCGCGCAGGCAATTGCTGGGCTGGAGCTACAGCTTTTTCATCTTGTGCCTGCTCGCGTTCGTGCCGGCGTTCATGGCGCAGGATCGCATCGGCGCGCGCGAGCTGGGCGTGGTGTTCTTCGTCTGGGCCAGCGTGTTCAACCTGTTTGTCGTGTCGCTGTTCTGGAGCTTCATGGCCGACATCTTCTCCAGCAGTCAGGCACGGCGGGTGTTTTCGCTGATCGCCTTGGGTGGCATGGCTGGCGCGGTCTTCGGTCCGCTGGTGACCAAGCTGCTGGTACGGCTGATCGGGGTAGCACCGTTGCTGGTGGTCTCTGCGTGCGCGCTGGCTCTCTCGCTGGCATTTTTGCTGCGGCTTTCCGCGCAACACGATCAGCGGTTGGGCCGCGCCGGTGAGGCAGCGATCGGCGGTTCGTTGTGGGCCGGGCTCAGGGAGTTGTGGTCGCGTCCGTTCCTGCGTTACATGGCCTTGCTGATGTTGTTCGGCGATGGCATCGGCACGCTGGTCTATGCGCTGATGGCCGACTACGCCAAGGCGCATTTCGTCGACGCGGTGGCGCGCACGGCGTTCTACAGCAACCTCGATCTGGCCACGAACTTGTTCGGTGCGGTCATGCAATTGAGCTTGACCCGCTGGCTGTTGATTCGCCATGGCGCGGGCTGGGGTCTGCTGCTGCCCGCTCTGGTAAACGTGGCGCTTCTGGGCGCGGTGGCGCTGATCGGCGGCGGCGAGCTGGCCGTGTTCGGTTATGGCGTGCCCGTCCTGGGAGTGATGCAGGTGATCACGCGCGGTTTCGCCTATGGCATGACCAAGCCCGCGGTGGACGCGCTGTATACGCGCGTGCCGCGCGAGACGCGCTACAAGGGCAAGAATTTCGTCGAGACGGCGGTGTGGCGTTTCGGCGACGTCGTGGTCACCAGCGCGGTGAGCGGCCTGCGCATGCTGGGTTGGGGCGTCGGCGGGCTGGCTCTGGCCGGTGTCGGTGTGGCCACGCTGGCTGCGGTGGTGGCCAGGCGCGCCGGTTGGTCGCCGGATCTGGCGCCGGACGAACATGCCTCCTCGGACAATGCGGAGAAAGCACCGGCTTGATGCTTTCCCGAAAATCCGCAGCCCCTGAGCTTGTCGAAGGGCCGGATCCCGGCTCTCAGCCCGTGATGTAGCGTTCCAGGTGTTCGATCTGCTCGGCCTGCGCGTCGATCACCGCCTTGACCAGATCGCCGATCGAGATCACGCCGACCAGCTTGCCGTCCTCGACCACCGGCAGGTGGCGGATGCGACGGTCGGTGCACAGGCGCATGCAGTCGAACACGTCGGTGTCCGGGCCGACCGTGATCGGCGTGCCGGACATGATGTCCGACACGGCGGTCTGCGAGGAGGACTTGCCCTGCAGGATCACCTTGCGCGCGTAATCGCGTTCGGAGACCACGCCGACCAGTTCGCCGTTGGCCAGCACCAGCAACGCGCCGATGCGGTGTTCGGCCATCTGCTTGATCGCCTCCAGCACCGGGGCATCGGGTGCCACGCTGAAGATGGTGCTGCCCTTGGTTTGCAGCAGGTGCCTGACTTGACTCATCTCGGGTCTCCTGGCGGTGGCCTTCGGTTGTCCGGGTCGAGTCTATCGCGCGGCGGCGTTGGCGTGTAGTGACGGGCCCTGGCGCTATTTCGGCGGCGGCGCGTCGAGGTAGTCCGGCCCGCCCAGTTGCTGCATCTGCTGCTCGATCCATGCGGTGCGGCGCTGCACGTACGCGCTCGGGCGGTCGACATGCAGCCGGCGCGGGCTGGGCAGCACCGCCGCCAGGCGTGCGGCCTGCGCCGGCCCCAGGCGCGCGGGCGAGGTATGGTAGTAAGCCTCGCTGGCCGCGCCCACGCCGTAGATGCCGTTGCCCAGCTCGGCGATGTTCATGTACACCTCGAGGATGCGCCGCTTCGGCCAGGTCAGCTCGATCAGCACGGTGAAGTACGCCTCCAGTCCCTTGCGCACGAAGCTGCGGCCGTTCCACAGGAACAGGTTCTTGGCGGTCTGCTGGCTGATCGTGCTGGCGCCGCGCAGGCGCTTGCCGTCGTCGGCCGCGTCGATCGCCTTGTTGATGGAGTCGAAATCGAAACCGTGGTGGTAGGGAAACTTCTGGTCCTCGCCGGCCACCATCGCCAGCGGCACCCAGGGCGAGACCCGCTTCCACGGCACCCAGTGCTGGCGCAGGCGGAAACTCATGTCCCCGTGCAGCCATGCGCCGACTTGGCGCTCGACCATCACCGCCGAGGTCAGCGGCGGCACGAAGCGCAGGATCAGCACCGCCAGCCAGGTCGATCCCAGCCACGCCATGGCGAGGATGCCCAGCCAGCGAAGCAGCTTGCGCCATCGGAGTCGGCGTGACGGTGAAGACATGGCTGCAGTATACGAGGCGTTGTACCGGTGCCGTGCCGACCCCATCTGTGCCGTTTCCCTGCCTGCCTCCGCGAGAACCGATCATGCCCGTGCCGTCCGACGACGACGTGATGTACCGCTTCCTGCTGCCGCGTGCCGGTGTGCGCGGCGCGCTGGTGCGCCTGGGCGCGTCATGGCGCGAGGTGGCGGGCCGTGCCGACTATCCGACGACGTTGCGGGCGCTGCTGGGCGAGACGCTGGTGGCCAGCGCGCTGCTCACCGGCAACATCAAGCTCGATGGCGCGTTGTCGATCGAATTGAAGAGCGCGTCCGCACTGCGCCTGCTGTTCGCCGAGTGCGACGACGCCGGACGCCTGCGCGGGCTGGCACGCTGGCGCGAGCCGCTGCCCCAGCCGCTGGCGCTGAACGACCTGGCCGAGGCGATCATGGCGATCACCATGGGCAACGTCGAGCGCGGCCAGCGTTACCAGGGCCTGGTCGAACTGCGCGACGCCGGCCTGGCCGCGTCGCTGGAGAACTACTTCCGGCAGTCCGAACAGTTGCCCGCGCGATTCCTGCTGGCCTGCGATGCGACGCAGGCGGTCGGCCTGATGCTGCAGAAGATGCCCGACGAGGGCGGCCACGCCGCGGACATCGACGAGGACGCCTGGAACCGCGTGCTGCAGCTGACCGCGACGCTGGGCGTCGACGAGCTGCTGGCCACCCCGG
Organism: Rhodanobacter sp. UC4452_H20; assembly: GCF_052978205.1. Next base: position 2,102,120 of record NZ_CM129662.1, on the reverse strand, counting down.
CCGAGCCGCTGCTGTTTCGCCTGTACCACGAGGAGTCCGCGCGCCTGCTCGAAAGGCGCGCGCTGGCGTTCGGTTGCAGCTGCAGCCGCGAACGGGTCAGCGCCATGCTGCGTTCGCTCGGGCGCGACGAAGTGGAAGCCGCGCTGGCCGCGCGTGACGGCGAGATCGAGGTGGTCTGCGAGTTCTGCGCGCAGCGCTATGCGTTCGACCGCATCGACGCCGAGCACCTGCTGAGCGACAGCGCCGCCCCCGGCGCGCCGGGCACGGCGCAGTAAGGACTCCGCTCAGGCCGGCAGCAGCGGGCTGTTGGCGGCCAGCCAGGTGCTGGCCGGCTGCGGCGAGGCGAACAGGAAACCCTGGCCGTAGCGGCAGCCGACCCGCAGCAGCGCCTGGCGCTGCGACTCCTGCTCGATGCCCTCGGCGATCACCTTCATGTGCAGCGAATCGGCCAGCACCTGGATGGCGCGCACCAGGGCCAGGCCCTGGGTGTCGCTGTCGTCCGGCGGCAGCTCGACGATGAAGGAGCGGTCGATCTTCAGGCTCTCGAACGGGTACTGGTGGAGATAGCTCAGCGAGGAATAGCCGGTGCCGAAATCGTCCAGCGCGATGCCCACGCCGTGGTTGCGCAGGTTTTTCAGGATGCGCTTCACCTGGGTGGGGTTTTCCAGCAGCGCATGCTCGGTGACTTCGATGCGGATGCAATGGCTGGGCACGGCGTACTGGTCGAACAGCGCGAGCAGGCGCTGGTCGAGGTCGACCGAACGGAAGTGCCGCCCGGACACGTTGATGCTGATGAAACCCTCGGTGCCGATCAGGCGCACCGCCTGGATGCACACCTGCTCGAAGATCTGCCAGTCGATCGCCTCGGCGCAGCCGCATTCCTCGGCGATCAGCAGGAAGTCGTGCGGCGGCAGCAGGCCGCGCTGCGGATGGTGCCAGCGCAGCAGCGCCTCGTAGCCGACGATGCGGCCGTCGGAGAGCTCGACGATCGGCTGGTAGTACGGCTCGAACTCGTTGCGGCCCAGCGCGTGGCGCAGGTCGCTCTCCATGTCCAGCAGGGACAGTGCCTCGCGGCGCAGGCGGTCGTCGAACATCGCCGCGCGATGGCGGCCACCGTCCTTGGCGTTGTACATCGCCGCGTCGGCGTCGCGCAGCAGTTCCTCCGGCTGGCGATAGTGCGGGGCGGCAAGCGCGATGCCGATCGAGGCGGAGGTGAAGATCTCCTTGGTGCCCAGCCGGAACGGCGTCTGCAGCTCGTGGATGATGCGTTCGGCGATCAGCGAGGCCTTGTCGGTCTCGGTAATGCCCTCCAGCAGCACGGCAAACTCGTCCCCGCCCAGCCGCGCGACCACGTCGCGGGTCTTCAGGCAGGCGCGGATGCGGCCGCCGACCTGGAACAGCAGGTCGTCGCCGATCAGATGGCCGACCGAGTCGTTGATGACCTTGAAGCGGTCCAGGTCGATGAACAGCACCGCGAACCGCTCGTCACGGTTGGCCGCGTAGCGCTGCATCGCCTGTTCCAGCCGCTGCAGCAGCAAGGTGCGATTGGGCAGGCCGGTAAGCGAGTCGTGCAGGGTCTCGTACTTCAGCCGGCGCTCGACCCGCTCGCGTTCGGCGATCTGTTCGCGCAGGTCGCGGTTGGCCAGCGCCAGCGCGCGGGTGCGCTCGGTGACGCGGCGCTCGAGCCCGGCGTTGGCCTGCTTGAGCGAATGGGCCGCCTGCTTGCGCTGCAGCGCGTTGGCCACGTGGTAGCTGACGAAGGTCAGCAGCTCCTGGTCGCGCTCGCTGTAGTTGTGCGCCGGCGAATAGCTCTGCAGGGTAAGCACGCCCTTGGCCTTGCCGCCCCAGATCAGCGGCACGCCCAGCCAGCACACCGATGGCGCGCCGAAGTGGGCGATCTCGCCTGCGGCGTGCAGCTTGTCGATCAGCTCGGGGGTGGCCAGCAGCGGGCGGGCGGTGCGCAATACGTACTCGGTGGCGCCGCGGCCGTGCACGCGCGCCGGGCGCACGCGATCGACCTCGTCGACCGAATAGGGGAACGTCAGCTGGTCGGTCTCCTCGTCCAGCAGCGCGATGTAGAAGTTGCGCGCGTACAGCAGGCCGCTGATGACCTGGTGCACGGCGGCGTAGAACTTGTCCAGGCTTTCCGAGGTGCTGGCCAGTTCGGCGATGCGAAACAGTGCCGCCTGCAGGCGCTCGCCGCGCTGGCGCTGCAGCACCTGCTGGCGCAGCACGCGATTGGCCTCGCGCAGTGCCGCGGTGCGGTCGGTGACGCGGCGGCCCAGCTCCAGGTGCGCCTCGCGCCGTTCCAGTGCGGTCTGCACGTGTTGCGCCACGTAGTTGAGCAGCTCCATGTCGTGCCGCGAGTAATGCGTGTCCGAGCGGTAGCTCTGCACCACGATGCCGCCCGCCACGTGCCCGTCGCGCAGCATGGGCACGCCCAGCCAGTCCTCGCAGCGCGCGCCGAACAGGCGGAAACGATCGCCGATCTGCTGTACCAGGTCGTCGAGCGAACCCATCATCGGACGCCCTTGGCGCAGCAGGTTCCAGGTCAGGCTGTATTCCATCTCCTGCAGCGGCATCGGCTGGTTGAGCACGGGAAGGTCGGTGTCGACGATGTCCACGCAGTAGGTGAAGCGGATCTGGTCGGTGGCCGGGTCGTACAGCACGATGTAGAAGTTTTCCGCGTACATCAGGCTGCTGACGATCGCGTGCAGCGAGCGCATCATCTGCGGCATGTCGTGCTCGGCGCTGGCCTGGTCGGCGATCGCGTACAGCGCGCGCTGCAGGCGTTCGGCCAGCGCCAGGCGGGAGATCGCCTCGTACAGGCGGCTGGTCTCGGCCAGCTGGCGCAGGCGGATGTCCGCCAGGCGGCCCAGCCATAGCAGCGAGTCGCGCGCAGCGGGAGACGGCGGGGTCTCGTCCCATGTCATCGACAAGGTGCGCGTGGCCTGCGGGTCTTCGGCCAGGTCCAGCCATTTCTCGTCGGGGGCGCCATCCTCGTCCCGGGCGCGCCAGTGCAGGCGGCCGCGGATGCCGAGCTGGTCCAGCATCAGCTCGCAGATTTCCATCACCCCGGTGGCGTCGACTGCCTCGAACAGGCGTTCCACGGCGCCGTTCAGGGTCGCGACATCCCGGGCCGCGTGCGGCGGCTGGGAGGGTCGGATCGTCGGGCTGGCGCTCATGGCTGGTGGTCGATTCCGGAACGATTTGACGCGTCGACGTCAAAAGGCCTTTATACAGGGTGGGCCGCCGCTCCTGCCAGCGGGATCATAGCGGGAACCTGGCCCGGTCGAACGGGTCAAAGCTTGACACAGCAACCCATGCAACTGTGCGCTGGGGCGGGTTTTGGGCTGTTAGCAAAACGTAAAATGCGCTACCATCCCGATCGCACGACATCATCAACGCGAGCCGTGTTCGGATGATGGTTCCATCAGTCCTGGAGTTTCGTTCAAAAGCCATGCGTCGCCTGCCTGCCATGCTGTCGATTTTCCTGCTGCCGCTTGCGGCCGCCGGGCAATCCGTGGGCGGCGATGCGGCGCAGGCCGCGCAGTTGCTGGCGCAGCCGCAGAACGGGGCGCAGTTGACGAATGCCGACCCGGCCAGTTCCGGCGTGAACGTCCCGTTGTGGCGTGACAGCCATGGCCGCATGCTGATGCTCAAGGCCGATCGCGGCACCACGAACGACTCCGCCACGTCCCTGTATTCGCCGCTGTTGCTGCAGCCGCTCGATGCCGGCAACGCGATAGCCGCCGGCCTGCAGTACGGCGTCGGCCCGTTGCAGGCGCATGCGCAGGTCAGCCAGCGCTCGTGGCTCAACCACGGCACGCGGGTGTTCGGCAGCGAAGTGGGTGCCACCTACGACGCCGGCGATTACAGCGTCGGCGTGAGCGTGGGCGCCACCAGCACGCCCCACCGCAATGCGCCGCTGCCGCGCGTGTTGCCGGGTGCGGCGCCGGGCGGCCTGTACAGTTTCGACAGCAGCAACCAGCTCAATGCACGGGGCCGGCTGGCCCTGGGCAAGCAGACCGGCATCGACCTCGGCGCCAGCGTGGGCCGTGTGCATCTGCTGCCGGGCAACCTGCTGGGTGTCAACGTGCTCGACCAGAAGGCGCTGAGTTTCGGCGTCGACCACGGCCCGTTGAGCGGCATGCTCACCGGTCGCACCATGCAGCCCGAAGCCGGCGTGCCCGGTAGCCTGTACGGCGATCGGCGCTGGAACAGCATCGACCTGGGCGTGACCTGGCGCCTGCCGTGGCGCGGCTCGTTGAGCGTCGGCGCGCAGAACCTGTGGTCGTCCGGCACGCCGGCGAACACGCCGGTCGGCCCGGAGCCGGACCAGTCGCGCACGCCTTACGTGCAATATCACCAGGATCTCTGAGGCAGGAGTGAGCGGAGAGGAGTGAGAAACGAGAGAAATGCGCGCAAGCTGCAGCTCTTCATCTCACTCCTCACTCCTATCCGCTCACTCCTGCTTCTTGACGCGCAGGTCGCCGCTGAAGGTCTCGAGGTGGATCTTGCCGTCGCCGGCGCCGATGCTCGTGTCGAGCGAACTGCCGGGGCCGCGCTCGGCTTCGACCGGCTTGCCGAAGTCGCTGCGCAGGTCGCCGCTGAAACTGCTGGCGTGCAGTTTGGCCGAGGTGTCGGCCGGCAGGCGCAACTGCACATCGCCGCTCATGCTGTCGATGTCGATGCTGCCGCCGGCGGCCAGCTTGCCGGACAGCTGCACGTCGCCGGAGACGGTGCTCAGGGTGATCGTCTGCCACGGCCCGCCGCCGGCCTGGATGTGGCCGGAGATGGTTTCCAGCTTGGCCGTGCGGCCCAGGGCCGGGGCCAGGATCTCGCCGCTCACGGTTTGCAGTGCGGCCTTGTCGGCCTGTCCGGAAAGCTCGATGCCGCCGCTGACACTGTCGACGTCCAGCGCAGGCGTGTTCGCGTGGATGCGGGCGTTGCCGCTGATCGTGTTGACCTTGATGTCGCCGCCGGCAAGGCCGTCGATCACCAGCGGCGCGCTGATCACCTTGACGTCCAGCGATGCGCCGCGCGGCACGTGCAGTTCCAGCGTGGTGGGCGCCATGCGGCTGTCGCCGCCGAAGTTGAACCAGCCCGAGCCCGAACCGCCGCGCGGCTCGACCTTGATCGACAGCCGGTCGTTGTCGCCGGTGATCTGCAGCGGCTTGGCGCCGTCGCCGAGTTCGCCGCCGACCTGGACTTCGTTGCGATCCCAGGCGGTGACATTCACCGAGCCGGCGATATTGCTGATGCTGATCCGCGTATTGGCGCTGGCGGCGTGCTGCAGTTGGATCGGCGTGCCGGCCAGTGCATCGCCGATGCACAGGCACAACAGCAGGGGCAGGCAGTGGGCGGTTTTCATGGGTTCTCCTCGGATGGTCATCAGCCGGCGCGGTCGGCCAGCTGGCGCAATTGCGCCTGTTGTCGTTCGGTGTGGCGCAGGAGCCGTTGCAGTGCCGCGGAATCCGGTGCCTGTTCGATCGCCAGCTGCAGTTCGAGGCGGGCGGCGTCCAGTTCGATGGCGGCGCCGGCCAGGCGCGGATCGGCGGGCTTCCAGCTGGCCTGGCGGGTCGTGCCGGCCGATTCGGCAGGTGCGGTGGGTGTGAACCACTGATGCCAAGCCATACCCACGACCAGCAGCAGCGATGCCGCCACGGCAGCGCCCGCCAGCATGCGCCGCCATGTCGCCCGGGCGGGCGGATCGGCGACGGCCTGGTCCAGCGCCGCGTCGATCGCCGGCCACAGGTCGCGGCGCGGCACATGCGGTTGCTGCAGCTCGCGCATCTGGCGGCGCCATTCGAATTCGTTCATGCGTTTTCTCCCAGCGTCTTGCGCAGCAGCTGGCGTGCGCGATGCAGTTGAGCCTTCGAGGTGCCCACCGCCATGCCCAGTTCGTCGCCGATGTCCTCGTGCCGCCAGCCTTCGATGTCGTGCAGTACCAGTACGGCGCGGGCGCGCGGCGGCAGCCTGCCGATGGCTTGTTCCAGTTCGTGTCGCTCGGCCGCGCAGAACGGCGTCTCGCCACTGTCGGGCAGGTGCTCGTCGTCCACTACGCGCACCGGATCGGCGCCGCGCGCGCGGATGTCCATCAGCGCCACGTTGACCGCCAGGCGATACAGCCAGGTGCCGAAGGAGCTTTCGTGGCGGAAGCCGGGCAATTTCTGCCAGGCGCGGATGAAGGCGTCCTGGGTGAGATCCTCCGCCCGCGCGTGGTCGTAGCCGGCCAGCCGGTGCAGCGCGCCGTAGACGCGGCCGACGTGCAGCGCGTACAGGCGCTGGAAGGCGCGACGGTCGCCCGCGGCTGCGGCGCGCACGTCGTCGCCGTCATGCGCGGCGCTGGAGACAGGCGGCATCAGGCTTCCGGAGGCAGGGCAGGCGGCGATCATCTTGCCAGCTTGGATGCCGCGGGGTGCGAAAGGGTTTGAAGCGGACGGGCCGCGCGGGCCCGTCCTTCGGGAGCGGCGAGGAAAACCACGAGCGTTGTTTTCCCGGTCGCGAGTCCGGTACGTGCCCGGACTCGCGCGTGCATCAGGACACGGCGGCCCGCCGCGCCGGCTTGGCGGTATCGGTCTGCAGCGCCTGCGTCACGCGTTGCTGCTCGCGGCGCAACCGCTCCGGCAGGCGCGGCGCGAAGGTTTGCAGGTAGGTGTCGATGGCTTCCAGCTCCGCCTGCCATCCGGCTACGTCGACCGCGAGCAATTCGTCCAGTCGCGCAGGCTCCAGCGCCAGTCCTTCCAGCTTCAGTTCGCCGGCCGCCGGCACGATGCCGATCGGGGTCTCGACGCCTTGGACATGGCCTTCGGCGCGGTCGATCATCCACTCCAGCACGCGCAGGTTCTCGCCGAAGCCCGGCCACAGGAACTTGCCGTCGGCGCCCTTGCGGAACCAGTTGACGTGGAACACCTTCGGCAGCTTCGCGCCGGGCTGGTCGAACGACAGCCAGTGCGCGAAGTAGTCGCCGTAGTGATAGCCGCAGAACGGCTTCATCGCCATCGAGTCGCGACGCAGCACGCCGACCGCTCCGGTGGCGGCGGCGGTGGTTTCCGAGCCCATCGCGGCGCCCATCAGCACGCCGTGGCTCCAGTCGCGCGCCTCCATCACCAGCGGCAGCAGCGAGGGGCGGCGGCCGCCGAACACGATCGCGCTGATCGGCACGCCTTGCGGCGCCTCGGCCTGCTCCGACCAGGTCGGGCACTGCTTCGCGCTGACCGTGAAGCGCGAGTTCGGGTGCGCGGCCGGGCCGTTGGCCGGGTCGTACGGACGTCCCTGCCAGTCGGTGACCGGGGTGCCGGGCAGGCCTTCCCACCACGGCTGGTTGTCGGCGGTGACGGCGACATTGGTGAAGATGGTGTCGTGCGAGATGCTCTGCATGGCATTGTGGTTGGTGGCGTCGCTGGTGCCCGGCGCCACGCCGAAGAAGCCGGCTTCCGGGTTGATCGCGTACAGCCGCCCGTCCGCGCCGGGGTGCATCCAGCAGATGTCGTCGCCCACCGTCCACACCTTCCAGCCGTCTCGCCGGTAGCCTTCCGGCGGAATCAGCATCGACAGGTTGGTCTTGCCGCAGGCGGAGGGGAACGCGGCGGCGACGTAGTGCGTCTCGCCGCGCGGGTTCTCGATGCCGACGATCAGCATGTGTTCGGCCAGCCAGCCTTCCGTGCGCGCCTGGTTGCTGGCGATGCGCAGCGCGTGGCACTTCTTGCCCAGCAGCGCGTTGCCGCCGTAGCCGGAGCCGTAGGACTTGATCGAGAGTTCGGCGGGGAAGTGCATGATCCAGCGACGCTCGGGATCGAGCTCACCGACCGAATGCAGCCCCTTCACGAACGTACCTTCGCGCTCGATCCGCGCCTGCGCGGCGGCGCCCATGCGGGTCATGATCTTCATGTTGGCGACCACGTACGGGCTGTCGGTGATCTCCACCCCGCAACGCGACAGCGGCGAGTCGATCGGGCCCATGCAATACGGGATCACGTACATCGTGCGGCCTTCCATGCAGCCGTCGAACAGCGCGTCGATCTTGGCGTGCGCCTCGGCCGGGTCCATCCAGTGGTTGTTCGGGCCGGCGTCCTCGCGCTTGGGGTGGCAGACCAGGGTCAGCTGCTCGACGCGGGCCACGTCCTTCGGATCGGAGCGGTGCAGGTAGCACCCCGGATGGGTGGTCTGGTTCAGTTCGATCAGGGTGCCGTCGGCCAGCATCTGCTGCACCAGCGACTGATATTCGTCCTGCGACCCGTCACACCAGTGAATCCGCGCCGGGCGGGTCAGTGCCGCCACCTGGTCGACCCATTGGGTAAGCGCTTCCAGCTTGCTGGTCATCATGTCCCTCGAAAGGCTTGTTGAAAAACGGAAGCGGCACGGTAGTTTGCGTGCACTGGTATTGCAAGGATGGGCGCAGCAACGGCAGCGCCGGAGGGCGCCGCGTGGCCGTTTGCGCAGGGCTACACCGGGGTGAGCGTGGCGATCATGTGTTCGACGTAGGCGTCGAACTCCTCGTGACTCAGGCGCGGCAGGCCCAGGGTGAAGTTCAGTTGCAGGAAGCCGACGTAGGCGGCATAGGTCAGCCGCGCGCGGTTCAGTGCCTGCGCCGGCGGCAGGCCGGCCTCGCGATACACGGTGGTGAGGAACTCCATGCGTCGCTGCGAGACGCGGGCCATCACCGGCACCACCTGCGGATGGTCCAGTGCCTTGAGCAGCGCGGCATAGACGCGATGCGGCTGCAATTCGTGCGCGACCCGGCGGAACAGCTCGGGCAGGCGCTGGCGCGGGTCGGCGATCTGCTCGATCTGGCCGATGATCTCGCGTTCGCCGTACTGTTCCCAGCGTTCCATGGCCGCATTGAGCAGCGCTTCGCGGGTACGGAAATGCCAGTAGAAGCTGCCCTTGGTCACCCCGAGCTGGCGCGCGAGGGCTTCCACTGCCAAAGCTCCGACGCCCTGGTCGGCGATCATCTGCAGGGCGGCCAGTTCCCAATCTTCGGCCGACAGGCGCGTGCGTTCCGGCTTGCTGCTGACATTCATGTCCGTATGGTAGCGACAGCCCGGGCATTTGTAATGGGGCGGCGTCCATCGGCGTGCGCCGCGGCCCGGCGAGCGGTTGACGGCCATCGCACAGGCAATCCATACTCTCCCGTATGGTCAATCCGATCCCGATGCCCCATACCGTCGAACGCGTCGCTGCAGGCGACCTGCGCCTGGCGGTGGAAACCTGGAACCCGCAGGGGACGCCGGGCCTGCTGTTCGCGCACGGCTTCGGCCAGACCCGCGGGGCGTGGAACGCCGCCGCCGCGGCGCTCGCCCGGACGGGTTGCCGCTGCGTCACGTTCGACGCCCGCGGTCATGGCGAGAGCGATCGCGTGGACGCCGCGACCGGCTATCACATGGACCAGTTCGCCGACGACCTGTTGCGCCTGGCCGCCGCGCAGCCGCAGCCACCGATCCTGGTGGGCGCCTCGATGGGTGGCCTGCTCGGCATCGTGCTGGCCGGCGAACGGCGACCCTCACCGTTCCGTGCGCTGGTGCTGGTCGACATCACGCCGCGCTGGGAAACCGCAGGCGTGCAACGCATCCTGGCCTTCATGCAGGCACACCCGGACGGCTTCGCCAACTATGCCGACGCGGCCGAGCAGGTAGCCGCCTACCTGCCGCAGCGGCGCGAACGCAAGAGCGCCGAGCAATTGCGGCCGCTGCTGCGCGAGGGTGCCGACGGCCGGCTGCGCTGGCATTGGGACCCGGCGTTGCTGGCCGGCGACCTGGTGCAGGAGAGCGAGCGCTACCAGCCGCGCCTGCTGGCCGCGGCGGCGAACATCGACGTGCCGGTGCTGCTGCTGTCCGGCGGCCGCAGCGACGTCGTCTCGCGCGGCACCGTGGACGAGTTCCTGCAACTGGTGCCGCAGGCGCGCCATGTCGAGCTGGCGCACGCCACGCACATGGTGGCCGGCGACGCCAATGACGCCTTTGCCAATGAAGTGATCCACTACGTGCACCACCTTGAAATCCCCGTGACGCCGCGTACCGCCGGCGCCGCCCCCTGACCCTGAGAGGTGTCGAGATGTCCGTGTTGCTTACCTTGCTGGCGGCGTTGATTGCCTCCGGCGTCTGCGCCTATCACCGCACCAGCCTGCGTACCTGGGCCATCGTCACCGTCGTCGCCACTCTCGTGGTGGGTCTGCTGGTGCGCGCGCCGGCCACGATGGTGATCCTGCTCCTCATCGAGCTGGCGATCGCGCTGCCGCTGCTGATGGTGGACTTCCGCCGCAAGCAGATCAGCGCGCCGCTGCTGAAAATGTTCGCGAAAGTCACGCCGAAGCTTTCCGAAACGGAACAGACCGCGCTGGAAGCCGGCACCGTGGGTTTCGAGGGCGAGCTGTTCTCCGGCAAGCCGGACTGGCATGAACTGCTGAAGCAGCCCAGGCCCGAGCTCTCCGTGGAGGAGCAGGCCTTCATGGACGGCCCGGTGGAACAGCTGTGCGCGATGATCGACGACTGGCAGATCACGCACGAACTGGCCGACCTGCCGCCGAACGTGTGGGAGTTCATCAAGAAGAACAAGTTCTTCGGCATGATCATCCCCAAGCAGTACGGCGGCCTGCAGTTCTCCGCGCTGGCGCACTCGGCGGTGCTGCAGAAGCTGTCCACGATGTCGGCCACGGTGTCTTCGACCGTGGCGGTGCCGAACTCGCTGGGCCCGGCCGAGCTGCTGCTGCACTACGGCACCGACGAGCAGAAAAACCACTACCTGCCGCGCCTCGCCGTCGGCGAGGAAATCCCCTGTTTCGCGCTGACCGGGCCGTATGCGGGCTCTGATGCCACCTCGATTCCCGACGTGGGCATCGTCTGCAAGCAGATGGTCGACGGCGTGGAAACGCTGGGACTCAAGCTCACCTTCGACAAGCGCTACATCACGCTGGCGCCGATCGCCACGGTGGTCGGCCTCGCCTTCCGCATGTACGACCCCGAGCACCTGCTGGGTGAAGAAGAGGATCTGGGCATCAGCCTGGCGCTGCTGCCGCGCTCGACGCCGGGGCTGCAAATCGGCCGCCGCCATTTCCCGCTGAACATTCCGTTCCAGAACGGCCCGGTGCACGGCAAGGATGTGTTCGCGCCGCTGTCGGTGCTGATCGGCGGACCGAAGATGGCCGGCCACGGCTGGCGCATGCTGGTCGAGGTGCTGTCGGTGGGCCGCGCGATCTCGCTGCCGTCCAACGCCACCGGTGGCATGCGCGCCTCGGCGCTGGCCACCGGCACCTACGCGCGCATGCGCAAGCAGTTCGGCCTGGCGGTGGCGCGCTTCGAGGGTGTCGAGGAGGCGCTGGCGCGCATCGGCGGCCTGGCTTACGCCACCGCCGCGCTGTCGCGCGCCACGGCGGCGGCGGTCGATCGCGGCGAGAAGCCGGCGGTCACCTCGGCGATTGCCAAGTACCACGCCACCGAGTGGGCGCGCCAGGTGGCGGCCGACACGATGGACGTGCACGGCGGCAAGGCGGTGCAGCTCGGGCCGAAGAACTACGCCGGCCGCGGCTGGTCGGCGGTGCCGATCGCGATCACGGTGGAAGGCGCCAACATCATGACGCGCAGCCTGATGATCTTCGGCCAGGGCGCGATCCGCTGCCATCCGTACGTGCTGAAGGAAATGCAGGCGCTGTCGATCGCCGACCGCGGCGAGCAGCTGAAGACGTTCGACCGGTTGCTGTTCGGCCACCTCGGCTTCGGCATCTCCAACGCGGTGCGCAGCTTCGCGATGGGCCTCTCCGGCGCGCGCATCGGCGAGGCCGCCGGCGATGCCTACACCCGCCGCTACTATCGCAAGCTCGATCGCTACTCCGCCGCGCTGGCGCTGTGCGCCGACGTGTTCATGGGCGTGCTCGGCGGCAAGCTGAAGTTCAAGGAGAAACTGTCGGCCCGCCTGGGCGACGTGCTGAGCTACCTGTACATCGCCAGCGCCATGCTCAAGCAGTACGAGGACAACGGCCGGCCGGAAGCCGACCGCCCGTTCCTGGCCTGGGGTTTCCACGAGTGCATGTGGCTGATCCAGAATGCGCTGGACGGCGCGATCCGCAATTTCCCGGTGCGCCCGGTGGCGTGGCTGCTGCGCGTCCTGGTGTTCCCACTGGGCCGCCGCGAGGTGCCGCCGTCCGATCGTCTCGGCCGCCGCGTCGCCGCGCTGCTCACCGCGCCGAACGAGGCGCTCGACCGCCTCACCGACTGGGTCTACACCACGCCCACGCCGAACAACACGATCGGCCGCATGAAGGCGCTGCTGCCGGACGTGATCGCCGCCGAGCCGGTCGACCGCAAGTTCGGCAAGGCGCTCAAGTCCGGTCAGTTCAGCTCGCACGACTATCTTGACCAGCTCGTCGAAGCACAGCAGGCCGGGGTGATTTCCGAAGCGGAGGCGGAGCTGCTCAGGCGCGTGCGCGAGGGCGTGTTCGAGTTCATCTCGGTCGACGATTTCGATACCGACGAGATGCGTGCGTTCAGGACGCGCGCCGACACGTCGGCGGGCGCGAAGCAGGGCGGCTAGGCCATGCGCGGCGAGGTCATCGTCTACCTGTGCGGCGTGCACAGCCTGGCATTCGCGCTGTTCCACCTGGCGTTCTGGAAACTGTTCGGCTGGCCCGGCGCACTGCAGCAGGCCGGCGTGGGCACACGAGCCGTCACGCAGATCCTCAACCTGCGCCTGATCTACGTGTTCCTCGGCGTGGCGACCCTGTGTTTCGCGATGCCGCGGGATCTGCTGGGCACGCCGCTGGGCCACGCGCTGCTGGGAGGCATGTCGCTGTTCTGGGTCGGGCGGCTGGTGGAGCAGTTCGTGTTCCTGCGCCACAACATCCTGCTGGTGCATGCGTTGACGGCCTCGTTCGTGCTCGGCGCCGTGCTGTTCGCACTGCCGCTGGTTCCGGGGCTGGCCGCATGAGCACGGCATTGGCGCTGTGGCGCAAACTGTCCCGCCGGCCTGGCGGCAAGTGGCTGTTCGGACGCCTGATCTGCCTCAAGGCGCCGTACTTCGCCACCATCGCCCCGCGTTTCGTGGCGTTGGAACCTGGTCGCTGCGAGATACGCATCGCCGATCGCCGTCGCGTGCACAACCATATCGGCACGGTGCATGCGATCGCGCTGTGCAGCCTGGCCGAACTCGGCGCCGGCGTGATGGCCGAGGCGACCGTGCCGGCGGACATGCGCTGGATTCCCAAGGGCATGAGCGTCGAGTACCTGAAGAAGGCGACAGGCACGATGCACGGCGTCGCCACGCCCGAGCTGGCCATGCCCGTCGCCGATGGCAGTCACGAATGGCCGGTCAGGGTGGAGGTGGTGGATGATGCGGGCGAGACGGTCTTCCGTGCGCGCGTGCTGATGTGGGTATCGCCGCGCAAGCGCGATTGAACGGCCACCCGCGCGCCGTCAGTCCGCCAGCACGCAACGGTTCTTGCCGCCGCGCTTGGCCGTGTACATGGCGTGGTCGGCGGCCTGCATCAATCGTTCCGCGGCATCGGTGTCGGCTTCGGGGGCGGCGCCGGCGCGGTAGGCCGCGATGCCGATGCTGGCGCCGACGCGCACCTCGATCGGGTGGCCGTTGAGGCGCAGCGTGTAGGGTTCGCCCAGCGCGCAACAAAGCTCCTCGCACAGTTGCAGCGCGGGCCGGCTGTCCTCGATGTCCTCCAGTACCAGCGCGAACTCGTCGCCGCCCAGCCGGGCCACGGTGTCGTTGCTGCGCAGGCGGTTCGACAGTCGCGCGGCGATCTCCTGCAGCAGGGCGTCGCCGGCGGCGTGGCCGTGGCCGTCGTTGACGCCCTTGAAGCCGTCGATGTCGACACAGGCCAGCGCGAACTGGCGGTGGTGGCGGTTGGCGCGCTGGATCGCGCCGTGCAGGCGGTCGCGGAACAGGATGCGGTTGGGCAGGCCGGTGAGCGGATTGTGGCTGGCCTGGTGGCGCACCGTCTCCTCGATCAGCTGCCGCTCGGCGATTTCGCGGTCGAGCTGGCGATTGCGCTCGGCCAGTTCGGCCAGCGCCTGCTTCAGCTTCGTGCGCGACGCATGCAGCTCCAGGAACACGCGCACCTTCGACTGCAGGATCACGTCGCTGATCGGCTTGGCGATGTAATCCACCGCGCCGGAGCGGTAGCCCTTGAGCCGGTTCATGTCGTCGACGTAGGCGGCGGTGACGAAGATGATCGGGGTTTCGCGCAGGTGCTCGGCTTCGCCGAGCAGGCTGGCCACCTCGAAGCCGTCCATGCCGGGCATGTTGACGTCGAGCAGGATCAGCGCGAATTCGTGATCCAGGCACAGCGCCAGCGCCTCGTTGCCGCTGCGTGCCTCGAACAGCTCGGCGCCGCTGTGGGCGAGCAGGCGGCGCATGGCGACCAGGTTGGCGACGGTGTCGTCGACGACCAGGATCTTCGGCAGCATCGTGCTCCCCCGACGGATGGTCATGCGCCTACCTTACCCCTTGCGCCTGGCCACCGGTGTGAAGACGGTCGAATCCGGCGCCTGCGTTTCCCCGGGCTGCCAGTCGCCGCGGGCTCGCGAGGGGCGCTGCTTCAGCGCCGCAGCCACGCCAGCAGAGTCGTCGCCAGCAGGTCGAGGTCGATCGGCTTGGACAGGTAATCGCTGGCGCCCATCACCAGGCATTTCTCGCGGTCGCCCTGCATCGCCTTGGCCGTCAGCGCGATGATCGGCAAGGCGCCGTGGTGCGGCTGGGCGCGGAGCGCGCGGATCATTTCGTAGCCGTCCATGTCCGGCATCATGATGTCGATCAGCAGCAGTTCCGGCGCGGAATCCTCGGCCAGCATGCGCAGCGCCTTGGCGCCATCCTGCGCCAGGCTCACCTGCATGCCCCAGCCGCGCAGCACCTTGGACAGCGCGAACAGGTTGCGCATGTCGTCGTCCACCAGCAGCACGCGGTGGCCGGTGAGTTCGTTGCCGTGCGCCGGCGCGCGACTGCCCGCGGCGCGAGGCGCGGGTGCCGGTGGCCGCGACGCGGCCGCATCGTCCGTCGCGGCGGCCGGCGCGAGTGCCGGCGGTTGTTCCGGCAGCAACAGGGTGAAGCGGCTGCCGCGGCCCGGCTCGCTGCGCACGAGCAGGTCGCCGCCCAGCATCCGCGCCATCCGCCGCGAAATGGCCAGGCCCAGGCCGGTGCCGCCGAACTGCCGGCTGGTGCCGGCGTCCACCTGCTCGAAGGCGTTGAAGATGCGCTCGAGCTTGTCGGCGGGAATGCCGATGCCGCTGTCCTCGACGCTCAGTGCGAGCAGCGGTTGGCCGCGCAGCGGTTCGGGAATCCCGATCGCCTCGTCGGGACGACCGATGCGCAGCGTCACCGCGCCCGCGGCGGTGAACTTGAAGGCGTTGCCGAGCAGGTTGTTGGCGATCTGTTCGAGCCGCGCGCCATCGGTGCGCAGGATGACCGGCAGGTCCGGCGCGATCTCCAGCGCGAATCCCAGCGACTTCTGCGCGGCGACGTGGCCGAAGGTGCGCCGCAGCCGCTGCGCCAGCTCGGCCAGCGGCAACTCGTCGATCACCAGCTCCATCTTGCCGGCCTCGATCTTGGACAGGTCGAGGATGTCGTTGATTAGATGCAGCAGGCTGTTGCCGGCGTCGTGGATGACCCGCGCCGACTCGACCTGTTCCGCGTCCAGGTTGCCGCCGGCGTTGTCGGCCAGGTCGCGCGACAGGATCAGCAGGCTGTTCAGCGGCGTGCGCAGCTCGTGCGACATGTTGGCGAGGAACTCGGACTTGTACTGGCTGGCCCGCGCCAGCTCGGCGGCCTTGTCGGCGGTTTCCTGCTGCAGATCCTCCAGCACGTATTTCTGCCGGTTCAGGCTGGCGGTCGTCGCGCGCAGTTCCTCGTTGGACGCCTGCAGCGCGCCGGCCTGCAGGCGCAGTTCCTCCTTCGAAGCGATCAGCCGCCGGGATTGTTCCTCCAGTTCCACCGTCTTCGCCTGCAGCGCGTCGTTGTTGATGCGCAGCACCTCCTTCTGCTGGCGCATCACCAGCTCCGACACGCGCAGGTCGTCGGCCTGCTCCTGCGTGCGCAGCAGCAGGTCCTCCACGTTGATCGTGCGATTGAGGTTCTCCAGGCTCAGCGCCACCAGCGGCAGCAGCTCCTCCAGCATCTGTCGCGCCAGCGGCGTCAGCGGACCGGAGCTGGCCAGCTCCAGCACACCGATCAGGGTGTCGCGATAAAGCACCGGCAGGATCGCCAGGTGAGTGGAAGGCGCCTCGCCGTCGCCGGCGCCGAGGTACAGCTCGGCGGCCGTCACGTCGTCGCGCACGATCGCCTGGCGCTCGCTCGCGCATTGCCCGACCAGGCCCTCGCCAGGCAGGTATTGCTCGGCCACGCGGTGGTTCGGGCGCAACCCGCAGCTGCCGATCAGATCGAGCCGGCGGCGCGCGTCGTCGTACGAATAGAACAGGCCCACGTCGGCCTTGCACAGCGGCAGCAGGGCGCGGGTCAGCCACTGCGCGAACTCCTTGTGCGTGGTGGCCTGCAGCAGCAGGTGGGAGATCGCCGACACCTGCTCCTTGATCCAGCTCTGCGCCTGGGTGTCCATCGACATCTGCCTGAACACCTGCAGCGCGCGGGTGATCTCGCCGATCTCGTCGCGGCGATCGAGCCGGTGGATCTCGAAATCGTGGTCGTGGTTCGCCAGCCGGGTCAGCTGGCTGGTGAGGCTGCGTAGCGGGCGGGTGATCAGGCGCAGGGTCAGCACGATCACCGCCAGGCCGAGCACGATGGCGAGCAACGCCGCCACGACATTGACCGTGCGGGTGACCGCGATGGACTTGTCCAGGCGCCGGCTGCGGGTGGACAGCAGGCGTTCCTCGTCCAGCGTCATCTGCGCGATGACGCTCTTGACCTCCCGCATGCCGATGCTGCGCTGCTGCAGGTAGTCGGACTGGGCACGCAGCCGCGGCAGCGCCGCCTGCGCGGGATCGTTCGTCGGCGAGCCGGCCGGGGCGTCGAGGACCTTGCTGCGGAACTCGCGTTGCCACAGCGCCGTCATGGCTTCCACCTGGTCGATGCGCGACAGCTGCAGGCGGTTGTCCGGCACCAGCTCGCGCAGCCGGGCGAGGGCGGCCCGCAGTTCGCGGGTGGCGCTGTCGAACGCTTCGCGCTGCGCGGTGTCGCGGGTCAGCAGATAGCCGCGCGCGCCGACCTGGCCGGCCTGCACCGACTGCAGCACGTGATCGAGCTGCAGCAGCACCTTGTAGGTGTGGATCGCCCAGCCGCGCTCGACCTCCTGCTGCCGCAGCGAGCGCAGGCTGATCGCTGCGGACAGCAGGAACAAGCCCAGCAGCAGCCCGATGGCCAGCATGATCTTGTGTTGCAGCGGCCGGTCGGCCAGCCAGGTGTGCGGCGAGCGGGTCATGGGCATGCGTGAATCATCGCAGTTCGCCGCGGCGTCTGCCGCATGTCCGGAGTGAGCGCTGGCGCGCGGCGGTCACCGGCTCAGCGTCGACGCCAGATCGGCGGCACGATCGAGCCGTGCCGCCGCGCCACGTACAGCAGTCCGATCGCGCACGCCAGGCACAGGCCCAGTGCCACCACCGAGGCCTCGGCGCCGAACACGCCGCCGCTCAGCCAGTCCGGGCCGCTGCGGGTGGACACCAGCCAGCCTTCCGCCCGCGACCCCGACACCGGGATGCCGTAGATGGTGCCCTGGGCGAAGTTCCATGCCGCGTGCACGCCCATGCACACCGGCAGCGAGCGGGTCACGTGGTAAAGCAGGCCGAACAGCAGGCCCGCCTCGATGGCGATCGCCGCCGAGCTCCACAGCGTGGCGCCGGGGTTGGCGATATGCACCGCGCCGAACAGCAGGGCCGACACGGCCAGCGCCCACCATGTGCCCAGGCCTTCCTCGACGATGCGGAACAGCACGCCGCGGAACACGATCTCCTCGCCGATGCCGGCGCCCAGGCCCACCACCAGCAGCGCGCCCAGCCAGGGTGCATCCGCGCGGATGGCCTCCACGCGGTAGCTGCCGG
Organism: Rhodanobacter sp. UC4452_H20; assembly: GCF_052978205.1. The sequence goes on along the minus strand of NZ_CM129662.1, from coordinate 2,084,133 downwards.
CGAGCCACAAGGCCGCCACCACGGCGCTGAACAGGACCAGCCCGATCAGCACGCCAAGCAGGCCTTGCGGCAGCAGCGTGCGCGGCGCCAGCTCGATCAGCGGCCGGCGTTCGATCTGCTTCACCAGGATCAGGTACGCCGCCAGCGGCACCAGCGCGCGCGCGGCGAACTGCGCGAGGTCGCGCAGCACCGGCGTGTCCTTGCCCAGGCCCAGCGCGAAGAAGACGAACTGCACCGCAATCATGAAGCCCACCAGCCAGGCCACGAAGATCGCGATCCGCGCCGGCGGGGAAAACAGCAGCCAGCGCTGCCATCGTGGTGCCGCGACCGGTGTGGAAAACGCCAGTGTCTGTTGCTGCATGCAGCCTCCCCTCGTGCGAGCGCCCACGGTAGCGGCGCGCCGGCGTGCTGGCCAGTGGGCTGCTCAGGCTTCCACGGAGGCGGCGTGCTCGCGCGTGGCGGCGAAGCGCACCTGCGGCCAGCGCTCCTGCGCGAGCTGCAGGTTGACCTGGGTCGGCGCGATGTAGACCAACTCGCCTGCGCCGTCGATGGCCAGGTGCATCGCGTTCTTCTCGCGGAACTCTTCCATCTTCTTCTCGTCGTCGCAGTGCACCCAGCGCGCGGTGCTCACGCCGACCGGCTCGAAGCTGGCGTCGACGTTGTACTCGTCCTTCAGCCGGTAGGCGACGACTTCGAACTGCAGCACGCCGACCGCGCCGAGGATCAGGTCGTTCGACATCAGCGGACGGAAGAACTGGGTGGCGCCTTCCTCGGAGAGCTGCGCCAGGCCCTTGTGCAGCGCCTTCATCTTCAGCGGGTCGCGCAGCCGCGCGCGGCGGAACAGCTCCGGCGCGAAGTTCGGGATGCCGGTGAAGGTGACCAGCTCGCCCTCGGTGAAGGTGTCGCCGATGGTGATGGTGCCGTGGTTGTGCAGGCCGATCACGTCGCCCGGGTAGGCCGTCTCGACGATCTCGCGGTCGCTGGCCATGAAGGTCATCGCGTTGGCGATGCGCACCTCCTTGTTGGTGCGGGTCTGGATCATCTTCATGCCGGCCGTATAGGTGCCCGAGCACACGCGCATGAAGGCCACGCGGTCGCGGTGCGCCGGGTCCATGTTGGCCTGGATCTTGAACACGAAGCCGGAGAGCTTCTCCTCCTCCGGCTCGATCTCGCGCGAGGTGGTGGCGCGCGGTCGCGGCGACGGCGCATGCTCGACGAAGAAATCCAGCAGCAGCTGCACGCCGAAGTTGTTCACCGCCGAGCCGAAGAACACCGGCGTCTGCCGGCCGGCGAGGTACTCGTCGAGGTCGAACGAGGGCGCGGCGCCCTGCACCAGCTCCAGTTCCTCGCGCAGCTCGCGCATCGCCTCGGCACCGATCTTCTCTTCCAGCCCAGGCGCATCCAGGCCCCTGAAGATGGTCGAATCCTGCCGCGTGAAATTCTTGCCCTGCTCGAAGATGTGCACCTCGTCCAGCGCCAGGTGGTACACGCCCTTCAGCCGCTTGCCCATGCCGATCGGCCAGGTCAGCGGCGCGCAGGCGATGCCCAGCACCGACTCCACCTCGTCCAGCAGTTCGATCGGCGAGCGGCCTTCGCGGTCGAGCTTGTTGATGAAGGTCATGATCGGCGTGTCGCGCAGCCGGCACACTTCCATCAGCTTGATCGTGCGCTCCTCCACGCCCTTGGCGCAGTCGATCACCATCAGCGCCGAATCCACCGCGGTCAGCACGCGGTAGGTGTCCTCGGAGAAATCCGCGTGTCCCGGCGTATCGAGCAGGTTGACGATCTTGCCGTCGTACGGGAACTGCATCACCGACGAGGTCACCGAAATCCCGCGCTCCTTCTCCAGCGCCATCCAGTCCGAGGTGGCGCTGCGCGACGTCTTGCGACTCTTCACCGAGCCGGCCATCTGGATCGCGCCACCGAACAGCAGAAGTTTCTCGGTCAGCGTGGTCTTGCCCGCGTCAGGATGGCTGACGATGGCGAAGGTGCGGCGGCGGCGGGTTTCTTGGAGATGCGAGAGCATGGAGGCGGGTCGGCTGGAGCGCGAACCGGTAATTGTAGCGTGGATCGGGGGTGCGGCTCGGCTCCTTTGCAGCGGCAACCAGCCCGCGGCTCCATTGTAGGAGCCCGCTCGCGGGCGATGCTGTTGCCTTTTGGTCTGATGATGCAAAGCGAAGAGCTTTCGTGCGCCTGCGGCGCCCGAGTTACTTTCTCTTTGCGTGGCCAAAGAGAAAGTAACCAAAGAGAAAGGCCACCCCGCTTGGCGCTTGCCGCCCATCCATGGGCGGCAAGTCCGTGAGTCGGGGCCGGGCTTTTCGAGCGGGCTCCTGCCCGCGCGAAAAGGCGAGGCCGTCCATGGCCTCGCCCGCTACGCGGCCTGTCGACCCCGCCTCACCGCCGCACAGGGGCCCCGGGTAGAGCGGCGCGCCACCGCTGCGCGTTGGCGGAAGAGCCGAGCGGCAGAGCCCATGCTTTGAGCACCATTCGCCAGTGTGCGAGTGTTTCAGCTCGGTCAAAAGCAGCTGCTCAAAAGACACTGGCCCGAGTTTTTAGTCGAGATCCCGCTTAAATTACTAACTATCAGCTGACGCGCCGCGGTACTGGTGAAATAAGACCATCCAGAAGCAGAGCGCCGGAGCCAATCACCGTCTGCTTCTGCGTACTTTTGTCTGTAATAAGCAACTCCGGTTGCGCAAGCGGCAGAAGAGCTTGGATCACGTCAACGACCGGAAATTCGCGGCGAGTCACTAGTTCTCGACAAACCTGTCGGTGTGAAGGGATGGGTAGCGCCACATCCTTGGGCATCTGAGCATCTGCATGAACGAACTGCTGGACTATCCCCCACGCGCTGAAAAATACCTCCATAAATGACTGGTCGTAAGGGAGCGGGCAGACAATTAGATTTCGCTTTTCATCTTTTCTGATGCGATCTGATCCGCCTTGGCTCGCCGGGACAATGCCGACGCGCAAGCCGTTTGCAGCCTCTAACTGTGCTTGATTGATCTTGACGGTGGTTCCTACGTATCTATCACCGTCACTTGTGCCTAAAAAAGGTCTGCCTTCCAGAGTCCGTTGATACTCGTTGGGAGCGATAAACGAGTCGTTGGGCGGCGAAATGCGGCAGCAAGAGTGTTCAGATAACCCTTCAACTTCGGTGGCTGTGAGCGTTTGCCAGTGAGAAGACGTGAGTCATCAGTCAATAGTTCTTCGGCTGTAGCAATGAGCTGGCTAGCCCCCTTCTTCTCGGCCCCGAAAAGTATTGACTGGTAAGCAGTGCCGGGAACACGACATTGCTTCAAGGCGTCTTCGACACGCTGCAGGACGTCCGCATCTCTCCTCATTACGGCGTCGTGGACCGCGTATTCAAAGCAGATTCCGCAGTCTCCGTCACCGGCGCGATATAGTCGGGGAAGCAATTTCAGCTTAACGTCGTTGAGGCCGCCGACTTCTTCAGTCACATCTTCTTTAAGGCTATGGAGTAAGCCTTCTAAAATCGGGCGCACGACGGCGATTAGTGCAGAAACCTCGTTGGCAACTGCATTGCGTTGGGTTTCTGATCGAACAGTAATTGTGGACAATACCTTCTCCCTTATTGGTAGCTAACCTAGCTGTAGAAAAGTCGATCAGTAATCGTCCTGCTTAGGCTCTGAAAACAAGGTCGGCCAAACAAAGAGGTCAAGTTCATTTAAATCGTCGACCTCACGCGGCCTGAATCACGAACTCGCTGGCCGTGGCTACAGGCTGCACGTTGCGCAGCGTACGGCGCATCTCGACCAGGCCGTAGCGTTCCATCGTCTTGAGCGTTCGCGAAAGATTGCTGGGTGCGCGGCCGGTGAGTTCCGCGAGCTGGCTCAGTGACGCGGGCTTCTGTTCCCGGATGACACGCAGCAACGCGCGGTTGTCGTCGGACAACACTTCGGCCAGCGAGCGCATGGAGGTGAACCAGACCTTCGGCTCGCCGGGGCGTGGCCGATGATCGCCGCGTGCAACGGCCAGTGCGCGGGCGCGGATGGCTTGCTGGGAGGCGATGCCGATGACCAGCTTTTTCATGACTTCATTTCCTCAAGTACGCGGTCGACTTCGTTGAAGAAATCCTCTGGCAGTTGCTGTGAGAAACCCGGGTCAGAAACCCGGGTCAGGGTGAATTTTCGAGTGTTCGCTACGGTCGGGAGCCGACATTACGCCAGCTCTGCTATCTACCTCATTTCGCCAGCTGCGTCAGCACCCGATGCCAGAACTCCAGCCCCGCCTCGACCTCCGAAGCCGGCAGCCTTTCGTTGAGTCCATGCGCAAACGTGTCGTCGGGCTTGGTGAAGGCGGCATCGATGCCGTAGCTGGGGACGCCGGCGTTGCGGAAGTGCTTGCTGTCGGTGGCGCCGGCGGACATGCTCGGCACCACGTCCACGCCCGGGAAACGCTGGTGCACGGCGGCGGTGACGGCGGCGATCACGTCCGGGCGCAACGGCGAGGCGGAGTTGGCCACCGGCGTGGACGACTGCCGGGTCACGCTGGCGGACTTGTCGTCGATCACCTTGACCAGGGTGTCGCGCATGCTGTCGACCGAGGTGCCTGGGAAGATGCGGCAGTTGATGTTGACGCTGGCGCGCTGCGGCAGCGCGTTGAGCGCGTGGCCGCCGTTGAGCATGGTTGCCACGCAGGTGGTGCGGATCTGGCCGACGTAGGCGGGGTCGGCGGAGATGGTGGCCGCCGCGGCGGCATCGTCGGGATGGGCGGCGAAGCGGGTCATCGCCGCGCCCAATGGGCCGGGGATGTGGGCGCCGAGGGCACGCAGCGAGGCGAGCGTGATCTCGTTGCTTTCCGTCGGAAACTGGTGGGCGGCGACGCGGTCGATGATGCGCGCCAGCCGGTAGATCGCGTTGTCCGCGCCGGGTTCGCTGGAGTGCCCGCCGGGCGAGGTCAGGGCGATCTGGAAGTCCGCATAAGTCTTCTCGGCGGCCTGGATCTGGTACAGCAAGGGCTTGCCGGTCTCGGCGTCGAGGGTGCCGCCGCCGGCGTCGGCGTTGAGCAGGAATTCGGCGTCGTGATAGCGCCTGGCCAGTTCGCGGGTCGAGGCCATCGCGGTCTCTTCGTCGCCGGACAGCAGCAGGATCAGGTCGTGGCGCGGCTGGAAGCCTTCGCGCTTGAGCCGGATCAGCGTCTCGACCAGCACCACCACCGCGGTCTTCATGTCGGCGGTGCCGCGGCCGTAGAGGTAGCCGTTTTCCTCGATCAGGGTGAACGGGTCGCGGGTCCAGTCCTTGCGGTTCGCCGCCACCACGTCCATGTGCCCGGACAGCAGGATCGGCTTGCCTTCGCCGGTGCCGCGGTAGCGTGCGACCAGCGCGGCGGTTTCGCCCACCGGGATGATCTCGACGTCGCCGGCGGGGAAACCGGCGGCCTTGAGCTTGTCCGCCAGATACGCGGCCAGCACCGGCACCTGGTGCTGCCCTTCGACGGTGTGGATGCCGATGGCGTGTTTCAGCATGGCCATGGTTTCGGGCTGTGCCTCGGCGGCGCTGCCGGCATGGGCCATGCCGATGCCGGCGCAGAAAACCAGCGTGGCCGCGGCGGGTCCGAGTGCTCGTGGTCCCTTCATGCGAGATCCCCTGTCGACGTCATGAACGAAGCACCGAGTATGCGCGGCGGCCCGCGCGCGTGCATCTGCCGCCTGGGTGCCCGCGCCATCGTGCTAAGCTTGCCGCCGCGCGGCTGGTGCCATCGGCGGCGCATTACCCCTTGGGGAGTAGCCTGCCTCGCTGCGGCGAGGCGTCTTCGTCAACATGCTCGGCGTCCATCCGCCGTGGCGAAGACACCGATCCTGGTTGGCGAGACCAACGGCTCACGGCGCAACGAAGGTCGGGCGCGTCGTGGTGCCGTTGCGCCTGGCCCGACCGAATGGCTGCTCATGAACCCCGTCTCCATCCTGTTGCTTGGCTTTGCCATGTCCACCGATGCGTTTGCCGCGGCGATCGGCAAGGGCGCGGCGATGGCGCGCCCGCGGCTGTCCCAGGCGCTGCGTGCCGGCGCGATCTTCGGCGTGATCGAGGCGATCACACCGGTCGTCGGCTGGCTGCTGGGCAAGGGCGCTTCGCGCTACATCGAGGCCTGGGACCACTGGGCCGCGTTTGGCCTGCTGCTGGCACTGGGCCTGCACATGATCTGGAACGGGCTCAAGCCCGAGCCGGACGAGCCGGTCGATGAAGCGAAGCGGCACGGTTTCGTCGGGCTGGCCATCACCGGCCTGTCCACCAGCATCGACGCGCTGGCGGTGGGCGTGGGGCTGGCCTTCGTCGATACGCCGATCGCGGTGGTCGCGGTGGTGATCGGCCTGTGCACCTTCAGCATGGTCACGCTGGGCATCATGCTTGGTCGCGCGCTGGGCGAGGTGGTGGGCAAGCGCGCGGAGATGATCGGCGGTTTCATCCTGATCGGGGTGGGCGTGGTGATTTTGTACGAGCACCTGGCCGGGTGAGGCGACGCCCACCCCGCTGGCACGGTCGCGCCGAGCGGCTTACTTCGCCAGCTTCGTCAGCAGGCTGTGCCAGAAATCCAGCGCGGCCGGGACCTCGGAGGCCAGCAGTTTTTCGTTGAGGCCGTGGGCGAAGCTGTCGCCGGGTTTGCCGAAGTTGGGCGAGACGCCGTAGCTGGGCACGCCGGCGTTGCGGAAGTGCAGGCTGTCGGAGGCGCCGGCGGACATGCCGGGCACCACGTCCAGCCCCGGGAAGCGCTCGTGCACGGTGGCGGTGACGGCGGCCACGATGTCCTCGCGCAGCGGCGAAGCCGGGCTTTGCACGGGCGGCGGTTGTTGCACGGTGATCTTCACGCTGGGGTCGGCCACCACCTGGTGGAGCGTGGCCTCGACGGCGGCGACGCTGGTGCCGGGGAAGATGCGGCAGTTGATGTTGGCGCTGGCGCGTTGCGGCAAGGCGTTGAGTGCGTGGCCGCCGTCGAGCATGGTCGCCACGCAGGTGGTGCGCAGCTGGCCGACGTAGGCGGGGTCGGCCGAGATGACCGCCGCGGCCCGGGCGTCGTCGGGGTGGGCGCTGAACTGCAGCATGGCCTGCGCCAGCGGGCCGTGGCTGTGTTCGCCCACCGCCTTCAGCGAGGCCAGGGTGATCTCGTTGTGCTGCACCGGGAAGGCGTAGCCGGCGACGCGATCGAGCGCCTGGGCCAGCCGGTAGATCGCGTTGTCGGGCGTCGGTTCGCTGGAATGGCCGCCGGGCGAGGTGACGGTGAGCAGGAAGTCCGCATAGGTCTTCTCGGCGGCCTGGATTTCATAGTCCACCGGCTTCAGCTGGTCGTCGAAGGTGCCGCCGCCGGCATCCGCGTTGAGCAGGAACTCGGCGTCGTGGTAGCGCCTGGCCAGCTCGCGGGTGGAAGCCATCGCGGTCTCCTCGTCGCCGGAGAACACCAGGATCATCTCGTGGCCGGGCACGAAGCCCTCGCGCTTGAAGCGCATCATCGTGGCGACCAGGGTGACGAGGTTGGTCTTCATGTCGGAGGTGCCGCGGCCGTACAGGTAGCCGTTCTCCTCGATCAGCGTGAACGGGTCGCGGCTCCAGTCCTTCGGGTTGGCCGCCACCACGTCCATGTGCGCCGAGAGCAGGATCGGCTTGCCCTTGCCGCTGCCGCGGTAGTGCGCGACCAGCGCGGCGGTCTCGCCGACCGGGATGACCTCGATGTCCGACTTGGCGAAGCCGGCCGATTCCAGCTTGCCGGCGAGATAGCGCGCGAATGCCGGCACCTGGCCCTTGCCTTCCACCGTCTGCGCGGCGATGGCATGGCGCAGCATGGCCATGGTTTCGGGCATCAGCTGTGCGGTGGTTTCGGCGCCTGCGCTGGAAGGTTGCACAAGCGCCAACGCGAGGCCAACACAGGGCAACAAGTGGCGCATCGACATGGCGGCATTCCAGGCAGTGGCGTTGAACGCCGAGTATATCCGCCAGTGCACGCCCATCAGCCAGTGGCGGCAAGGATTTCAGCTGGGTGCGGATTCGTCGCCGCTGCCGTCCAGGAAACGGTAGCCTATGCCCGGCTCGGTCTTCAGCCAGCGTGGCGCGGCGGGATCATCGCCCAGCTTCTGGCGCAGGCGGCCCAGCACGATGCGCAGGTAATGCGTGTCCTGCACATGCGTCGCCCCCCACACCTCGCGCAGCAATTGCTGCTGGCTGATCACGCGGCCGGCATGGCGCAGCAGCAGGGAGAGCACGGCGTACTCCTTGCGGGTCAGCGCGATCTGTTTGCCATCGAGGCTGACTTCGCGACGGGCCAGGTCGATCGCCAGATGGCCGTCGTCATACCGCGGCGGCACGTCGGCCGCGCCGGTGGCGGGATGGTGGCGCAGCAGGGCACGCAGCCTGGCCATCAGTTCCTGCATGCCGAACGGCTTGGTCACGTAGTCGTTGGCGCCGTTGTCCAGCGCGCGCACCTTCTCGCTCTCGGCGCTGCGCACGGACAGCATCAGCACCGGCACCGAGCTCCATTGGCGCAATTCGGCCAGCACTTCATGGCCTTCGCGGTCGGGCAGGCCCAGGTCGAGGATGACCAGATCGGGCGATTGGGTAGCGGCCAGGGCCAGGCCTTCGGCAGCGTTGGCCGCCTGCAGTACCTGATAACCCCCGGCACGCAGGCCGATGTCGAGGAAGCGACGGATCTGCATCTCGTCGTCTATCACCAGCACGCGTGGCGCGGAAGTGTTCAAGCGCTGCTCTCCGGTGCGGGTGGCAGGGGCAGGGTGATGCGGATGGTGGTGCCGCCGCCAGCGGTGGCCAGCGCTTCCACGCTGCCGCCGTGCGCGCCGATCATGCCGCGACAGATCGACAGGCCCAACCCGGTGCCGTTGTTGCCGCGATCGCCACGCGAGACCGAATGGAACATGTCGAAGATGCGCGCCCGCTCATCCGGCGGAATGCCCGGCCCGTGATCGATCACCTCGATCTGCAGCTGTTCGCCGATCACCGCCGCCTCCAGGCGCACGGCCTCGTCGGGCGGCGAGAAGTGTGCGGCGTTTTCCAGCACGTTGAACAGCGCCTGCTCGATCAGCGCCGGGTGCACATAGAGCAGTACCGTCTCCTGCGGCAGCGCGGTCTGCACGGCGAGCGCCGGGAATAACCGGCGCAGCCTGTCGGTGGCGGTCACCAGCACTTCGGTCGCATCGACCCAGTCGCGATGCAGCTTGAGCGCGCCATGGCCGAGCCGGGTCATGTCCAGCAGGTTCTGGATGTAGCGGTCCAGCCGCTGGCCCTCATGCACGATCGACTGCAGCAGCTCCTGCCGTTCGTCCCGCGGCAGCTGCGTTTCGTACATGGCTAGGGTGTCGGCGGCACCGATCATCGAAGCCAGCGGCGAGCGCAGGTCGTGCGAGACGGAGGAGAGCAGGGCATTGCGCAGCCGCTCGGTTTCGCCCTGCACGCGGGCCTGCTCGAGCTCGTGCCCCAGGCGGGCGCGTTCCAGTGCCAGGGCGATGTCCTGGCCCATCGCGAGGGCCAGCTCGCGCCGCTCGGCATCGGGTTCGTCCGAACCCCGCGTGGCAAACACCACCGTGCCGTGGCCGTGGGCGCCGACGGTCAACGGAACCACCCACTCGCCGCCGGACTCACCGTTCCGATCGACGGCGGATGCTTGCTCGTCAGGGTTGATGTGGGCGGTTGCGCCGACCGCCTGCGTCAATGCGCGAGCGCCGACCTCGCGAATCGCCGCGGCACCGGCGGCGGTGGCCAGTTGCCTGCCCAGCTGCAACAGCGTGCGCGTGCGCTGCTGCGCGGTTCGCAGGGAGGCGATCTGGTCGGAGAGCCGGGTGGCCATGCGGCTGCAGACGAGCGCGACGATCAGGAACAGCACGATCGCCAGCACGTCGTCGCCGTTGGCGATGGCCAGCGTGTACCGCGGGCGGGTGAAGAAGAAGTTGTAGCCGAGGAAACACAATACGGCCGTATAGACGGCTACCGCCATGCGCTTGCGTACCGCGACGGCGAGCACGCCGGTCAGAAGGATCAGCGAGAGATTGGCGATCGACAGGTAGCGGTCGGCAACGAAAGTCAGCGCAAAAGCCGCCAGCGTGACCGCGGTGGCGAAAAGGTAGTCGGCCGCGGCCGCGGCCGCGTCGTGCGGGCGGCGTGGCGCCGGCTCATGCATGCGACGGGTGTTCCCGGCGATGGGTCGATGGCCGATGTGGTGTCATATCTCCACCTCCGATCCCAGTTCGATGCGCCGGTTGCCGGGAATCCGGAAGAACGCGGTCGCGGACAGCGCATTGTGCGCCATGAAGGCGAACAGGCGGTCACGCCAAGCCGCCATGCCGTGGGCATGCCGGCCGGCCACGACGGTCTCGCGGGACAGGAAGAAGGTGGTATCCATCATGTCGAACGGCAGGCCGTGATGGCCGCACTGTGCCAGTCGCAGCGGCATGTCCGGGTCCTCGCTGAAACCGAAACGCAGGCGCAACCGGGTGAAGCCCTGGCCCAGCGCAGTCCATTCAAGTCGTTCCGGAGGTTCGGCCCGGGGCGTATCCAGTGTCTCGACGGTAAGCAGCACATTGCGCTCGTGCAGCACCTTGTTGTGTTTGAGATTGTGCAGCAACGAGCTGGGAATCGCCTCGGCATTGGCGGTCAGGAACACCGCGGTGCCCGGCACGCGCACCAGCGGATGATCCGCCAGGTTGCGGATGAACGGCGCCAACGCCACGCCGCCTTGCTGGATTTCCCGTACCACCAGTTCGCGTCCGCGGCGCCAGGTCGTCATCACCGCGAACACGCACAGGCCCAGCGCCAGCGGAAACCAGCCGCCGTGTTCCACCTTGACCAGGTTGGCGCTGAAGAAGGCGACGTCCACCGTGAGAAGGGCAGTGCCCGTGGCGATCACGGCCGGCAGGCGCCAGCGCCACTGGTAGCGCGCCACCACCAGTGCCAGCAGGGTGGTGGTGACCATGGTGCCGGTGACGGCGATGCCATAGGCAGCGCCCAGGTTGTCCGACGAGCGGAAGCCGAGCACGGCCGCCACGATCAGGATCAACAGGATTCGGTTGATCCACGGCACATAGATCTGGCCGGCCATCTCCGACGAGGTGTGCACCACCCGCATGCGCGGCATGTAGCCCAGCTGCATCGCCTCGCGCGTCATCGAAAACGCGCCGGAGATCACCGCCTGCGAGGCAACCACGGTGGCGGTCGTGGCCAGCGCGATCATCGGATACAGCATGAAGCGCGGCACCAGGTGATAGAACGGATTGGCCACCGCGGCGGGGTCGTGCAGGATCAGCGCGCCCTGGCCGAAGTAGTTCAGCACCAGCGCCGGCAGCACGAAGTTGAACCAGGCCAACTGGATCGGGCGCCTGCCGAAGTGGCCCATGTCCGCATACAGCGCCTCGGTGCCGGTAACCGCCAGCACCACTGCCCCGAGCGCGAAGAACGCCTCGGCGTGGTTGCGCAGGAAGAAGTCGATGCCGTAGGTCGGGCTGAGCGCCCGCAGAACCTCCGGATGGCGCGCGATGCCCAGCACGCCGAGGCCGGCGATGCTGATGAACCAGATCACGCAGACCGGGCCGAACACGGCGCCGATCCGATGCGTGCCGTGCTTCTGCAGCCAGAGCAGCCCGATGATCACCCCGACGGTGATCGGCAGCACCCAGGGCTCCAGCCCCGGTGCGGCGACCTTCAGCCCCTCGACCGCCGACAGTACCGATATCGCCGGCGTGATCACGCCATCACCATAGAACAGGGCGGCACCGAACAGGCCGAGCACGATCAGGCCCATGCGCAGATACGGCACGTCGCGCGCGCTGCGCTGGGCCAGCGCCAGCAAGGCCATGATGCCGCCTTCGCCGTTGTTGTCGGCGCGCATGATGAACAGCACGTACTTGATCGACACCACGATGATCAGCGACCAGAACACCAGGCTCAGCGCGCCCAGCACGTTCGCCGGCGTGACCGGTACGCCATGCTCGCCGAACACTTCCTTCAACGTGTAGAGCGGGCTGGTGCCGATGTCGCCGTAGACCACGCCCACGGCGCCCAGTGCCAGGGCGGCGAGCCGGCGCCTTTGCGACGGGTTGTTCATGCGCCATGGCCGATGGCGATGGGCCCGGCGGATGCCGGTGCGACGGGAAGAACGACGAGGTGAAACATCTGCACTGCCTGGAATGGATCAGGCGCGCAGTCTGGGCGTCGGGCCGTAACAGCGGCATAGCGCCACGCGCTGACGGCATAAAATTCGCGTAAAAATTGCCGTGGTCGCCGCGAGCAGCCACCAACGAAAAGGCCCGGGATGCCAGCTCCCGGGCCTGCTCCATGTGTCGCGGTGGTTCTCGCCGCAGCGGCTGTCGGACCTACTTCGCCTCCTTCTCCATCAGCTTCTCCACCATGCTGGCGGGCACTTCCTGGTAGTGGTCGAAGATCATGCTGAAGTTGCCGCGGCCGCTGGTGGCCGAGCGCAGGAAGTTGATGTAGCCGAACATCTCCGACAGCGGCACGAAACCCTGCACGAAGGCTGACGTGCCTTTCTGGCCCTGGTCGGAGATGCTGCCGCGGCGACGGTTGATGTCGCCGATGATGTCGCCGAGGTAGCTCGCCTCGGTGACCACCTCCAGGCTCATGATCGGTTCGAGCAGTTTCGGCTTGCTGAGCTTCTGCGCCTCGCGGAAGCAGGCGCGCCCGGCGATCTCGAAGGCCAGTGCGGAGGAGTCCACGTCGTGGTATTTGCCGTCGATCAGGCGCGCCTTGAAATCCACCACCTCGTAGCCGGCCACCTGGCCCTGGCGCGATTCGACCTCGATCGCGTGCTGCACCGCGGGGATGTATTCGCGCGGCACCCGGCCGCCGACCACCTCGTCGGAGAACACCACGCCCGAGCCCGGCTCGCCCGGCTCGAAGATGATCGTGACCTCGGCGAACTGGCCGGAGCCGCCGGACTGCTTCTTGTGCGTGTAGGTGTGCTCCACCGTCTGCCCGAACGCCTCGCGGAAGCTGACCTTGGGCTTGCCCATGTTCGCTTCCACTCCCAGCTCGGTGCGCATGCGGTCGATGGTGATTTCCAGGTGCAGCTCGCCCATGCCCTTGAGCACGGTCTGGCCGGTTTCCTGGTCCACCTCCATGCGCAGCGAGGGGTCGGCCTTGACCATCTTGTAGAGCGCGGTGGAGAGCTTGTCGACGTCGTTGCGGTTCTTCGGCTCCACCGACACGCTGATCACCGGGTCGGGGAAGCGCATGCGTTCGAGCAGGGCCGGGTGCGCCGGGTCGCTCAGCGAGTCGCCGGTCTCGGTCTCCTTCATCGAGACGAAGGCGCAGATGTCGCCGGCGCGGGTCTCGTCGATCTCGCGGGTGTGGTCGGCCTGCACCTCGACGATGCGGCCCACGCGCTCCTTCTTGCCGCGGGTGACGTTGAGCAGGGTGTCGCCCTTCCGGATCACGCCGGAGTAGATGCGGCAGAAGGTCAGCGTGCCGAACTGGTCGTTGATGACCTTGAACGCCAGCGCGCGCGCGGGCGCATCGTCGGTGACCGGCTGTTCGCCGATGGCGTTGCCGTCCTCGTCGACGATGGAGATGCCGCCGTTCTCGCCCGGGTAGGGCATGTAGTCGACCACGGCATCCAGCAGCTGCTGCACGCCCTTGTTCTTGTACGAGGAGCCGCACAGCACCGGCACCAGCTTGCCGCTGACGCAGCCCGTGCGGATGCACTTCTTCAGCACTTCCGGGTCGTGCTCGCCGGTTTCGATCAGGCGCTCGAAGGCGTCATCGTCCATCGCCAGCGCGTGTTCGAGCAGCTCCTGGCGCAGCGCGGGCAGTTGCGAGAGCCACTCGTTGTCGGCGGCCGTGGCGAACTTCAGGCGCTGCTGCGCCTCCTCGAAGGAGACCGTCTCCCACTTGCTGTCCTTGTCGTCGGACTGCCAGATCAGCGCCACGCCGGCGACCAGGTCGGCCATGCCGCAGAACTCGTCGCTGCTGCCCAGCGGCACCTGGCACAGCAGCGCCGGCGCGTTCAGGCGTTCGCGGATGCCCTTCACGCAGTGCGCGAAGTTGGCGCCGATGCGGTCCATCTTGTTGACGTAGCACAGCCGCGGCACGTGGTACTGGTCGGCCAGGCGCCAGTTGGTCTCGGTCTGCGGCTCCACGCCGGCGACGCCGTCGAACACGACCACGGCGCCGTCCAGCACGCGCAGCGAGCGGTTCACCTCGATGGTGAAATCGACGTGGCCCGGGGTATCGATCAGGTTGATCTGATGGCCCTTCCACTCCGTGGTCACCGCCGCCGACTGGATCGTGATGCCGCGCTTGCGCTCCTGCTCCATGTAGTCGGTGGTGGTGGAGCCCTTGCCGTCCTTGGTCTCGTGCGTGTTGACGATCTGGTGCTTGCGGCCGGTGTAGTACAGCACGCGCTCGGTCGTGGTGGTCTTGCCCGCGTCGATGTGCGCGATGATGCCGATGTTGCGGAAACGTTGCAGAGGTTTGCTGCGAGCCATGACGCGCGTCCATTGGAGAGGGCCGGAAGCGCAGGATGCGACCGGCGATCCGCCCATTGTAGCGAGGAGGGACGTGCAGGGATCAGGGCGTGGCCGGGCACGGGTGGCGGTGCGCCACGCGCTGCCGCTCCCCCGGGGATGGGGAGGGTGAGGGGATGAGGTTCTTGTTCTCGCTCCTCGTTTGCCGGGAGCGAGCCACCCGACCCTCCCCCGCAAGCCGGGGAGGGGGCGCAGGCTCAGCCCGCGACGATGCCGTAGTGCGGGTCGTTGCGCGCCGGTTCGCCCAGTTGGCTGAGCAGGATCGCGGTGCGGATGGTGAAGTCGTTCCAGCTCGGCAGCGCGGCCAGTTCCAGCCAGTCGGTCCATTCGGGCGCGAGTGAGCTGTCGTTGCGCCGTGCGGCGGCCTTGCGGCCGTCCAGGATGGCGTCGCGGATCGCCGGCATGCACGACATGAAGTGGCGCATGGTGTCCTTCTCCGTCACGGACAACCGGCTTGCCGGCGATTCCACCAGCCAGGTGCCGGCGGCTTCCATTTCCCACTGGTATTCGCCGGCCAGGAACCAGGTGAACACGTCGCCCTCGGCTTCGCCGGCGGCGACCGCGCGGGCGTGCTCCATGAAGCGGCGCACGGTCTGGTCGTGTCGATCTGACGTATCGGCGGAGTCGGTTGTAGTGGCCAGCATGTGCGTGTCCTCGTTCCCCAGTGGCGACGACCCGGCGAATGGGGCGCGTCGCGTTGCCTGCCTTGGCTCATGCACGAGCGGTGCCAAAAGTCTTGTCCACGCCGCCGGCCGCGCCAGCGCGGGCAGCGCCGGCCCAGGCTGCGCCTGCCTCGGCCGGTCGCGCTGCCGGCGGCCAGCGACGCGATGCGTCAGCTTGTGACCGGCGCGACCCTCAGCTCAGGCGGTTGCCCTCGAGCAGGTCTTCGTGGAAGGCGCCGAAGGGTTCGCTCGGGTGGGCGAGCTGGATCTCCAGTATCCACAGGCCGCTGGCCGGCACGCGGTCGAGGTCGCCGAGGTCGCCGCCGTGGTGGATCGCATGCGGAAAATCGCTGACCCGGTGGCCCTTGATCGCCTGGTTGAAACGCCAGCCCATGGCCGCGGCGCGTTGGGCGGCGAAGGCGTACAGGGCGCGGCCGCTCAGGCCGTCGTGGCGCCAGGCGTCGGCCACCTGCCGGAACAGGGCGCGCGCCGCGTCGGCGCAGGCTTGGCGTTGCGGCGCGTGACCGACCACGAAGGTATCGCCCACGTCGCCTTCGTGGCCGTCGAAGACCAGTCCGAGGTCGATGAAGTAGCTGTCGTTCTCGCCCAGCCGCACGCCCGGCTCGGAAGGTTCGCGGAACCCCTTGGTGGTGTTGCGGCCGATGCGGATCAGCGGCCGGTGCCACAACCGCTCGCTGCCGAGTTCGGCGAACACCTCGTGGGCGAGCGCCACCGCCTCGGGTTCGCTGATGCCCGGCTGCATGCGCGCGCGAATCGCCTGCAGCGCCGCCCAGCTGCGCTCGCGGGCGCGCAGCATCAGCGCCGGATCAAAGCGCGCCCCCACCGCTTCCCGGGTGGTGCCCTGCGCGCGGCTCAAGCGAGCACCAGCAGCAACGCGACCGCGGCCGGCAGTGCCTGGAACCAGAGGATCTTGCGCGCCGCGGTGAGCCCGCCGAACACGCCCGCGGCGAGCACGCAGCCAAGGAAGAACACCTTGATGGCGAACCCGTCCGGACCCAGCCACACGCCCCAGATCAGCCCGGCGACGAGGAAGCCGTTGTACAGCCCCTGGTTGGCCGCCAGCGCACGCGACTGTTCGGCGAACTCCTCGCTGAGGCCGAACGCGCGGCGACCGGAAGGTCGCGTCCACAGGAACATCTCGAGGATCAGGAACCACAGGTGCAGCAGCGCGATCAGGACGATCAGGAGGTTGGCGACGAGGGGCATGGCGTGCTCGCGATGAGGCCGTTCGGTGATTGTCGCAGCGGCCGATTCGATGGCGCAAATGGCCGCCGGCGAGGTGCGCTCAGGCGCCGGGGGACGCCGGCGCCGCAGCGCGAAAGGTCACCACCAGCACGTCGCGATGCGACGCTTGCGCCGGGTCGATCGGGGTGACCGCGGTGACGCCATGGCTGACGCGGGCGTCGATGACCATGGCCGCGTCCAGCGGATGGGCCAGGGTGAAACTGCCCAGCAGCGCGCCGTCATCGGCGTGGATGGTGGTGGTGCCGCTCTCGATGTTCTGGCGGTCGATCAGCAGCACCAGCACGTAGTCGACGCCGTCGTGGTGGACGCCCTCCGGGGTGGGCTCGCCAGGCTCGTCGGCGCGCGCCTCGATGCGGAACTGGTGCGTCTCGACATGCCAGCGGCGCGGCCCGCCGGCCGCCATCGGGGCGAACAGCGCATGCGCAAACTGCAGGATGCAGCGCATGCTGGCGCCACCGGCCAGCGCCGGCCGGATCGGCAGGAACCAGCGCTGGATGTCGCCCTGCAACGGGTTGTAGCGCGCGCTCTGCCAGTGCGGCTGGTGCGGCTGGCGCTGCAGCGTGCCGTCCGGCTCGATCGCGAACGTGGCGTGGCGCCGGCTGCGATGCCGACCTACCGCCGCCAGGTAGGTGTCGGGTGCCAAGTCGTTCCAGCTGGCGCGAAAGGCCGGCCAGTCGTCCATCTCCGGCATCGGCAGCAACTGGCGCATGTGTTCGGCGGTGACGAAGGCGAAGCCGTCGCGATGCAGGCGGGCCTGCAAGGCGGGGCGGTCGAGAGGGGGAGTCATGGGGCGACACGGTAGCAGCATCCCCCGCAGCCGGACAGTGCGCCGATCGCGCAACCCGTAGGGCGGGCACTGCCCGCCGCCATCGCTCGAAAATGCAACGGAATGTCACCCACCCATATAAACGTTTAGATGTTTAGACGTCTATTGACACAAGGCGTTCCAGGCGCCACCATCCGTCCACTCATCGAGACCGGCTGAGGGACAGGCCCTTTGAAGCCGGGGCAACCTGCGGAGCGTTTCCGTCAAGGTGCCAACTCCTGCGGAGGTGCGCGGTGCACCTGCCGGTAGATGGGCGTCACCCGTTTCGCGGCCTGCGCCGCCGAGTCACGGGCGGCGGCCACTCCGGTCCCCCGCGGGGCGATGCCGACCGGAGCCACTGGCATGACCTTGCAGTCCCAAGCCCGATGTATCGACACCCCGCACGACGCGTTCGTGCCGTCGGGGGAACCGTGCCTGCGCCTGGCCGCCCGGCGCGACAGCCGCCGGCTGATCCTGCAGCCGAAGTACGGCAGCGGCCCGCGCGAAGTCGAGGTTGGCTACGCGTGGCACGGCGCGGTGGGGGGACCCACGGTGATCGTGCAGGGCGGCATCTCGGCCGATTGCGATGTGAGCGGTGCGGCCGGCTGGTGGCGGGAGTTGGCCAACGACGGCGCGGCGATCGACCTGACGCGTTGCCGGGTGCTGTCGATCGACTGGCTGGATAGCGCGCAACTCGGCGCCGAGGCAGTCTCCAGCGAGGACCAGGCCGATGCGCTGGCTGGCCTGCTGCGCGTGCTGGGCATCGCCCGCGCGCATGCCTTCGTCGGCTCGTCCTACGGTGCGATGGTGGCGCTGGCCTTCGCCGCCCGCCATCCGCGTGCGGCAGACCGACTCGTGCTGCTGGCCGGTGCCCACCGGCCGCACCCGCTCAGCACCGCCCAGCGCAGCGTGCAGCGCGGCATCGTGCGGCTGGGCCAGGCCAGCGGCCATGTCGACGAGGCGCTGGCGCTGGCGCGGCAGCTGGCGATCACCACCTATCGCGGTAGCGCCGAATTCGGTCGCCGCTTCGCCGGCGCGCCCGAGCAGCGCGCGGAACGCTTCCATTTCCCGGTCGAGGATTACCTGGAGCACCAGGGCCGGCGTTTCGTCGAGCGCTTCGATGCCGATCGCTTCCTCGCCCTGTCCGAATCGATCGACCTGCACCAGGTCGAGCCCGAGCAGGTGGCCGCGCCGGCGACGCTGATCGGCTTTCCGTCCGACCGGCTGGTGCCGCTGGCCGACCTGTGCGAGTTGCAGCGCCGCCTGCGCGGCCCGGCCACGCTCGAAGTGGTCGAGTCGCCCTACGGCCACGACGCCTTCCTGAAGGAACCCGAACAACTCGCGCCGCTGCTGCGCGAGGCGCTAGCCCTGTAGGGCGGGCACTGCCCGCCATTCGCCCGGCACCGGCGGCGGGCGGTGCCCGCCCTACGACCAGAAGACATGACGAAGACGATCCGGAGAACGACATGAGCGCCACCCCCGCCCCCTGTACCCGCGCCGTGCGCGCCGGCATCGAAAGCGATACCCAGCACGGCGCGGTGGTGCCGGCGCTGCACCTGTCGACCAACTACAGCTTCGAGGGCTTCGGTCGCAAGCGCGCATACGACTATTCGCGCAGCGGCAATCCCACCCGCGATCTGCTGGCCGAGGCGCTGGCGGAGCTGGAGCAGGGCGCCGGCGCAGTGGTCACTTCCAGCGGCATGTCGGCGGTGGCGCTGGCGCTGGAACTGGTGCCGCCCGGCGCCACCGTGCTGGCGGCGCACGATTGCTACGGCGGCAGCTGGCGCCTGCTGGATGCGTGGGCAAAGAAGGGGCGCTTCGCGGTCGAGTTCGCCGACCTCACCGACAACGTGGCACTGGCCGCGGCGCTGGCGCGCAAGCCGGCGCTGGTATGGGTGGAGACGCCATCCAATCCGCTGCTGCGGATCACCGACATCCGCCACGTCGCGCAAGCCGCGCATGCGGCCGGCGCGCTGCTGGTGGTCGACAACACCTTCCTGTCGCCGGCGCTGCAGCAGCCCTTGCTGCTCGGCGCGGACGTGGTGGTGCACTCGACCACCAAGTACATCAACGGCCACAGCGACGTGGTCGGCGGCGCTGTGGTGGCGCGCGACGCGGCGGTGGCCGAGCAGCTGAAGTGGTGGGCCAACTGCACCGGGCTCACCGGCGCGCCGTTCGACAGCTACCTCACCCTGCGCGGCCTGCGCACGCTGGGCGTGCGCCTGCGCCAGCATCAGGAGAACGCGGCGCGCCTGGCCGAGCGGCTGGACGGCCATGCTGCCGTGCGCAAGGTCTACTACCCGGGCCTGGCCGGCCACCCCGGCCATGTGCTGGCGGCGCGCCAGCAGCTCGGCTTCGGCGCCATGCTCAGCTTCGAACTGGACGGCGACGTGCCGCAGATCGAGGCCTTCGTCGATGGACTGGAATATTTCTCGCTGGCCGAATCGCTGGGCGGCGTGGAAAGCCTGATTGCGCACCCGGCGACCATGACGCACGCCTCGATGGCGCCGAAGGCGCGGCGCACGGCGGGCATTTCCGACAGCCTGCTGCGCATGTCGGTGGGCATCGAGGACGGCGACGACCTGCTGCGCGACGTCGACGCCGCACTGGCCCGCGCCGAAGCGGTACGGACGTCCAAACGCCGGGTGCCCGCATGAGCGCGGTGCTGGCCGAGCGCGCGCTCCACGCGCGCGGCGCGGCGGCGTCGACCACGGCGATCGTGCTGCTCGGCACCGGCGTGGTGGGTGGTGCCTTGCTGAAGCTGCTCAACACCGACGCGGCCCGTTCGCTGCGCCTGGTCGGTGCGGCGAACTCGCGGCGCCAGCAGACCGATCCGGACCGGCTGGCCCGGCGCGGCCTGCGCGAGCAGCTCAACCAGCACGGCGCGCCGCGCGACAACGCCAGCCTGCTCGCGGCACTGGACGCCAGCGAGGCGGCGACGAAAGTGATCGTCGACGCCACCGCCAGCGCGACGCTGGCCGCGCGCCACGCCGAGTGGCTGGCGCACGGCTACCACGTGGTCACCGCGAACAAGGCGCTGGCCGGCGGTGAACTCTCCGGCTGGCGCGCGCTGCAGGCGGCGCTGGGCAGTGGCGGCAGTTATGGTGATTCGGCGACGGTCGGCGCGGGCCTGCCGGTGCTGTCCACGCTGCGTCGGCTGCGCGCATGCGGCGATCACCTGCTCACGCTGGAGGGCGTGTTCTCCGGCTCGCTGTCGTGGTTGTTCAACCAGTACGACGGCAGCCGGCCGTTTTCCGAGCTGCTGCGCGAGGCGCGTCGGCTGGGCTACACCGAGCCCGATCCACGCTCGGACCTGTCCGGCGAGGACGTGGCGCGCAAGCTGCTGATCCTCGCGCGCAACGCCGGCTTCTCGCTGGGCAGCGACGAGGTGCAGGTGGAAGGCCTGGTGCCCGAGGCGCTGCGTGCGCTCGATGCCGACACGTTCCTGGCGCGACTGGGCGAGCTGGATGCGCCGCTCGCCGCGCGTCACGCGGCCGCCGCCTCGCGCGGTTGCGTGCTGCGCTTCCTCGCCCGACTCAACCAGCGCGGCCTGGCTCGCGTGGGCCTGGCCGAAGTGCCGCTGACCCATCCGGCCGCGCGCCTGTACGGCACCGACAACCAGTTCGCCCTCACCACCACCCGCTACAACACCCAGCCGCTGGTGATCCAGGGCCCGGGCGCCGGCCCGGAAGTGACAGCGCAGGCGTTGCTGGGGGATGTGCTGGCGCTGGGGTGAGGGCGCGTCTCACTTGGCCGCAATCGCCTCGACCTGGATGCGCAGCGTCACGTCCATGCCGAAGCCGTAATCCTTGCCGGCATCGATGCCGAAGGTGTCGCGCCGGAACGTGGCCAGCGCATCGGCGCCACAGACTTCGCGCTTGAACACCGGGTGCTGCATGCACTTGAAGCTGTCGATCTTCAGGTCCAGCGGATGCGTAACGCCGTGCAGGGTCAGCTTGCCTGTGACCCGGGTCGGCGCTCCATTGACGAAGTCGACGAGCTTGCCGGTGTACCGGGCCTGCGGATACTTCGCCGTCTCGAACAAATCCTTGCCCCGCGCGCCCTTGTTGAGTTGCTCCTGACCGAAATCGGCGCTGGTCATGTCGACGGTGACGTCCACCGTGCCGAGGCCGGCCGCCTTGTCCAGCGTCACCGTGCCGCGAGTGTGGTTGAACTTGCCGCGCCATACCGACAGCCCGCCCATGTGATCGGCCTCGAAGCTGGGGTAGGTGTGATCCGGATCGATCCGGTACGTCGTGGCGGCGGCGAGGGCGCTGCCGCTGGCGGCGAGCAGGAACACGGTGGTGGCGACGGCGGTGCGGTTGGAAAACATGGGCGACTCCCGTTCGAAATGCGCAGCCGAAGATGGATGCATGTCCGGGCGACGAACGGGCCTCCGCGTTATCGACACGGCCAGGCACGCATGAACGAAAACGCACGGCCTGGGCCGTGCGTCTCGTCGATCGAATGGGGCGCGCTCAGCGGCCGGTGATGCGCTCGGCGCTCTCTTCGTCCGGCGGCACCTGCAGTTCGCCCGGATGCTCGTGCGCCTCGATCCGGATCGCTTCCACCGACGGCGTGCGCCAGCCGGATTTCACGCCCCACAGGTAGAACGCCAGGCCGATCACCGCCACCAGCGCCAGATCCCAGCCGTAGGCAAGGTAGCCCTTGCCGCCGAACATCGGGCTGCCGGCCCACGACACCAGCGCCAGCGTGGGCAGGTAGCAGACCAGCCACCAGGCGCCCTTCATCTGCCGACCGAAATCATGCCAGCCGGCCTTGGCCTGGTAGTAGAAGTACACCGGCAACGCGACCACCATCAGCACGATGATCTCGCCGGTCAGCGGCCACTTCGCCCAGTACAGCAACTCGGTGGACATGATGAAGGCAACCCCGGCGAGTACCGGCAGGCCGGCCAGCCGGAACGGGCGATTCAATTCCGGCGCGGTGCGGCGCAAGGTCATCACGCTGACCGGGCCGGTGAGGTAGGAGATGATCGTGGCCACCGAGATCACCGCCGCCAGCGCGCCCCAGCCGCGGAAGAAGAACAGGAACAGGAACGACACCGCCAGGTTCACCCACATCGCAGGCCGCGGCACGCCCCACTTCGGATGCACGGTACCGAGGATCTTCGGCAAGGTGCCGTTGCGCTCCATGCCATACAGCATGCGCGCGGTGGTGGCGGTGTAGGTCATGCCGGTGCCGCTCGGGCTGATCACCGCGTCGATGAACAGCAGCGTGGCCAGCCATTGCAGGCCGAGAATGATCGCCAGGTCGGCGAACGGCGACGAGAAGTCGATGCCGTGCCAGCCCACGTTGGCCAGCATCTCGCGCGGCACCGCGCCGATGAACGCGACCTGCAGCAGCACGTAGACGATCGTGGCCAGCGCGATCGCGCAGACGATCGCGAACGGGATGCTGCGGCCGGGGTTGCGCGCCTCGCCGGCCAGGTTCACCGGGCTCTGGAAACCGTTGAAGCTGAACACGATGCCGGCGATCGCCACCGCGGTGAGGATCGAGGGGAAGTCCGTCTTGTGCAGTTCGCCGTGGATGCCGACGGAGAAGTTCTCCGGATGGAAGCCGCTCATCATCAGCAGCACCGCGGTGAGCGCGGGGATCACCAGCTTGAACAGCGTGATCGCGGTGTTGGAGCGCGCGAACAGTTTCACGCTCCAGAAGTTGAACAGGAAGTACACGATCACCAGCGCTGCGGCGATCAGCAGGCCGGTGGTACTCAGCTCGCCATGGCTGCCAGGAACCTGGTGATAGAGATCCTTCGCCCAATCCCACTTCCACGACGACATGTACTGCGCCGACGCTTCCGCTTCGACCGAGATCACCGAGACGATCGCGATCCAGTTCGCCCACGCCGCGATGAAGCCGACCAGCGAGCCGTGCGAGTAGTGCCCGTAGCGCACCATGCCGCCGGATTCGGGAAACATCGCGCCCAACTCGGCGTAGGTCAGCGCGATCGCCATGATGACCACCGCGCCGATCACCCACGCCCAGATCGCCCCCGGTCCTGCGATCTGCGCCGCGCGCCATGCGCCGAACAACCAGCCCGAGCCGATGATCGAGCCCAGGCCGGTAAGCATCAGGGCGAACGGGCCGACATCGCGGCGGATCGCGCGTTCTTGGGTCATGCGAGGTTCCCGTAGCGGCGCGAAGCGCGCCGTGAAGGGGCCGATGGTTGCAGAATCGGGCCGCAGCTGTCACCTGCCGGCGGTCATGCAGCCGTTGCGGCTGTCCCTTCCTCGCGTACCGGTCACGACGCTCGGCCGAACGGAAGGACTTGCGCGGCCGGCAGCAGATGCTGGCGCAGCAGGTCGAGCGGGCGGTGGTATTCCATGTTGTGGCGCGTGTTGCGGCCCAGCGCAGGGTGCTTGAACAGGCCATCCCAGTCGCGTGCTGCGGCTTCGGGGAGGGAGCGGTCGCTGTGTTCCAGCGTCATCCACAGCTCGAACTTGCGCTGGTTGAGCGAGGCCAGCAGGTTGCGGTCACGGGTGGCGGCGAAGGCGAAGCCGGCGTCGAAGCCGTGCAGCTCCGCATCGACGCCCGGCCCGCGCAAGCCGTGATGTTCGGCGATGGCGGCGAACTGCAGCAGCGCGCGCTCGTGCAGCACGCGCAGGTTCGCCGCATTGCCCGGCAGGACCAGCACCGCACCGGTGACGGCATTGAGCAGCACCACGAACGGCTGCCGGCGCCAGAAGTCGATGTCCGCATACCACTCGCCCAGCGGGTTCGCCTCGGGCGCGGGTTCCGGCGGCTTGGCCGGCTGCTTCAGGCGCTTGAGCAGCTTGGCGGTGCAGCGCAGGAGGGTCATGCCACGCGCACCTGGCCGTTCATCAGCAGGGGGAGCAGCCAGTCGCGGAGTTGGGTGAGTTCGACGTTCTCCAGATTGTTTGCGCTGATCTTCTCAAACAACGGCGCAATTGCTGCGTTGAATTTCTCAATGACTGATCTCTCTCTCGGCACAGCCAAACTGATGTCCTTAAGAGTGTCTTGACTCACATTCTTAAGGATAGAGCCGCTTGATTGGGAAAGCAGCGACTGCTCCAGCTGCTTCAGTCGGAAGAAAAGCAGCAGCTTGTTTTCAGCGTTCGCAACTTTCAGGCAAATAATGAATCCGCAGTAGATTGTGTTAGTCGGGCACGGCTGCATCATGCGGGTCGCGCCGGGAATGCCACTTCGGGCAATCAAGATTGAGTCGGCCGTAACTAGGTACTTGTCTATGTCGGCCTGATCCAACTCCAACTCGTCCAGATCGTCACTATTCAGAAAGATGGAAGTGGCTGAAACGTTACGTACGTTGACAATGCGCGCGACGGAATCACCTCCGATGGAAGGATCGTAGTTGATGCCGTTACGGAAACTGCCAAGTTCGGATAGCGGTTGCGCCTTCCAGCCCATGGGAATCTCGCGCTTGAGGGTGTCGTTCCAGACCATCGCGCCGCCGCTGGATTTGTAAGGGCGGCCGTGGGCGTCGGGGAAGTCGAACTGCACGAACCAGTAGTCGTAGATCGTCTTCGCCAGCGCCTCCAGCTCGGCGTTGATGCGCTGGTTGAGGTCGATCTTGGCGTCGAGGGCGGAGAGAACGGCGGCTATTTTTTTCTGCTCTGCCTTGTTGCTGTGAATTTGAAATTTCAGCGCGTCGAAGTCCCCCTTGTTCAGCAGGGGGAGCGCAGTGCTCCCCGTCGCTGCATTTCGCAAAGAACGATAGTTGTTCGTGAGCGCGTAATAGATGTAGTCGGCGGAGTAGTCGTCACGAACGACGATGGAATTAATTTGCTGGTTCGAGATGCTAGCGACCTTGCACATCGCGACCTTACCCATGGCGGAGCCGATGCAAGTTACCAGCACGCTGTTGGGTGGCAGGAGCTTGCCTCTAAGTTTCGCGACGCCGGCAGCAGACAGCGATCGCTCGGTGTGCGTGATGAACTTCTGATCGAATGAGTCCGAAGGGGTAACAAACGGTGTGGCGTTACCGAAGTCTCCGGGCGACTCCGAGGATGGCGTTTTCCCGGTAATCGTTTCGCCAATCTGCGAAATCGTTGGGATGATGAAATCACCCATACCGCAAGCCTCCGATGGCTTCGGCAATCTCACCCTCTAGCTCCCGCGACTGCTCGAACATCCCTGCCAGATTCGCCTGATACGCCGCCACCTTCGCCGCAAATTGCTCCGGCGTCAGGTCCTCGTAATCGATCCTCACCTCGAAATACTGCCCCGCACTCAGCGAATAATTCTTCGCCGCGATCGCCGCGTGATCCACCACCACCGAAAAATCCTCCACCGCCTCTCGGGCGTTGAAGGTGTCGACAATCCGCTGCTCTTCGGTATGGCTAAGCAGGGTCTTCTGGTTCTTGCCTTCCTTGACCTTGGTGCCCAGCGCGGAGGCGTCGATCAGCACCACGCCGTCGCGGTTCGTGGTGTCGAGGAACAGGATGGATACGTTGGTGCCGGTCGTGGCGAAGATGTTGCTGGGCATGGAGACCACGCCTGCGATCATCTTTTCGTCCACCAGTTTCTGGCGGATGCGCAGCTCGATGCCGCTGCTGGCGGTGATGAAGCCGGTCGGCACGACCACGGCGGCTTTGCCGCCGGGTTTCAGGCTGGCGATGATGTGCTGGATGAACAAGAGGTAGATCGCCATCTTGTCCTTGGCCTTGTTCGGCACCTTGGGGATGCCGGCGAAGAAGCGGCTGGCGTTGGCGTCCGATTCCAGGTCGTCGCGGAAATCGGAAAAATCCATCTTGAACGGCGGGTTGGACACGATGTAGTCGAACTGGCGTAGCTTGCTGGGTGCGTTCGGGTCGCGGTGCACCGGGTGCAGGATGGTGTTGCCCTGGGTGATGTGCGGGATGGAGTGCACCAGCTTGTTGAGTACCAGGTTCAGGCGCAGCAGGCTGGAGGATTTCTGCGAGATGTCCTGCGACCAGATGCTGCAATGGTCTTCGCCGATGGCATGGGCCAGCGCCATCAGCAGGGTGCCCGAGCCCGAGGCCGGGTCGTAGCAGGCGGCGTTCTTCACCGCGCCGCGCTTGTCTTCGGGCACCAGGATGTCGGCCATGATGGTGGCCACCGCGTGCGGGGTGTAGTACTCGGCGTACTTGCCGCCGTTGTCCTTGTTGTAGTCCTTGATCAGGTATTCGAACAGGGCGGCGTAGAAGTCGTACTTCTGCTCGAACAGGCGCTCGAAGCTCACCCCCACCAGCTTGTTGAACAGCGCGCGGACGAAGCCGTCGCGCTTCTCCAAGCTGCCGGTGACGTATTCGCTGAGGCGGTCGAACAGCGGCACCTTTTCGCCGTCGTCGGTCTGCACCGCGAAGATGTCGTTGTTGGCCACGGCGATGGCGATCAGGGTGTCGTCCCACAGCCTGGCGAAGCCGGGTTCGCTCTGGCGGTTGAACAGGCTGGGGATCAATTGGTCGGCGGTGAGGCGCGGGGTTTCCGCAGGCAGCATGTCTTGCAGGTCTTGCTGCGCCTCTTCGGGCAGTGCCTGCCAACCGACGATCCAGTCATCCACGCCGGCCAGCGCCGGGCAAGCGCGCTTCATCTCGTAGGCGAACTTGTCGCACAGCAGCTTGTACAGAAAGGTCTGCACGATGATCTTGTATTCGTTGCCGTCGTTGCCGAGGCCGGCGCTGGCGCACACGGCCTTGAGGCCATCGATCAGGTCGCGGGTTTGTTGCTGGTAGCTGGGATTCATCGGGTCCGGGAATGTCGAAGGTTCGGTTTCAGTGGTAGTCGTCTTCGCGCTGGTGGCGGACGGCGAGGATGGTGAGGGTGTGCTCGTCTTCGATGTCGAACAAGGCGACGTAGCCGGCGTAGCCGAAAGGGATGACCAGCTCGCGCAGGAAGGGGTTGGCGTCGTCCACCTTGCGGCAGGAAAACGGCATGTCCGCCAGAAACGCGTAGCCGCGCTCGATCGCCGCGCGTGCGCGCAAGGCCGCGGGGTAGTCCACGGGTGCGAGGAAATCCAGCAGGCGCTCGAGATCGTGCTGCGCGGCCTGACTGATCCGGACCCGGAAACTCACTGGGCGTCGGGCTTGTGCTTGGCGAGAATGGCATCCAGGCCCGCGAGCGATTCATTGACCGTGAAGTACCCACCTGTGCGCTTGGCGTCTTCCCGCGCCGCCAGACCGCGGGCGATGAACTCGGCTTGCATGTGGCGGCGATTCACCTCGTCGCGCAGGGACTGTTCCATGAAACTGGACAAGGTCTCGCCCTCGCGCAGCACGGATTCGGCTGCCTGGCGCAGCTCGGGAGCGACACGCAGGGGCGGCAAGGTGGCGGTTTTCATGGCGGCATCCTCTTGCATAGCATTTGCGATGCAACCCTAGCACGGTCGACGCCGGGCCGCCAGAAACGGGGGTTCATCCCCGCTCGAACGGCAGGCGCCCTTGGGATTCGCCCAGGTATTCGCCCACCAGCAGCCGCTGGATCAGGCGGCGGGTATCGGCATCCGGCTCGGGCGGCTTGTCCTGGAAGTGACGCATCACGATGGGCATCACGCTGCGCTCGAAAAACGCCGGGTTGCCCAGCAGTTCGCGGTTGCCCAGCACCGCGCCGTCCATGTCGCGCTTGATGCCGACCAGCGCAGCGTGCAGGCGGGTCTGGTTGTCGCCCAGGCGGTGCGAATCCAGCAGGCGCTTGTGCACGCGCATCAGCTTGCCGTCGCCGCCGTAGCGGGCGGCCAGGTTGGCGTTGGCCTGGTTGAGTGCGCGGGCGTGCTGTTCGATGTCGCGCAGCGCAGTGATGTTCGCCTGCATCTCCTGCTGGCTCACTTCGCTGAGTTTCTTGGCCTTGAACAGGCGCTCCAGCTCGTCCTTGAGGCTGATCCACGCCGGGTCCTGCGGGTCCTGGGTGGAAGCCAGGGTTTCGCGGGTGCGGCGCAGGATGTCCTTCAGCTCGTCGGCCAGCTTCAGTTCTGCCTCGCCGATTTTCTCGAACTTGAAGATCACGTCCTCCAGCGCCTGGTTGAGCAGGCCGGAGGTGTCGTCGGCGTGCTCCAGTTGGTGCTTGAGATTGAGCGCGGCCAGCGCGTTCTGCGCTTCGATGTGCAGAAGGCGCAGCTTGCGGAAATCGAGCACGCCGGCGAGTTCCCCGTGGCCGCCGAGGCGGATCAGGTTGTACAGCTCGCGTGCCTGGGTGAGCGCCTTGACGATGGCGAGCAGTTGCTGGCGGTCATGGATCTGGCCGACCTGCTGCGAGAACAGCTCGGCGTCGTCCAGCGAAAAGGCGAACAGCGCCTCGCGGATGGCCTCGACGCTGGCGCGGATCTCGGCCTCGCTCATGAACAGCTGGCTGTAGTGCTCGATCTCGTCGCCCAGTTCGGCGGTGAGCTCGTCGTAGTAGTCGCGGTTGGCCTTGTCGAATTCGGCCTGGATGTCGGCAAAATCCACCACGTAACCGTAGCGGAACTTGCCGTAGCGGCGGTTGACCCGGGTGAGCGCCTGCAGCAGGTTGTGGTTCTTGATGACGCGGCCGAAGTAGAGCTTCTTGAGCCGCGGCGCGTCGAAGCCGGTGAGCAGCATGTTGTAGACGAACAGCAGGTCGATCCGGCCCTTCTTGTAGGCCTTGACCTGGTCTTCGCGCGACTGCTTGTCGCCCTCGTCGTGCAGGATCAGCGCGGCGCTGAGCGGCTGCCTGGCGTAATGGGCGGCATCCTCGGCCACGCGACCCTGCCGGTAGGCGTCGTCGTTGGCCGCCTCGGCCACGCTGGGCCGCGCCTCCCGTTGCATGAGCTGCTGGAACTGGCGGTGCAGCTCGCGCGCCTGCTCGGCGCTGTCGCAGATCACCATGCCGCCGATGCTGTCGTCGCCGAAGGTGATCCGGGACTGCACGAAGTCACGCAGGATGTAGTCGAGCATGGCGCCGACGAAGTGCTTGTGGGCGTACAGCGCCTTGCGCTCGATGCCGCCCTGTTGCACTTCGATGTGCGCTAGCGCCTGCTGCAGCTGCATCTTGTAGCGGGTGGCGATTTCCTCGCGGATCAGGCGCAGCGTGTAGCCATCGGCGATCGAAGCGTTGTAGTAGTACTTGTGGATGTAGTCGCCGAACAGCGCCTTGGACTGCAACTGCTCGCCGATCAGCGGCGTGCCGGTGAGGCCGATCTTGATCGCGCTGCGATCAGACTGTTCCAGGTTGGCGAGGAAGCTGCCTTTCGGGTTGTAGCTGCGGTGCACTTCGTCGAGGAAATACACGCGCTGCACGGCAAGGTTGTAATCCTGCGCGGCGGCGACGTCCGGGTCGTCCTTGAACTTCTGGATGTTGACCACGGTGATCTCGGCCGCGCCCCGGTCGTTGCGGGCGGCTCCGCCCTGTTTGATGTCGCGGGCGAACACGTCGCGGCTGTCGATCACGTGCACGGTGAGGCCGCGCAGGCGGAATTCGTCGCGCGCCTGCTTGAGCAGATCGAGCCGGTCGACGATGAAATAGAAGCGCGGCACCTGCCCGGTCTGCCGGAACCAGTCGGTGAGGAAGCGCACGTTGTAGTAGGCCAGCGCAGTCTTGCCGCTGCCCTGGGTGTGCCAGATGATGCCCTTGCGCACGCCCGCCGCCAGGCGCTCGGCGATGGCCAGCGTGGCGAACAGCTGCGGGTAGCGCATCACGTGCTTCTGGATGCCCTCTTCCTCGTCCAGCCAGGCGAAGGCGTATTGCAGGATGAAGGCGAGCCGCTGGCGACTGAACAGCGAGGTGAGCAGACGGTGGGTCGGCGTGTCGGCGGCCTTGTTGCGCTCGAACTCCGGCGCGCCCTTGATGCTGACCAGGTTGGTGTCGGTGAGGATGGCGTCTTCGGTGGCTTCGGACAGCGGCGCGATGAGGCCGGCAAGCTCGGCCTGACGCTCTTCGCGGAAGTAATTGAAGTGCGCGTCGCCATAGGTGGATGCGGCGTAGAACGCGCCCTGCACGGGATCGATGGCCGCCTCGTCGTACTCCATGTTGTTGGAGAACACCTGCAACTGGATCAGGTTGAAGAAGTGGCGGAACTTGCGGTTGGCGTGGCGGCGATCCATGCGCCGGCGCTCTTCGAGCACGCCGCCGGGATTCATGCGCTTCTTCACCTCGATGATCGCCAGCGGCAGGCCGTTGACCAGCAGGGTGATGTCGGGGCGGAAGTTGTCCTCGCCGTTCTCGAACGGCAGTTCGGTGACGGCATGCCAGCTGTTGTTGTCGGGATTGTCGAAGTCGATCAGGCGTACGCCCGAGCGTGCGGTGAGGCGCTTGTGGAAGGCCTTGCCGAGGTCTTCGTTCTGCAGGTCCAGGCGGATTTCATCGAGCAGGCTGGACAGGTCCTGGCGATGCAGGTCGGGGTTGATGCGCAGCAGGGCTGCTTCGAGAATCTCCGGAAAAATATTGCTGCGCTCATCGCGACGCGCCTGCTTCAGCGACAGGTAGTCGTAGCCCAGCCGCGACAGATGCAGCAGGGCCGGGATCTTGACTCGCGAATCTTCGTTGAACGTGGTCAAAAACGCTCCCTGCCCTGGGGCGGATCGTCGCAAAGATCGCCGGAGACGTCGTCGCGGCGCGCGCCTCCCTGACGCATTTATGCATCAGGTGCTTTCATCGGCGCAAATTCCGCCCCCCGTGCTCAGCACTCGATGACGTTGACTGCGAGGCCGCCGCGCGAGGTTTCCTTGTACTTGTCCTTCATGTCGCGGCCGGTGTCGCGCATGGTCTTGATGACCTTGTCGAGGCTGACGCGGTGCTTGCCGTCGCTCTTCAGCGCCATGCGACTGGCGTTGATGGCTTTCACCGAGCCCATCGCGTTGCGTTCGATGCAGGGGATCTGCACCAGGCCGCCGATCGGGTCGCAGGTGAGGCCGAGGTTGTGTTCCATGCCGATCTCAGCGGCGTTCTCGACCTGCATCACGTTGCCGCCGAGCGCGGCGGTGAGGCCGCCGGCGGCCATCGAGCAGGCCACGCCGACTTCGCCCTGGCAGCCGACTTCGGCGCCGGAGATCGAGGCGTTTTCCTTGTACAGGATGCCGATGGCGGCGGCGGTGAGCAGGTACTCGATGATGCCTTCGTCGTCCGCCTTCGGGCAGAAGCGCAGGTAGTAGTGGCCGACCGCGGGCACGATGCCGGCGGCGCCGTTGGTGGGCGCGGTGACCACGCGGCCGCCGGCGGCGTTTTCCTCGTTCACCGCCAGCGCATAGAGGTTCACCCAGTCGAGGATGGTCAGCGGGTCCTTCAGTGCGGCTTCGGGCTGGTTGCGCAGATCCTCGAGCATCGCCGGAGCGCGGCGCGCTACCTTCAGGCCACCGGGCAGGGTGCCGGGCGAGCGCAGGCCGCGGGTGACGCAGTCCTGCATGGCCTTCCAGATGGTCAGCAGGCCGGCGCGGGTCTCGGCCTCGGGGCGCCACACGCTTTCGTTCGCCATCATCAACTGCGCGATGGTCAGCCCGTGCTGCTTGCACAGCGCCAGCATCTGGTCGCCGGTGGTGAAGGCATAAGGTTGCTCGGTGGTGTCGGCGACGATGCGATCCTCCGCCGCCTCGTCGGTGTTGACCACGAAGCCGCCGCCGACCGAGTAGTAGTCGCGGCTGGCCAGCTCGTTGCCGTCGGCGTCGTACGCGGAAAAACGCATGCCGTTGGTGTGGAACGGCAGCTTCTGGCGCTTGTTGAAGACCAGGTCGGCCTTTTCGTCGAACGCGATCTCGCGCTTGCCGAGCAGAAGGATGCGGCCGGTGCCGCGGATGCGTTCGAGCGTGGCGGGGATCCGGTCGGGATCGACGGTGTCCGGGTGCTGGCCTTCCAGGCCCAGCAGCACCGCCTTGTCGGTGCCGTGGCCGCGGCCGGTCATCGCCAGCGAGCCGTACAGCTCGGCACGCACGCGGGCGACGCGGTCGAGCACGCCCTTTTCCTCCAGCCAGCGTTCGGCGAAGCGCGCGGCGGCGCGCATCGGGCCCACCGTGTGCGAGGAGGACGGACCGATGCCGATCTTGAACAGGTCGAATACGCTGACGGCCATGGATGCGCTGCGAGGTGAAGGATTGAACCAGCTATTCTACGCGGCGCCCCGATCCATTCGCAGCAGCATGTCCGACCTCATCCTCTACCAGCGCGATTACTGCCACCTGTGCGACAAGGCCCTCGCCGTGATGGCCGAGGCGCACGCGCCGGATTTCGACAGCGAGTGGGTGGACGATTCGCCCGAGCTCGAGCAGCGCTACGGCACCCGCGTGCCGGTATTGCGCGATGCGCGCGACGGGCGCGAGCTGGATTGGCCGTTCGATGCCGCGGCAGTGCGCGCGTTCCTGGGTCTGCCGTAGGGTGGGCACCGCCCGCCGGCTTTTCGACAGGGTGCAAGGTTGGGCAAGGGCGGCGGGCAGTGCCCGCCCTACGCGGTCCGTAGGGTGCCCCGTTGTTGCGATCAGCGGGAGCGTGACTTCAACCGCTTGAGGATTTCCTCGCGCGCCTCGCGCAGGATCGAATCGCGATCCAGGCTGGCGACGACATCGGCGACGGCGCGCTTGGCGCCGGCTTCGCCCCAGGACTTGCCGCCGACCAGGTAGCGTTCGGCGGCGCGGCCGATCAGCACGGTGGCATACCAGCCCAGCGCGCCCTGCGCGGCGGCGGTGACCACCACGGAGAGGCCGGCGCTGATGCCCTTCAGTGCGGAAGCGACCAGCTGCATGCCCCAGATCGCGCCCATCAGTGCGGCCAGCTGCGCCGAGATCACCGCCACCAGCCGGCCGGACTCGGCGCGGGTCAGCGGCAGGCCGTAGATGCGCGAGAGCTGCACCACCATCGCCGCGTCCAGCCCGGCGGCGGCGAGCAGGTCGGCCACCGGGATCGGGTTGAGCGCCACGGCGACGCCCTTGGCGATGCAGTAGTTGTGGATCAGTTTCGCCGCCACGGCCTTGCGGGTCTGCGCGATGCGCGCGCTGACCTGGTCGGTGAGGCGGCCGGCGTAGAGGCCGGCATTGATCGCCGAGAGCGCCTTGCCTTCGCGTGCGGCGATCGCCAGCAGGCGTTCGCGCAGCACCGCGACATCCGCCACGCGGGGTTGTTCGTGGACGTGCTCCTGGCCGCGCGCGTCGACTTCCACCACACGCTGCGGGGTCGGGTGCGCGGCGACGGCCAGCACGTCCTCGGTGCGGACGAGGCCGGCGGTGCGCTGGCGCAGGTGGTCGAGCAGGCCGTCGCGTTCGTCGGCGCCGTAGCGATCGGCCTTGTTCAGCGCCAGCAGCAGCGGACGCTGGGTGGCGGCCAGCGTCTTCAGCGCGTCGAGTTCCTCGCGGGTGAGGTCGCCGTCGCAGACGAAGATCACCAGGTCGCTGACCTCGGCGACGTCGAAAGCCAGCTTCTCGCGCGCCTCGCCGTCGAGCTCGTTGATACCGGGCGTGTCGATCAGCACCAGGCCGTCGTGCTGCGCCTCGTCGAGCACGGCGTGTTCGGCGTCCGTGGTGGTGCCGTGCAGGACGCCGACGCGGAACGCCTCGCGCCCGAGCAGGGCGTTGCCCAGCGCCGACTTGCCGGCGGAGACGCGACCGAACACCGCCACGTGCAGCTCGCCGCGTTCGAGCCGGGCCAGCATGCTTTCGATGCGGCGGAATTCGCCGGCCAGCTCGCTGCGCACCGAAGGCGGGATCGCCGGGTCGTCGAGCAGGCTGCGCAGGCTGTCGGCGACGCGGCTGGAACCGTCATCGACGCGTGCGGTGGGTGCGGTCCCGCGCGCCGGTTCGTGCCGGAGCCGGCTGCGCAGGCGCCGCCACCAGGACGCGTCGCTCATCGAGGGGTCTACTTCGCGGCCAACTGCAGGTGCGCGGTGATCTTCACCTCGGCACCGATCACCGAGGTGTCGGCGTACTCGCCCGAGCCCACGCCGAAATCAAGCCGCTGCACCGTGCCGCTCACGTCCAGCGTGGCGCCGCTCCCGTGCGGAGCGAAGTTCACCTGCAGGCTCACCGGCTTGCTCACGCCGCGCAAGGTGAGCGTGCCGTCGGCGACTACCTGGTTGCCGCTCTTGCGGAAGCCGGTGGTGACGAAATGGGCATCGGGATACTTCGCCACGTCGAAAAACGCCTCGCCGGGTAGCGCCGAATCGCGGTCGCTGTCGCCGGTCTGCACGCTGGCCGTGTGCACGGTCACGTCGAATTTCGATGCGGCCAGGTTGGCCGGGTCGTAGCTGATCGCGGCGCTCCACTGGCCGAAATGGCCCTGGAACGTTTCGCCCTGGAAGGTGCTGCTGAAGCCGAGCGTGCTCGACGCCGGCTGCACGGTGTAGTCCGCCGCGGCGGCCAGGCCGGGCAGGGCGAGGGCAAGCAGAAGAGTGGCGAGGCGTTTCATCGGCGGTCTCCTTCGGGCGGGTTCGCGCGCAGTCGGCCGAACGGAAGCATCCGGCGCAGCACGTTGTCCTGGTCGAACACATGATGCTTCAGCGCGCCGCCGACGTGGGCCAGCAGCAGCAGGACGAGAAACCAGAACAGGTACTCGTGAACGCCGTGCGCGAAGTGGCGCAGCGCATCGTTCTTTTCCGCCAGCGCCGGCAGGTTGAACTGCTTGAACCATTGCAGCGGCTTGCCGGTGACCGAGTTGAACCACCAGCCGCTGAGCGGGATTGCCAGGATCACCACGTACAGCACGGCATGCATCGCGTGCGCCGCCAGCGCCTGCCAGCGCGGCATCGGTTCGTCCGGCGGGCGGCGGTCGAAGGCGCGCCACACGATGCGCAACAGCACCAGCGCCAGCACGGTGAGTCCGATCGACTTGTGCAGCGCCAGCCAGTTGAGCTTGCGCATCGGCGAGCCGGCCAGGTCCATCATCAGGCCGAAGATGCCGTTGCCGATGATCGCCAGCGCGATGACCCAATGGAAGAACTTGCTGACCGCGCCCCATTGACGATCGTTGTTGCGCAGGCTCATGGCTGATCCTTGGTCGACGGTTGCTCGCGGGCGGCTTCCAGCTCCAGCCACACGCTGACATGGGCGCCGATGGAGTTGGGGAAGGCGGTGATGCCGAAGTCGTTGCGATCCAGGCTGGTCGTGGCCGAGAAACCGGCCACCTCGTGCAGTTCGTAGATGGTCCGGGCGGCGCGGTTGAAAGTGAAGGCCAGGTCCACCGGGCGGGTGACGCCGCGCAGGGTCAGCTCGCCGTGCAGCACGCCGTGGTGCTCGTCGTTGCCCGTCACGCCGGTGCTGCGGAAGTGCGCGTAGCGATGCGTGGTGCAGTCGAGCAGCGCCGGCTTGCATACGGCCTTGTTCCAGTCGGCGTCGCCCATGTCGAGGCTGGCCAGGTCGATGTCCAGTTCGGTCGCCGCCGTGCTCCAGTCATCGGGGTCGAAGCGCAACCAGCCACGCGCGATGTGCAGCCGCCCGAACGGCCGCGAGTAGCCGTTGTGGCTGATGCTGAAGACGATCTGGCTGTGCACGGTGTCGTAGCGCCAGGTGTTCTCGGCCGCATGCGCCGCTGCCAGCGGCAACAGCATTGCCGCGAGACTCCACAGCCAGCGGGTTGGAGGCAGACGGAACATGCGCCGAAGTCTGGCCGATCGACGGCCCGACTGCCAGCGCCGGGGGCTGAACGGTGGGTTTCCGTGGTTGATTCAATGAGGAGCGGTTGATCTCGACCTCTGCTCCCTTTTGAGCTTGGGCTTTTGCTCGCCCGCTCCTGCACATACGCGCGGACGGCCACGTCCGCGCCAAGGGCAAAACGTTCAGAACGTGCGCTGCACCGAGTAGTCGGCCAGCGTGGCCAGTGCGTCGCGATGCGCCGAAGGCGGCAGGGTGGCGAGGGCCTCGCGCGCAGCGCGGGCGTGGCGCAGGGCGCGGTCGCCGGTGCGTTCCAGGGCGCCGGAGTCGCGGATCGAGGCGATGATGCGTTCCAGCGAGTCGAGTCCGCCGTGTTCGATCGCGTGGCGCAGCGACTGCGCCTGTTCCGGGCTGGCTCTCTCCAGCGCATAGATCAGCGGCAGGGTCGGCTTGCCCTCGGCGAGGTCGTCGCCGATGTTCTTGCCCAGAGTGCCGGCGTCGCTGGTGTAGTCGAGCAGGTCGTCGGCGATCTGGAACGCGTAGCCCAGTTCCATGCCGTAGTGGCGCAGCGCGGCCACCTGGTCCTCGGGCAGGCCGCCGAGGATGCCGCCCAGTTCGGTGGCGGCGGCGAACAGCACGGCGGTCTTGCGTTCGATCACGGCGAGATAGGCCGCCTCGCTGACGTCGGCGTTGCCGATGTTGAGCAGCTGCAGCACTTCGCCTTCGGCGATGGTGTTGGTGGTGTCGGCGAGGATGCGCATGATGCGCATGTCGTCCAGTTCCACCATCAGCTGGAACGAGCGCGAGTAGAGGAAGTCGCCGACCAGCACGCTGGCGGCGTTGCCCCACAGCGCGTTGGCGGTCTTGCGGCCGCGACGCAGGTCGGACTCGTCGACCACGTCGTCGTGCAGCAGGGTGGAGGTGTGGATGAACTCGATGATCGCGGCGAGCTTGATGTGGTGCTCGCCGCGGTAGCCGGCGGCACCGGCGGCCAGCACGTGCAGCATCGGGCGCAGCCGCTTGCCGCCGGAGGCGATGATGTGGTCGGCGATCTGGTTGATCAGCACCACATCGGAGGACAGCCGGCGGCGAATCAGTGCGTCGACGCGCTGCATGTCGGCGGCGGCGAGGTCGCGCACCTGGGCGAAGTCGGCGGGGCGGTTGGCGTCGGCAGGCATCGAATTCATGGGTGCATCGCAGCGGCGTAAGGCGCGATTATAGGGTCTGCAGGAACTTGCGCCGCGACATGTCGCCGCAAACGGCAGCGCGGGACTCGCCCCTATAATGCGGGCCATGCCCGTCCCGACACCTCTTTCCCGGTGAGCAAACTCTCCAGCCTCGAACGACGCAGTGCGTTGACGCTGGCCTGCGTGATCAGCCTGCGCCTGTTCGGGCTGTTCCTGATCATGCCGGTGTTTTCGCTGTACGCGAAAGCGATGCCCGACGCGACCGGCTTCATGATCGGCCTGGCGCTGGGCGTCTACGGCATCGGCCAGGTGCTGCTGCAGATTCCGCTGGGGCTGCTGTCGGACCGGATCGGGCGCAAGCCGGCGATCACCATCGGCTTGATCCTGTTCGCCATCGGCGGACTGATCGCGGCCATGTCGCATACGCTGGCCGGCATCGTGGTCGGCCGCGCGGTGCAGGGCATGGGCGCGGTGGCCGGCGCCGGCATCGCGCTGGCGGCGGACCTCACCGCCGAGGAAAACCGCGGCAAGGCGATGGGCATCATCGGCGTGTCGATCGGCCTGGCGTTCCTGCTGGCGCTGATCCTGGGGCCGCCGCTGGAGGCGGTCGCCGGCTTGCCCGGGCTGTTCGCCGCCACCTCGATCCTGGCGCTGGTTTCGCTGGCGCTGCTGTGGCTGATCGTGCCCACGCCGGCGCGCGCCCAGGCGCCGGCGGCGGCGGGTTTCGGGGCCGTGCTGGCCATGCTGCGCGACGGCCGCATGCTGGTGTTGAACGGTTCGGTGTTCTTCCTGCACGCGCTGCTCACCGCCAGCTTCGTCGGCCTGCCGCTGCTGCTGGCGAACACCTTGCACCTGCCGGTGAACCGGCACTGGGAGCTGTACCTGCCGGTGATGACGGTCGCCGCGTTCGTGATGGGCGCGAGCCTGCACCACATGCGCGAGGTGGCGCAGAGCCTGCGCATCGTGACGGTCTGCGTGGTGGCGATCGGGCTGGCGCTGCTCGGCTTTGCGCTGTCCGGCAGCCACCTGGCCGCGTTCGGCGTGGCCGCGGCGGTGTTCTTCTCCGCCTTCAACCTGCTGGAGGCCGCGCTGCCCAGCCTGGTCTCGCGGCTGGCGCCGGGGCATCTGCGCGGCGCGGCGATGGGCGCGTATTCGACCAGCCAGTTCATCGGCGCCTTCGTCGGCGGCGCGCTCGGCGGCATTGCACTGGGGCGGCTCGGCCCGGATGGCGTGTTTGCCTGCGCCGCCGCGTTCACCTTGCTGTGGTTGCCGCTGGTGATCGTCGGCTCGCGCCGGATCGGTCGCCAGGCCGCCGGCGAAGCCCAGATCGCGTAGAGCGGGCACCGCCCGCCAGCTCTTCGTGATCCGGCAAACGGCGGGCGGTGCCCGCCCTACGCGATGGACTCGCGCCGGGGTTTGCATTCGCCGATGGGCGGGCCAATGATGGGGACTCGGCGGCTTCGCTGCATCGAGTACGGCTCCGATGGCTCACGAAATCATCGCGCTGATGGCGCAGTACGGCGTGCTGCTGGTATTCCTCAACGTGCTGGTGACCCAGTTGGGCGCGCCGCTGCCGGCCGTGCCCACGCTGGTGGTGGCCGGTTCGCTGGCGGCCGCCGGCGGGCCGCTGGCGCTGGCCGGCACGATGGCCGCGGTGGTGGCGGGCTGCCTGCTCGGCGATTCGTTCTGGTACGTCGCCGGCCGGCGCTACGGTGCCGGGGTGATGCGCCTGCTGTGCCGCATCTCGCTGTCGCCGGACTCCTGCGTGCAACGCTCGGAACTGCGTTTCCAGCGCTGGCGCGGGCAGGTGTTGCTGGTCGCCAAGTTCGTGCCGGGGCTGTCGACCGTGGGGTCGTCGCTGGTGGGTGCGATGAGGCTGCGCTGGCCTGCGTTCATGCTGTTCGACGGGCTGGGGTCGCTGCTGTGGGCCGCGCTGTGGACCGGGCTGGGCTACACCTTTGCCGCGAGCGTCGACCGCGTGCTGTCCGCTGTCGCCAGCGCCGGCACGCTGGCGATCCAGCTGCTGCTGGCGCTGCTGGTCCTGTACGTGCTGGCGCGCTGGTGGCAACGGCGCCGGCTGCTGCACACATTGCGGATGGCGCGCATCACGGTCGACGAATTGCACCAGGCGATGCGTACCGAGCGCGCCCCGGTGGTGGTCGACGTGCGGCCCGAGGCCTCGCGCCAGCTCGACACCCGCGTCGTGCCCGGCGCGCTGCTGGTCGATGCGCAAGGCATCGATCGCACCGTCCACGACATCCCGCTCGACCGCGAGCTGGTGCTCTACTGCAACTGCCCGAACGAGGTATCCGCCGCGCGCGCGGCAAAGGTACTGATCGCCCAGGGTTACCGCCGGGTGCGGCCGCTGCTCGGCGGACTGGAGGCATGGGACGCCGCCGGCTACGGCGTCGAACACGTGCCGGTCGCGGGCGATGCGGTGGACCGGCAGGCGGCAGGTACGCTGGCCTGAGGCGTCGACAGGTACGCACGGCAGACCGGGCCGATACCCACGCTCGTTTCCGCTCCCGGCCGCTGGACTGAGCCCCTCTCGCGGTTATGATAGCCAGCCAGTTTCACCACTCCGGTCGCAACCCCTCGCAGAATTTGCGACCGGCTCAACCGAGGACACATCCATGGCACGTGGCGTCAACAAAGTCATCCTGATCGGCAACCTGGGCTCGGACCCCGAGGTACGCAGCACCGGCAGCGGTACTACCGTATGCAGCTTCAGCCTGGCCACCTCCGAGTCGTGGACCGACAAGCAGAGCGGCGAAAAGCAGGAACGCACCGAGTGGCACCGCATCAAGATCTTCGGCCGCCTCGGCGAGATCGCCGGCGAGTACCTGAAAAAGGGCCGCCAAGTCTATATTGAAGGCTCCATCCGCACCGACAAGTTCACCGGCAAGGATGGCGTGGAAAAGTATTTCACCGACATCATCGCCAACGAGATGCAGATGCTCGGCAGCAATGAAGGCGGCGGTGGCGGCGGCTACCAGCGCGAGCGTCCGCAGGGCGGCCAGCGCCAGGGCGGCGGCAGCTATGGCGGCCAGTCCCGTGGCAGCGACGACCGCGGCTCCTCGCGCCCATCCTCGCCGGCTCCGGCCGACAACGGTTTCACCGACGACGAGATCCCGTTCTAGCACTCACGCCGACGGCGACCGTGTTTCCCGACAGCCCGCCCTTCGGCGGGCTGTTTTCGTGAAGGGTGCGCGAGCCACGACCGCGCCGGAGGTAACCCCCTTGTGGCGCAGGCGAAGTAAGCTGGGGTTTCCCGGTTTCACGTTTCTCCGTCCAACGGGCACGGTCGGCCTGGCGTTCCAGGCCGGTGCGATGCTCCCTCACGAGGGTCACGGCAATGAAAATGCGTTTTGCAGGATCCATGGCATTGGTTGCGCTGCTGGCGCTGGCTTCGTCGGCGTCGGTGGCCGCCGCACTCGCGCCCGGCACCACCGCGCCCACCTTCACCGCCCAGGCCAGCCAGGCCGGCAAGCAGTTCACCTTCTCGCTGGCCGACGCGCTCGGGAAGGGGCCGGTGGTGGTGTACTTCTACCCGTCGGCCTATACCGACGGCTGCGATCTGGAAGCGCATACCTTCGCGGTCAACCGCGACAAGTTCGATGCCGCCGGTGCGACCATCATCGGCGTGTCGGCCGACAGCATCGAACGGCTGGACGAGTTTTCGGCGGACCCGAAGTACTGCGCGGGCAAGTTCCCCGTCGCCTCGGATGCCGAGGTCAAGATCGCGCTTTCCTACGGCCTGGAGGCGATTAAGGCTCGCCCGGGCATGAAGGACGTGCGCGGCGTGGCCATCGACCATGCGTTCATCCCGCGCACCACGTTCGTGATCGCCGGCGACGGCAAGATCGTCGCCACCTTCTCTTCCGAAACCGACCACCTGCGCCCGGACGAGCACGTAAAGAAGTCGCTGGCGATCGTGCAGCGGCTGCGGGCCGGCAAGGCGCCCTGAACACCTGACCGGGGTGGCGGCCGCTCCGGCGCGGGTTCAATCGCGCGGCGTGGCGGTTCGCCTGCGCCCTGCGCGCCGGTATTCGCCGGGCGTCATGCCGTAGCGGTGCAGGAACAGCTCGCCGAAGTGAGAGGGCGTGGCGAAGCCCAGGCCTGCCGCGATGGCGGCGATGCTCTGCGGCGTTTCCAGCAGGCGCCGGCTGGCCAGGTGCAGGCGGTGCGTGCGCACGTAGTCGCTCCAACTCATGCCGACCTGCTGCTTGAAGCGCCGGCTGAAATAGGCGGCCGACATCGCGCACAGCACCGCGGCCTGTTCCGCGCCGGGGGCATCCGCGGGGCGACGGCGCAGGCGGTCGATGGCCGGGCGCAGGCGCTGCAGGCCGCGCATGTCGATGGCAAATTTCTCGGCGGCGACCGGCGGTGCAAGTGCCGCCGCGCGCAGCAGCAGTTCGGCCAGCGGCAGGGCCAGGGGATCGCGTGCATCGAGCCCGGCCAGCCAGTCGGCGAGCTGCTGCAGGCGGCGGCCGAGGGTCCGGCCGGGCCTGGCGCAGAACGGTTTGCGCAGCCGCTCCAGTTCGGCCAGGCGCGCCAGCGATTCCCCGGCGGCCGCCTCGATCTGCAGCAGCACCCAGTCGCGCGGCCCGGCGTCCAGCGCGAAATCGTGCTGGTGCATCGAGGGAATGAAGGCGATGCAGCCGGGCATCAGCGCGTAGC
This sequence comes from Rhodanobacter sp. UC4452_H20, assembly GCF_052978205.1. The sequence goes on along the minus strand of NZ_CM129662.1, from coordinate 2,042,560 downwards.
GACGATCCTCGACATCGAAATGGCCCGCCACGCGACCGAACAGCACCAGCTCGTGCACGTCGTGGAAGTGCACGAACGGCTCGCTGGCCGCGGCCCTCGCATCCTGGCGCACGCGCTCGACGCGCAGCGGCGCACCCGGCGGCAGTTCGACGGGTTCGCAGATGGGACGGTCGAGATGGGGCAGCGCCATGGGAGGATTGTCGCCCATCGGCTGGGGCGTCGCGTGGGCTTGCGCCGTCGTGCACGCCGAACTCTCAAGTCGTCATTCCGGCGAAGGCCGGAATCGCACTTCGGATGTGCAGCGAAAATATGTCCGGCCCATGGCTTCTGGGAGCCCTTCAACTCCGGCCTTCCAGGCCTACGCTCTGGGTGAACGGTGTCGGAGGCGAATGGCACTCACTCAAGGCTAATACTCAAGAGTCGTCATTCCCGCGCAAGCGGGAATCCAGTGACTCCAGCTTTCCAGTCGGACGAAAAGACGCTGGATCCCCGCTTGCGCGGGGATGACGGCGGGAAGGGTTGTCGGGGCCGGGCAAGAGGGGCGGGCTCTCGTCCACCGTTCGGGTTGAGCGTAGCCCGCGCAGCGGGCGAAGTCGAAACGTCTCGCTGCTGGTGGACCCTTCGACTTCGTCCTTCCGGCCTGCGCCCAGGGTGAACGGTGGCGAGAGTTCTCAGCGCGCGGGCGTACCCACGATGCGCACCTGCATCGGATGCAGGGTGGCGCCGGGCGAGGCGGGCGCGCCGTGGTCCAGCAGGTCGCCCCAGGTGCTGCCGGCGAGGAGCCCAGGATCGAGTCGCGGCTTTGCGTCGACCTTGCCCAGGTTCACCAGCAGCAACGTCCGCTGCGTGCCTTCCCCGCGCAGGATGCACAGCACCGCACTGTCGTCGTCGCACAGGATGCGCTGGCTGCCCGCGGAGATTTCCGCTCGCGCATGGCGCAGCGCGAGCAGCTGCTTGTACCAGTGGTAGAGCGAATCCGGCCGTGCCTGTTCTTCGCGCAGCGAGACACCGTCGTGGGAGCGGTTGAAGCGGTCCTTCCAGAACCACTGGTCGCCGCGGTACCAGATGGCCGAGCCCGGGGCTTCCAGGTTCGCGTCCCAGCGGAACGCCTCGCGCACCGGGATGCCCACCGCGTCGGTGAGCGGGATGCCGCCGGACTTGCCGAAGTTCTTCGGCTGCACGCCGCGCATGCCCAGTTCCTGCCCGTAGTAGATCAGCGGGTCGCCCTTGAGCATCAGCGCGATGGCAGCGCCGGCACGCGCCTTCGCCGGATCGCCGTGCACCTCGGACATGTAGCGGTCGGTGTCGTGGTTCTCCAGGAAAACCAGCTGGCGCTTGCCTGGCGGCGTGGCGGCGTCGGTGGCGCGGATGTTCTCCACGATGGTCGCCTTGTCCAGCGACACCAGCGCGCCGCGCAGCGGGAAGGCGAACACCATGTCGGCGTGGCCGTTGCGCAGCCATTTACCGCCGTAGCCCCAGTCGGCCTGTTCGGCGAGGATGCGCAGCTCAGGCCGGCGCGTTTTCAGCGCGTGGAAGATCGGCGTCCAGAAGCCGTCGAACAGGTTCGTGTCCAGGCCCTTGTGGTCGAGGTCGTCCATCATGTGGTCGATGCGGAAGCCGTCCACGCCGTCGCGGCCGCTGCCGTCGCCGTGCGGGTCGGCCCAGTACAGCAGCAGGTCGCGGAAGTAGTCGCGCACCGCGGGGTTTTCGAGGTTCACCATCGCGATGCCGATGTCGCGGCCGTCGTAGCCGGCCCACTTCGCCTTGCCGAGGAAGGGCTCGGCCACGCAGTGCTGCTTGTCCTTCCACAGCAGGTAATCGGCATGCTTCGCGTGCGGCTTGCAGATCGAGTCGCGCCACCACGGGTGGCCCTCGGCGACGTACTGGAACTCCTGGTCGAGGTAGACCTTGAGGCCCTGCGCATGCGCGGCGCGGACGAAGGCGAAGTAGTCGTCCAGCGTGCCGTAGGCCGGGTCGATCGCCTTGAACGCGGTGGCGAAATAGTTGTGGTAGTACGGCGAGGGCTGCAGCGGCGTGAGCAGCACGGTGGTGGCACCGAGTTGCCTGATGTAGCCGAGCTTCGCGGTCAGCCCCTTGAGGTCGCCGATGCGATCGCCGTCGGAATCGCGAAAGCTGCGGAAGAAGATCTGGTAGAACACCTGGCCCTGCGGCTGGACGGCTGCCGGTGCGGCGGCGCGCGCCGTCGGCGAAGCCATGCCGGCGAGCACGGCGACGGCAAGGATGGCGATGAGCGAGCGCGCGAGGTTCATGGATCGTCTCCGGTGGTGGACAGCACGTTGCCGCTCGCGCCGGAAGCCGCTGCCTCGGAGTACGTCGGCCGTCACGCGGTGGCCACCTTGGCCTCGAACAATATGGGATTCCCCGGCGTGTCGATGACCTCGCCGATCACCGCGCCCGTGCACCAGCGTTCCCGGTCGGTCTGCTGCATGGGGTTGTCCGGCGCCTTCAGGCGCATGTCGCGATCCATGTAGATCACCGTCATCACCGCGCGCGGCCGCGTGGAGCGGTTGGGGCCGGCGCGGTGGAAGGTCCAGCCGGAGTGGAAGCTCACCTCGCCGAGATCGAACGGTTCGTCCACCACGCGAAAGCCGTGCGCCTCCATGTTGGCGGTGATCGCGTGCTCGCTCTCGTCCGAGATGCCCAGGTCGCGACCGAACTCCACGTGCTGGCTGCCGGCGAAGAACGCCAGCGGCCCCATGTCCTGCGGCACCGCCTGCAGCGGCACCCAGGCGGTGATGGTGCGGTTGCTGGCCAGCGGCCAGTAATACTGGTCGGCATGCGCCGGCGTGATCCCGCCGGCCGGCTCCTTGTACAGCGACTGGTCGTGGTACAGCCGCACGCCATCCACATCCATCAGCGCGGCGGCAAGACCGGCGAGGCGCTTGCCGAACACGAACTCGCGCACCGTCTCGCTCTCGCACCACAGGTTCATCACCTGCAGGAACGCGCGGTCATAGGTGCTGCGCTCCTCCAGCGGCCTGGTCTGCGTGTTCAGCGCAATGGTGAGGCGCGTGATCTCCGCGCCGTAATGCGCCAGCTCCGCGGCATTGAACACCTGCTTGAGCCTGATGAAGCCGTCACGCCGATAGTCGGCGATCTGCTGCGCCGTGAGCGGGTAGGGGCGGTCGAGGTCTATGGCCATGTCGGATTCCTGTCGTGTCGTGCAAGCAGACCCGTAATCGTGGGTTTGCTTGACTTGCGCCATGGTAGGAATCGGGAACGCCGTGAACATCGGCGCTGCTTGTCCAATTGGTCCCTAGGACTGTCGGATTCATGACCTTGTGGGCCAGGCTGCCTGCGGCTGAAGCTATCGGCTGTTCCCGTATGCGATTGGTGACTCAACCGCCAAATGCCTGACCAGCGGATCGAAGCCGGTGTCATTGGACGATCGTGAACCGGATCGAGACACTATGTCGAGCCACCTACAAAACCGGAAATGGCGTCAGGGGCAATCCGTGGCTGCCACAGAGAAAGCTGCCTCCAACACCTTCCGCTCACGGCATCGCGAAACTATTGTTGCCGCGATTGCTGTCGGGCAACGCCAGGTCCGGGTCGATCGTGGCGGATTTCAGCTTGCGCATGCCGTCGACGTGGATCACGTAGCTGCGGTGCTGCATCCAGGTTTCCCACGGCACGCGCACGTCCTGCTTGCTGCCGTCGTCGTAGACGAGTTGCAGGGTGGCGGGCAGCACCAGTTGGTCGAGGTTGGCCACGGTGACGTCGACGCCCTTGCGGTAGTCGCCGTCGGTGTAGGCGGCTTTCTGCACGGCCATGTCGAACTGCCAGTTGTGCTCGAACCAGCCGCGCCAGAACCAGCCGAGGTCTTCGCCGGTGTCGCTTTCCATGAAGCGGAAGAAGTCGGACGGGCTGGGATGCTTGTACGCCCAGGTGGCGATGTAGCGGCGGAAGGCGGGGTCGAAGCGGTCCGGGCCGATGATCTGCTCGCGCAGCAGCACCAGGCCGAAAGCGGCCTTGAAGTAGGTGATCGGGTGGCGGTATTTCTCGGCGATCGCGTCGGCGTAGGTCAGCGGCGGCGGCGCGTCGGCATCCTTCAGGATGGCGGCGATCTGTTCGGCCGGGGTGCCCTTGCCGGGAGCGTATTCGCTGTCGCGCTTGGGCGCGTACTTGCCGCCGTCGAAGGCCTCGGCTTCGTACACGTCGACGAAGGTGTTGAAGCCTTCGTCCATCCACGCGTCGCGGCGCTCGTTGCTGCCCACGATCATCGGGAACCAGCTGTGGCCGATCTCGTGGGCGATCAGCATCTGCAGGTTCTTGCCCGCGGCCTTCTTGTGGTCGAAGGTGATGCCCGGGTATTCCATGCCGCCGGCGGTGCCGGCTTCGTTGATGGCGACGGGGTACGGATACGGGTAGTAGGTGCGCGAGAAGAACTCGACCGACTTTTTCAGGTTCTGCGTGGCCACGCCCCAGGCCTGGTCGCCGGCGCTTTCCACCGGATAGGCCGACATCGCCAGCGCGGTCTTGCCGTCGGGCAGGTTGATGCGCGCAGCGTCCCAGATGTACGCCTTGGACGCGCCGAAGGCCACGTCGCGGGTGTTCTTCATGGCGAAGTGCCAGGTCAGCGTGCCGCCCTGTTTCGGGCGGCTGGCCGGGTCGCCGACTTCGGCGGCGCTACGGATCATCACCGTCGCGTCGCTGTGGCGGGCCTGGTCCAGGCGCCTGCGCTCGGTGGCGGTCAGCACGTCCTGCGGGTTGAGCAGTTCGCCGGAGCCGACCACCAGCATGTCCGCGGGCACGGTGACGCGATAGTCGAAGTCGCCGTATTCGAGGTAGAACTCGCTGTTGAGGTAGGGCTGGGTGTCCCAGCCGCGCAGGTCGTCATAGACGGCCATGCGCGGGTACCACTGCGCCATCTCGAAGATCTCGCCCTGCCTGTTGGCGTTGACGTCGGTGCGCCCGCCGAACTCGCCGGGCACGGTGTAATCCCAGCTGATGTGCAGCTTGAGCCGGCCGCCGTGACCCTTGAGCGCGGTGGGCAGGGTGACCTGCATGCGGGTGTCGCTGATCACCCAGTGCGCCTTCTGCCTGTGGCCGCCGGCGTCTTCCACCTCGACCGAGCGGATGTGCTCGCCGCTGGTGAACTCGGTGGGGAACTTGCCGCCGCCGAACGCGCCGCGCGCATCCTTGCGGTAGCGGTTCTGTTCGATCTGCAGCCACAGCACGTCCAGCGTGTCGGGGCTGTGGTTGGTGTAGCTGATCACTTCGCTGCCGCTGAGCTTGCGCGTCGACGGATCCAGCGTCGCCTCGATGCGGTAGTCGGCGCGGTTCTGCCAGAACGCCGGGCCGGGCTTGCCGCTGGCATCGCGCATGGCGTTGGCCGGCTGCGGGTAGGTGTACGGGGCGAAGGTCTGCAGCGGGTTGAACGCAGGTGCAGCCGTGTCGGCGGCGAAGGCGGGCGACACCAGCAAGGCGGCAAGCGTGGCGGCGAGGGTGCAGGTGAGTTTGTTCATGCGCGGCCTTGGGAAGGGGGCGTGGTGTGTTCGCGGCGACGATGCAGCGCCAGCAGTTCGTGGCAGGCACCCATGGTGTGGTAGTCGGTCTTGCCGGCCGGGCTTTTCTCGTCGCTGATCTTGCGGTTGTCGGGGGTGAGGATGCGGTACCAGGCGCCATGCCGGTGATCCACGAAATGCTCCCACGCGTAGGTCCACAGGCGCCTGTACCAGTCGTCATAGACGGCCTCGCCGGTACGCGCGTGCAGCAGGGCGGCGGCGGCCAGCGACTCGGCCTGCACCCAGAAATATTTTTCGTCGTCGCAGATGCTGCCATCCGGCGCGAAGCCGTAGCAGATGCCACCGTGTTCGTCGTCCCAGGCGTGGGCCAGGGCGCGGTCGAACAGTTCCTTCGCGCGCGGCAGCAGCCAGTCCTGCGGCGTGCCGCGCGCAGCCAGCAGCGGCTCCATGATCAGCAGCAGCTTGGCCCATTCGGTCTGGTGGCCGGGCTGGAAGCCCCACGGCTTGAACAGGTTCTTCGGGTCGTCGCGGTTGAATTCGCGGTCGATGTTCCAGTGGCGATCGTAGTGTTCCCATACCAGGCCATCGGCCTTGGCGGCCTGGTCGCGGGTCATGCGGTCAGCGAGGGTGAACGCGCGATCGAGGTAGCGCGGCTCACGGGTGGCCTGGTAGGCGGCGATCATCGCCTCGCACATGTGCATGTTGGCGTTCTGGCCGCGGTAATCGCTGAAATGCCAGTCGGCATCGGCCTCGTCGCGGTACAGCCGCGCGTCGGCCTCCCAGTAGCGTTGCTCGAGCAGGTTCCAGGTCTCGTCCATCCAGCCGCGGGCTTCCTCGATGCCGGCCTTCAGCGCGGTGGCATAGGCCAGCAGCACGAAGGCGACGCCGTAGGCCTGGTTGGAGCTGTCTTCCGGCCGGCCGTCGCGGATGGTCCAGTGATAGCCGCCGTTGGCGGGGTTGCGATGGACCTCGCGCAGGTAGCGCAGGCCGTGCCGCGTGGCCTCCAGGTATTCGGGGTTGCCGAAGGCCAGCCATGCCATCGCGTAGTTGAAGACGAAGCGCGTGCTGCTGACCAGGTGGCGATGACTGCGGTCGTAGATCGTGCCGTCGTCCTTGAAGTAGTGGAAGAAGCCGCCTTCCGGATCGATCGCGCGCGGATGGTAGAACGCCATCGTCTGCGCGATGTGGCTGCGCAGGAAGTCAGGCGAGCGGAAATCGGGTGCGGCAGTCATGCCTGCTTCTCCATGAAGTCGAGCACCTCGGCGCCACTGGGCATCGCGGCGAACGAGCCCTGGCGGGTGACCGTGAGCGCGCCGCAGGCGGCGGCGAAACGCAGCATCGCGTGCAGCCGCGGCAGCTGGCTCACCAGGTGGTCGAGCCGGTCGGGCGTCGCGTCGAGTTCGGCCAGGCGGCACAGCAGGCCGCCGACGAAGGCGTCGCCGGCGGCGGTGCTGTCGACCACGGTCACGGCGTAGCCCGGCAGCTCCCCTTCGGCATCCGGATGGAACCAGCGCATGGGCCGCGTGCCGTCGGTGACCACCAGCAGCCGGGCGCGACCGCGCCACAGGCGGTCCAGCGCGGCCTGCTCGCCGTCCGGTGCCAGCCACGCGAATTCCTCGGCCGAGAGTTTCACCACGTCGGCCAGATGCAGCGCCGGCCACACCTGCGTCAGTGCATCGGCGCCGGCCGGCCACAACGCAGGGCGCAGGTTGAGGTCCATGCTGACCAGCGCGCCGGCGCCGTGCGCGCGCTGCATGCCTTCGCGAGTCGCGTCGGCGATGGCCGGCCCGGTCAGGCAGTTGGAGCAGACGTGGAACACCGCCACGTCGTCGAATGCCCCGGTGCGGAAATCGGCAACGCGGAATTGCAGATCGGCCGTGCGCTCGCGATGGAAGATGAAGCTGCGCTCGCCCGCGGCATCCAGCGTGACCAGCGCGAGCGCGGTGGGTGCGGCCGTGCGTGACACGTCCGCCGTGCCCACGCCGGCGCGTTGCAGGCCATCCAGCAGGAAGTCGCCGAAGCGGTCGGTAGAGAGCATCCCGGCGAAGCGCGCGTTGCCGCCCAGGCGCGCCACCGCCACCGCGACGTTCGCCGGCGCGCCGCCGGCGAACGGAACGAAGCTGGCGGCGAAGCCGTGCGCGTCGACGCCGCTGGCGTGCAGGTCGATCAGCGCCTCGCCGAAACAGAGGATCGGCCGGGGCGGGGCGGGATCAGTCGACACTGCTGCGGATCTTCGAGCCGCTGATGCCATAGAACACGATGTACAGGTAGCACAGCAGCGGCAGGAAGAACGCGTGCTGCAGGCCGATGTGGTCGGCCAGCACACCCTGCAGCTGCGGGATCACCGCGCCGCCGACGATGGCCATGATCAGCAGGCTCGATGCCTTGCTGGTCATCGGGCCAAGCCGCTCGATGCCGAGCGCGAAGATGGTCGGGAACATGATCGAGTTGAACAGGCCGATCGCGATGATGCTGTACATCGCCGTGGTGCCGCTGCTCAGCATGGTGGTCAGCACCAGCAGCGCGTTGATCGCGGCGAACGTGGCCAGCAGCTTGCGCGGCGAGATCCTGGCCATCAACGCCGAGCCGACGAAACGGCCGAGCATGGCACCGCCCCAGTACCACGAGACGTACTTCGCCGCCTGCTGCTCGCTCATGTGGCCGATGTCGGGCATCGACAGGTAGTTGACCATGAAGCTGCCGATCGACACCTCGGCGCCGACGTAGAAGAAGATGCCCAGCACGCCGAACAGCACGTGCGGGTGGCGCAGCACGTCGGCGAAGCCATGGCGGCCGTGATCGTCCTTGTCGGTGGACTCGGTCAATGCCGGCAGCCGGAACATCCACACGAACAGCGCCAGCAGGAACAGCACCACCGCCAGCCCGATGTACGGGAACTGCACCGCCTGCGCCTGCTGGGTGTCGTAGAGCAGGCGTTGCGCCGGTTCCAGCGCGGCGAGTTCCTCCGGGTTCTTGACCACGTTGGAGAGAATCAGCAGGCCGCCGAACAGCGGCGCCAGCGTGGTGCCGAGCGAGTTCAGCGCCTGTGCCAGGGTGAGCCGGCTGGAGCTGGTCTTCTCCGGGCCGAGCAGGGCCACGTACGGGTTGGCGGCCACCTGCAGCACGGTGATGCCGGTGGCCAGCACGAACAGCGCGCCGAGAAAGGCGGAGTAGAGGTGCAGCGCCGCGGCCGGCCAGAAGCCCAGCGCGCCGATGCCGGCGATCGCCAGCCCGGCCACGATGCCCTTCTTGTAGCCGAGTGCCGCCACCATGCGCCCGGCCGGCATGCCCATCAGGAAATACGCGCCGAAAAAGGTGAACTGCACCAGGATCGCCTGCGCGTAGTTGAGCTGGAAGATCGACTTCAGGTGCGGGATCAGGATGTCGTTGAGGCAGGTGAGGAAGCCCCACATGAAGAAGATCGTGGTGAGCACGCCCAGCGCCAGCCAGCTGCTGGTGTAGGGCGCGCGGGGCGCACCGTGGTCCGGCGCGAGGGGAGTGGGGCGGGGCGGCGTAACGACAGGGGCCATGGCGATTCCGGTACGGGAGGCGGTCGGGCGTGTGTCGCTCGGCGGGCAAGCAACCGGGGCAATGTAACCGTTTCCATGCGCCGACCGATCACGCGCTGCAACATGCCCGCGCGGGTGCTACTTTCGCAGCTTGCCCCGCTGCGCCGAGATCGCCATGACCCTCCGCATCCCGATGTTGTTCGCCCTGCTGGCCTGTGCCGCCTGTCCGTCCGCACTGGCCGCCAGCGGCCACGCCGGCAGTGTCGATCCCCGCATCGGCACCGGCGGCGACGGCCACACCTTCCCCGGCGCCACCGTGCCCTTCGGCATGATCCAGCTCTCGCCCGACACCGCGATGCCGGACTTCAAGCACGCCTACAAGTGGGCCGCCGGCTACCAGTACGGCGACAGCAGCATCATGGGTTTCTCGCACACGCATTTCTCCGGCTCCGGGCATTCGGACCTGGGCGACGTGCTGGTGATGCCGATCGCCGGCGACGTGCGGCTGGAACCGGGCGACCCGGCCACACCGGGCAGCGGTTATCGCTCGCGCTTCTCGCACGACAGCGAAGTGGTGCAGGCCGGCTATTACGCGGTGACGTTGAGCGACTACGGCATCCGCGCCGAACTCACCGCCGGCCGCCGCGTGGGCTGGCATCGCTACACCTTTCCGAAGGACAAGCCCGCGCACCTGCTGCTCGACCTGCGCCCGAGCATCTACGACTACCCCGGCAAGGTGCTGTGGTCGAAGCTGCAGGTGGCCGACGACGGCACCGTCACCGGTTGCCGCACCACCCGCGGCTGGGCGCCGGGACGCGAGCTGTGCTTCGCCATGCGCTTCAACCAGCCGATGACGTCGCGCACGTTGTACGACCGCGAGAGCGACGTCCTCTACAAGGGCTTCAAGGGCCCCGGCAACCAGCCGGTGGACCACGACGCGCAGAACGGCCGCGCGCTGGTCGGCGTGTTCGACTTCGGTGCGCTGAAGCAGCCGCTGGAGGTGAAGGTGGCGATCTCGCCGGTCAGCGCCGCCAACGCGGTGGCCAATCTCGATGCCGATGGCAAGGGCTGGGATTTCGACGCCCGCCGCGCGCAGGCAAGGGCCGCGTGGGATCGGGCGCTGGCGGTGGTCGACGTCGATGCCTCCGCCACCGTGCGCAAGCAGTTCTACACCGCGCTCTACCACGCCATGCTGTCGCCCACGTTGAGCATGGACGTCAATGGCGAATACCGTGGCCCCGACCATGCCGTGCACAAGGCGGACGGCTACGAGTTCTACTCGACCTGGTCGCTGTGGGACGTCTACCGCGCGCAGCAGCCGCTGATGGTGCTGCTCAATCCCGAACGCAGCACCGACTTCATCCGCTCGCTGATCGCCGCGCGCGAGGCGAGCCCGTTCGGCATCCTGCCGGTGTGGGCGTACCAGGGCCTGGAGACCTGGTGCATGATCGGCTACCACGCCGTGCCGGTGATCGCCGACGCGTACATCAAGGGTGTGCGCGGCTTCGACGCGGACAAGGCGCTGCAGGCCATGGTCGCCAGCGCCACCTACGCGCCCTACGGCGACCTGGCCGACTACATGAAGCTCGGCTACGTGCCGATCGACAAGGAGCCGGAGGGCGCCTCCAAGACGCTCGAATACGCCTACGACGACTGGTCGCTGGCGCAGATGGCGAAGGCGATGGGCAAGAACGACGTTGCCGCCACCTTCGGCAGGCGCGCCGGCAACTGGAAGAACGCGTGGGACCCGAAGACCGGTTTCATGCGCGCGCGGCTGGCCAACGGCGCGTTCCGCGAACCGTTCGACCCCACCGCCGCCGGCTACGGCAGCGACTTCACCGAAGGCAACGCCTGGCAGTATTCGTGGTACGTGCCGCAGGACGTGCCGGGCCTGATCGAGGCGATGGGCGGAGCCGCGAAGTTCGTGGCGAAGCTGGACGCGTTGTTCGACGCGAAGGTCGACCCGGCGCACTTCAAGCACGTCGAGGACATCACCGGCCTGATCGGCTGGTACGCGCACGGCAACGAGCCCAGCCACCACATCGCCTATCTCTACGACTACGCCGGCGCGCCGTGGAAGACGCAGGAGAGGCTGAAGCAGATCATGGACAGCCAGTACGCCGCGCGGCCGGACGGACTCTCGGGCAACGACGACCTGGGCCAGATGTCGGCCTGGTACGTGTTCACCGCGCTGGGCTTTTACCCGGTCACGCCGGCCAGCGACGTCTACGCCATCGGTCGGCCGTTCGTCGGGCGTGCCACGCTGCACCTGACCGACGGCAAGGACTTCACCGTCAGCGCCGCGCCGCTGGATGACGCGCACCCTTACGTCGGCGAGGCCACGCTCAACGGCAAGCCGCTGGCCGCCCCCTTCCTGCATCACGCGCAGATCCTCGCCGGTGGCGAGCTGCACTTCCGCATGCAGGCCACGCCCAACCGCCACTGGGGCGTGGGCGCCCCGCCGCAGGGATGATGATTCGCCGGGTCGTGCCAGAATGGGGCGGGCGTTGATGCTGGCCGTCGCGGAGGGCTGGATCGAATGAATTTCCGCAGCTTCATGAGTTGGCGGGTCGCCGGACTGCTGTCGGCCATGCTGATCATCGTCGGCCTGCCGTACGTGGTGACCCGGCTGAACACGCAGGACACCGTGCTGGCCAACAGCTGGGTCACCCACTCGACCGAAGTGCGCTCGGTCGCCTATCGCATCGCCTACCTGATCCGCAGCAGCGAGGCGGCGACCTACCGCATGCTGGTCGGGGACGTCGGCGCCGAGACGCGCGCCGAGGCCGAGAGCGCCGCGGCACAGGTGCCGCAACTGCTGCAGCGGCTGCGTGCGATGACCCGCGACAACCCGGCCCAGCAGGCCCTGATCGGCGCGCTGGAAAACAGCGTTACCGGTCGCCTCACCCTGATGGCTCGTGCGCGCGAGCTGCAGCGGCGCGGCGACGTGGGCCGCGCCGGACAAGCGATGGGCGAGGCCACCGACCTGTTTCCGTTCGCCACCAAGATCGACGGCATCGTCGCCAACGAGGATGAGTTGCTGACCGCCCGCAAGCAGGCCGCCCACCACCGCGAGTTCAACGGCCAGCTGGTGCAGGGCATTACCGCGCTGGCGCAGTTGGTGCTGCTGGCGATCATCGTGATCGCCTCGGAACGGCAGATTCGCCAGCGGCGCCGGGCCGAGACGCGCGAGGGCCGCGCGGTGCTGCGTTCGCGGCTGATCCTGCAATCGGTGCGCGAGCCGATCGCGCTGTTCGACGCCAACCTCAACAGCCTGCTGGTGAACAACGCTTTCGGCGACCTGTACGGCGAGGACCCGCAGCAACCGTCGCGCACGCTCGTCGAGATCGGCGGCGGCGTGTGGAACGACAGCGCACTGCTGCAGCGTTTCCGCGACGTGCTGCTGAGCGACCGCGAGCTGTGGGACTACGACCTGGTGCAGCGCACCGCCGACGGCGAGCAGCGCCACATCGTGGTCAACGCGCGCAGGCTGCAGCAGGATCTCACCGACGAACCGGCGCTGCTGCTCACGGTCAGCGACGTCACCGTGCGCGCGCTGACCGAGGAGAAGGTGATCGAGCTCAATCGCCAGCTCGAGGGCAAGATCAACCAGATCTCCGACATCAACCGCGAGCTGGAGGCGTTCAGCTACTCCGTCTCGCATGACCTGCGCGCGCCGCTGCGCCACGTGGCGGGCTTCGTGCGCAAGCTGGAGCACCACCTGGCCGGCCAGCTCGACGACAAGGCCAGCCACTACATCGGCGTGATCGACAGCGCGGCCCAGCGCATGGCGTTGCTGATCGACGACCTGCTGGTGTTCTCGCGCCTGGGCCGCGGCCCGCTGCGGTTGCAGGCGGTGGACATGCAGTCGCTGGTGGAGGAGGCACGGGCACTGGCCGAATCCTCGGCGGAGGGCCGGCGCATCGTGTGGACGATCGGGCCCTTGCCGATGGTCATCGGCGACGCCAACATGTTGCGCACGGTGTGGCAGAACCTGCTCGGCAACGCGGTGAAATACACCGGGCGCCGTGAGGTGGCGCGCATCGAGGTCAGCGCCGGGCGCAGCAGCCGCGGCGATTACGAGTTCGAAGTGGCCGACAACGGCGCCGGCTTCGACATGCAGTACGCGGACAAGCTGTTCGGCGTGTTCCAGCGCCTGCACCGCGCCTCGGATTTCCCGGGCAACGGCATCGGCCTGGCCAACGTGCGGCGCATCATCACGCGCCACGGCGGCAAGGTCTGGGCCGAGGCCGTACCGGACCAGGGCGCCACGTTCCACTTCTCGCTGCCGGCCATCGACGTGGCCGGGGCGCAAAACGGAGAGTCAGCGGCATGAACAAGAAAGAACTGCGCACCGTGCTGCTGGTCGAGGACAGCCTGGCGGACGCCGAGATGGCGATGGACGCGCTGGCCGAAGCCCACCTGGCCAATCCGGTGGTGCACGTCGAGGATGGCGTGGAATGCCTCGACTACCTGCATTGCACCGGCGCCTGGGCCGGGCGCGATCCGGGCGACCCGGCGGTGGTGCTGCTGGACATCAAGATGCCGCGCATGGACGGACTGGAAGTGCTCACCCGCATGCGCCACGACGAGCACCTGCGGCGCGTACCGGTGGTGATCCTGTCCTCCTCGCGCGAGGAGAGCGACCTGGCGCGCAGTTGGGACCTCGGCGCCAACGCCTACGTGATCAAGCCGGTGGACGTGGACCAGTTCTTCGAGGCCGTGCGCACGCTGGGCCGGTTCTGGGCGGTGCTGAACGAGGCGCCCGAGGCGAATTGACGCATGAACAGACGCGCCCGGGCGGTCGCCCGCGGTGTAGACAACGATGGCCGCACGGCCAGTGACGGAGAACCCCATGCCCAACCGGCAGATCAAGTCGATGCCGACGATACGGGTGCTGCAAGTGGAGGACAGCGAGCTCGACGCCGAGCTGGTGCTGGCCGAGCTGGACGCCGACGGCATCCCGCACGAGGCGCGGCTGGTCGACGATGAAGCCGGCTACCTGGCCGCGCTGGACGAGTTCGCCCCGCATATCGTGCTGTCCGACCTGAGCGTGCCGGGTTTCTCCGGGCAGCGCGCGCTGGAGCTGCTGCGCGAGCGCGACGAGGACCTGCCCTTCATCTTCGTTTCCGCGACGCTGGGCGAGGATGCCGCCATCGAGGCGCTGCGCAACGGCGCGACCGACTACATCCTCAAGCAGAACCCCGTGCGCCTGGCCAGTGCGGTGCGTCGGGCGCTGGTCGAGGCGGATGCGCGCAAGGCCAACCGCCGCGCCGAGGCCGACCTGATCCGCGCGCAGCGTTTCGAGAGCCTGGCGATGCTCGCCGGCGGCCTCAGCCACGACCTGCGCAACCTGCTGCAGCCGCTGTTGCTGGCCGGTGACAGCCTGCGCGACTACCAGGACGACCCGCGGCTGATGCGGCTGGGCAACCTGGTGCGCGATTGCGGCAAGCGCGGGCTGGAGATGGTGCACTCGATGCTTTCCTTCGCGCGCGGCGCCCGCCGCGCCGAGCGCGTGCGCGTGGGCACCCTGATGAGCGCGTTCGGCCTGCTGATGCAGGGCAGCGTGCCCCGTTCGGTGGTGATGGACCTGGCCATCGACGACCCCGAGCTGGCCTTCGAGGGCAACCACACCGAGCTGCAGCAATGCCTGCTCAACCTCTGCCTCAACGCGATCCAGGCGATGCCCGACGGCGGCAACCTGCGCATCGAGACCAGCCAGCAGCGGCTGGCCGACGACTTCTTCCTGCCCGAGGAGGTGCCGCACACCGGCTGCTACCTGCGCATCAGCGTGATCGACTCCGGGCCAGGCATGGACCAGGCCGTGCTGGAGCACCTGTTCGAACCGTTCTTCACCACCAAGGACGCCGGCACCGGCCTGGGCCTGATCTCGTGCAAGCGCATCGTGGCCAGCCACGGCGGCGTGATGCGGGTGGACAGCAAACCCGGCAGCGGCACCCGTTTCGACCTCTACATCCCGCTGGACGAAATGGAAGCCGACGCCGAGGCGATGGACGACATGCAGAGCCTTGAAGGCGCCGCCGAACGCGTGCTGGTGGTGGTGGAGGAGGCCGGCCAGCTGTCGCTGCTGTCCGATACGCTCGATGCCTACGGCTACCAGGCGCACGCCAGCCAGAGCGGCACCGCCGCGCTGCAGTGGATCGAGGCCGGCGGCCTGCCCGACCTGGTGCTGCTCGACGCCGACATGAACCTTTTCACCGGCGTGCGCACGCTGGCCGCGCTGGTCGAACAGGGTTACCAGGGCGGCGTCGTGCTGCTCGCCCGCCCGGACGCGCCACCGGACCCGCAGGAACTGCCCCCGCTGGACAACCTGCAAATCGTGGACAAGCCGGTCAGCACCGCGGCCCTCCTGCGCGCGCTGCGCAAGGGATTGGAGGGCGACGACTCCGCGTAGCCCAGGCACGGCGCGCCGCTTTGCGGTCCGCGTGGCCGGAGCAGGCGGTTGCCGCCCTGCGCGGCGGTCGCGGGACATTCCCCGTGCGAACGCCTTCCCTCGTTGCGCGGCGGAAAGCCGTCGCGCGCGGGTAGGCGTCGGGTTGCGCCTTCAGTCGATGCCGAGCTTCTTCAGCTTGTAGCGCAGGGCGCGGAAGGTGATGCCGAGTTTGCGGGCGGCGGCGGTCTTGTTGTAGCGCGATTCTTCCAGCGCCTTGACGATGGCGGTGCGCTCGATGTTGCTGATGTAGTCGTCCAGCCCGCCATCGGCGCTGGGTGCCGCGGCAGCGGCAGCGGCCGGAGCGCCGGCAGTGGCGGCGACCTCCGTCGGCGCCGGGCGCGCGCCGCGCTGGGGCAGCATCAGGTCGGAGGCCTCGATGCTGGCGCCGTCGCTCATCGCCATGGCGCGTTCGAGGATGTTCTCCAGCTCGCGCACGTTGCCGGGGAAGTCGTAGGCTTCCAGCGCATCGAGCGCGGCCGGCGTCAGCCGCCCGACTTCCTGGCCGCTCTTGCCGGCCAGCGACTTGAGGATGAACGCGGCCAGCTGCGGCACGTCGCCGCGGCGTTCGCGCAGCGGCGGCACGCGCAGCTCGATCACGTTGATGCGGTAGAACAGGTCCTGGCGGAACTGGCCCTGCTCGACCAGTTGGCCGAGGTTCTTGTGGGTGGCCGAGAGGATGCGCACGTCCACCGGGATCTCGTCGCGGCCGCCGATCGGGCGCACCGCTTTTTCCTGGATCGCGCGCAGCAGCTTGACCTGCATGTGCAGCGGCAGTTCGGCCACCTCGTCGAGGAACAGCGTGCCGCCCTGGGCGGCCTGGAACAGGCCTTCCTTGTCCGCGCTGGCGCCGGTGAAACTGCCCTTGCGATGACCGAAGAACTCGCTTTCCATCAGCTCGGACGGGATCGCGCCGCAGTTGACCGGCACGAACGGGCCGCCCGCGCGCGGACCGCGCTCGTGGATCAGCCGCGCGACCAGCTCCTTGCCTACGCCCGATTCACCGGCGATGTAGACCGGCGCCTGGTTGCGTGCCAGCTTGGCGATGGTGGCGCGCACCTGTTCCATCGCCGGCGAGTCGCCGATCAGGCGGTCGCCGGAGCCGCCGGCCTTGGCGGCGCCGCCGCCTTCGCGCTTCTCCTCGGCCAGCCGCAGCGCGGTGCGCACCAGGCCGCGCAGCATCTGGATGTCGACCGGCTTGGAGACGAAGTCGAACGCGCCGGCCTTGAGCGCGTTCACCGCCGCGTCGACGTTGCCGTAGGCGGTAATCATCGCCACCGGCGTGTCCGGGCAGGTTTCGGCGATCAGCTCGATGATCTCCTGGCCGTTGCCGTCGGGCAGGCGCATGTCGGTGAAGCAGAGGTCGTAGCTGTTTTCGCTCAGCGCGCGGCGGGCGTCGGCGACGGTGCCGACGGCTTCGACCTGCAGGTCCATGCGCCCGAGGGTGATGGTGAGCAGCTCGCGGATATCGCGTTCATCGTCGATGACCAGGACGGTCTGGAGGCTCATGGCATGTCGCGAGGGGAGGGTGGCTCAAGAATAACCGCGGCCCAAGTCAAGAGCAAAGCCGGCGCGCGGCGTCGGCGGCCTGCCGGAGCGTTCAGGCTTCGGGCTCGCCGTCGCCGGCGCCGCGGTTCATCTGCGCCGGCGTCAGGGTAAGCCGGAAGCAGCTGCCACCGCCGGCCACGCGCACGTACTCCAGCGCGGCCTGGTTGGCCTCGCTCATCTGCTTGGCCAGGTACAGGCCCAGGCCGGTGCCGTATTCGTGGGTGGTGTAGAACGGCTCGAAGATCTGTGCGGCCACCTTGGGCGCGATGCCGGGGCCGCGGTCGATCACCTCGAGGATCGGCACGCCATGCTCGCCCTGGCGTGCGACCACCATCACCCGCGCCGGCTCGCCGGGCAGGCGGCCGTAGCGCAGCGCGTTCTGCACCAGGTTCCACACCACCTGTTGCAGCTGCTGCGGATCGGCCAGCGCGACCACCGCCACGCCGGTGCTGGCGATCGCGCGCAGCGAGTCGGCGCCGAGGTCGTTGCCCTGGCGGTATTCCTCCACGAAATCCTGCGCCCAGTCGCCCAGGTCCAGCGCTTCCGGGCGCGAACGCTCGCGGCGCGACAGCTGCAGGATGTTCTCGATGATCTCGTTGAGCCGCACGCAGTGGTTGTTGATGATCTCGACCATGCGCTGGTCGGCGCCGTCCATGGTGCGCGATTCGGCCAGCAGCTGCGCCGAGTAGCGGATCGCCGCCAGCGGGTTGCGGATCTCGTGGGCGATCGAGGCCGACAGCCGGCCGAGCGAGCTGAGCGTGAGCTCCTCCGCGCGGCGCGACAGCAGCGAGGTGTCGTCGAGGAAGATCAATACGTGCGAGTCGTCGTTCGGCGCCAGCCGGGTGAAGCGCGGCACCACTTCCGGGACGCCGTCGGCGAGCTGGGTGGCGGTTTCGTCGAGCTTGCCCGAGGTCATCCAGTGGTACAGCCGGCGCGACAGTTCCGGCGCCAGCAGCCCGAGGTCGCGCTGGTCGGCGCCGGGATTGCCCAGCAGCATCCAGGCCGATTCGTTGATCTGGTGGATGCGGTTGGCGTCGTCCACCAGCAGCACGCCGGTCTTCATGCGGCGGATGATCAGTTCGTTGATCTGCGACAGGTTGGCCAGGTCGGTGCTGCGCTGCTCGGCCAGCGCCTCGGTGGCGCGCAGCTGCTGGCCCAGCACGCTGCACAGGGCGGTGGTGGCGAAATAGGCCAGGCCGAACAGCGCCGCTTCGAGCAGGTCGCGGTCACCGGCGTGGGGCGACAGCGACCAGCCGAACAGCGAGATGCCCAGCATGCCCAGCGTCGCCAGCGCGGCGAAGAAGCCGGACATGCGCAGCGGCAGGATCAGCGCGCCGGCGCAGAGGTTGACCGCCAGCATCATCGCGATACCGATGCGCGCATCGTGCATCGCCACGATCGCCAGCACCGCGGCGACGACGTCGACCACCAGGGTGGCGGCCACGGCGGTCTTTGCGTGGGCCATGCTGCGCCGGTTCAGCAGCAGCGCCAGCAGCGCGAAGATCAGGTACAGCGTGGCCAGCGTGCGCGCGAAGCCCGGCGCGGCCAGCTGCGGCCAGCCCATGCCGGGCGGGCTGAATGCCAGGGCGACGTACACCAGCGCCTGCACCAGCCTGAAAACATTGAGGAACGACAGCTCGTGGCGGATCGTGGCCGTCCCTGCGCGCGGATCGTTTAACGTAGCTAAGGTAGACACGTAGGCTGCGATTCCGGTGCGGTTGCGGTCGAGTATATGACGCCCCGGGCAAGCCCGGGCGGGGGCCGCGCCACCTTCGTGGAGGCCGGAAAATCGCCGCCCGGCCGGTCGCGATGCGGCCGCGCCCTTTCCATTGCGGCCCGCTTCCGCGAAAATGGGCGGCCGTTTGCTGCGGTTCGGCCCGTGTCCGGCCCTTGTGCCGCGACCGGGTCGTGTGTGATTCCACCGCCGATCCCCTGACCCACGCCTTTCTTCATGCGTGCGGCCGTCATCGTTTCTCCGTTCGCTCGAGGTATCGAATGAATTTCCACGAATACCAGGCCAAAGAACTGTTCGCGCAGTACGGCATCGCCGTGCCGCCGGGCAAGGTCGCCAACTCCCCCGACGCCGCCGTCGATGCCGCCAAGGCGCTCGGTGGCACGCAATGGATGGTCAAGGCGCAGATCCACGCCGGCGGCCGCGGCAAGTCCGGCGGCGTCAAGTTCTGCAAGAGCTTCGACGACGTGCGCGCCGCCGCCAAGGGCATGCTCGGCACCAACATGGCAACCTACCAGTCGGCCGGGCGTGCGCTGCCGGTGAACCTGGTGCTGGTGACCGACGCCACCGACATCGCCCGCGAGCTGTACCTGTCGATCCTGGTGGACCGCGATTCCAAGGCCATCTCGTTCATCGCCTCCAAGCATGGCGGCGTGGACATCGAGCAGGTGGCGCGCGACACGCCCGAAGACATCCACACCATCGTGGTCGATTTCGTCGAAGGGCTGCAGCCGTACCAGTGCCGCCAGCTCGGCTTCGCGATGGACCTCAACAACAAGCAGGTCAACCAGCTGACCAAGATCATGCTGGGCCTGTACAAGCTGTTCAACGAGCAGGACCTGGCCCTGGTCGAGCTGAACCCGCTGGCCGTGCTGGAAGACGGCAACCTCGCTGCGCTGGATGGCAAGGTCAACTCCGACGACAACGCGGAGTTCCGTCATCCGAACCTGGCCGCGATGCGCGACCTGACCCAGGAAGACGCCGCCGAAGCCGCCGCGCAGCAGAGCAACCTCAACTACGTGACGATGGACGGCAACATCGGCTGCATGGTCAACGGCGCCGGCCTGGCGATGGCCACCATGGACGTGATCAAGCTGGCGGGCGGCGAGCCGGCCAACTTCCTCGACGTCGGCGGTGGCGCCACCAAGGAGCGGGTGACCGAGGCGTTCAAGCTGATCACCTCCTCGGACAAGGTCAACTGCATCCTGGTCAACATCTTCGGCGGCATCGTCCGCTGCGACATGATCGCCGAGGGCATCATCGCCGCGGTCAAGGAAGTGGGCCTGAAGATTCCCGTGGTGGTGCGCCTGCAGGGCACCAATGTCGATCAGGGCCGCGAACTGCTGGCCAACTCCGGCCTGGCGATCACGCCGGCGGATGATCTCAACGACGCGGCGCAGAAAGCCGTGGCTGCGGCCAAGGCCTGAGGAGCAATCGAAACATGAGCGTTCTCGTAAACAAAGACACCAAGGTGCTGGTGCAGGGCTTCACCGGCCAGCAGGGCACCTTCCACGCACAGCAGTGCATCGACTACGGCACCAAAGTCGTCGGTGGCGTGACTCCGGGCAAGGGCGGTTCGGAGCACATCGGCCTGCCCGTGTTCAACTCGGTCGATGAAGCGGTGCTGGAAACCGGCGCCGACGCCTCCGTCATCTTCGTGCCGCCGCCGTTCGCGGCCGACTCGATCCTCGAAGCGATCGACGCCGGCATCAAGACCATCGTGGCGATCACCGAAGGCATCCCGGTGCTGGACATGCTGCGCGTGAAGAACGTGCTGCAGCAGCATCCGGAGATCGTGCTGATCGGGCCGAACTGCCCCGGCATCATCACCCCCGGCGAATGCAAGATCGGCATCATGCCCGGCCACATCCACAGCAAGGGCAGGGTCGGCGTGGTCTCGCGCTCCGGCACGCTCACCTATGAGGCGGTGTTCCAGACCACCAACGAAGGCCTCGGCCAGAGCACGGTGATCGGCATCGGCGGCGACCCGATCAACGGCCTGAACTTCATCGACTGCCTCAAGCTGTTCCAGGACGATCCGCAGACCGAAGGCATCATCATGGTCGGCGAGATCGGCGGCAGCGCCGAGGAAGACGCCGCCGAGTTCATCGGCGAATACGTGAAGAAGCCGGTGGTCTCGTTCATCGCCGGCGCCTCGGCTCCGGCGGGCAAGCGCATGGGTCATGCCGGCGCGATCATCTCCGGCGGCAAGGGCACCGCCGCGGCGAAGTTCGCCGCGCTGGAGAAGGCCGGCGTCACCACGGTGAAGTCGCCGGCCGACCTGGGCAAGGCGCTCGCCAAGCTGATGAAGTAGGCGTTGGCGCAGGAGAACAAGGGCCGCGCATTGCGCGGCCTTTTTTTTGGCTTCGGCGCCGTCACGCGCCGGCAACGATCCGCCGCACGATCGGCGGATCTGAATGCAGCGCCCGCGTGGACGGGCCACCCGGCGCGGCATTCCACTACCATTCGCCGATTGAATCCAAGGAATGCTGCGTCCATGGCAAAGCTGCGACTGGCGCTGGCCCAACACGATTTTGCCGTCGGCGCGGTGGCGGCCAATGCCGCC
The DNA here is from genome assembly GCF_052978205.1 of Rhodanobacter sp. UC4452_H20. Next base: position 2,021,265 of record NZ_CM129662.1, on the reverse strand, counting down.
AAGGCGGCAGGACTGATGGCGCAGGCGCGCGAAGGCGGCGCCGCGCTGGTGGCCTTTCCCGAGCTGACCCTGAGCGGCTATCCGCCGGAGGATCTGCTGCTGCGGCCGAGCTTTCTCGCCGCCTGCGAGCGCGAGCTGTGCGCGCTGGCCTGCGCGGCGCAGGGCGTCGCGGCGCTGGTCGGCCATCCGCACAGCGCCGGCGAGGTCTACAACGGCGCCAGCCTGCTGCGCGAGGGGCGGATCGAGTGCACCGCGCACAAGCAGGCGCTGCCCAACTATGGCGTGTTCGACGACCTGCGCTATTTCCGCCCCGGCAACGGCACCACGACGCGCGTGATCGAGGGCGTGAGCGTGGGCCTGCTGATCTGCGAGGACGTGTGGCAGCCCGAGCCGGCCGCGCAGGCCGCGGCTGCGGGCGCGCAGCTGATCGTGGTGATCAATGCGTCGCCGTGGGACGACCGCAAGCAGGCCGAGCGCGAGGTCGTGCTGGCGGCGCGGGCGCGCGAAACCGGCTGCGCGATCGCCTACCTCAACCTGGTCGGCGGCCAGGACGAGGTGGTCTACGACGGCGCTTCGATCCTGGTCAACGGCGACGGGTCGATAGCGGCACGGGCGCCGGCCTTCGTCGACGCGCTGCTGTGGGCCGAGTTCGACCCGGCCACGCGCACGCTCGCGGCGATCGACTGGCCGGTGCCGGCCGACTCGTCGATGGAGGCGACGCTGTACGCGGCGCTGGTCCGCGGCGTGCGCGACTACATCGACAAGAACCGCTTCGACGGCGTGCTGCTGGGCCTTTCCGGCGGCATCGACTCGGCGCTGACGCTGGCGCTGGCGGTCGACGCGCTGGGCGCCCGGCGCGTCACCGCGGTGATGATGCCCACCCGCTACACCTCGCAGCTCTCGCTCGACGGTGCCCGCGCGCAGGCCGAGCAGCTGGGCGTGGACTACCACGTGATCCCGATCCAGGCGACGTATCAGTCGTTCATGGATGCGCTCACTCCCGCCTTCGCCGGCAAGGCCGCCGACACCACCGAGGAGAACCTGCAGTCGCGCACGCGCGGCGTGATGCTGATGGCGCTGTCCAACAAGCACGGCCGCCTGCTGCTCGCCACCGGCAACAAGAGTGAAATGGCCGTGGGTTACGCCACCCTGTACGGCGACATGTGCGGCGCCTACGCGCCGCTCAAGGACGTGTACAAGACGGTGGTGTATCGGCTGGCGCGGTGGCGCAATGGAGCCGGTAACCGGGAACGCATGTCCTCGCCGACATCCGGCTCTTCGACGATGCGCGATTCCCGATTGCCGATTCCCCCCGAGGTCATCGCCCGTCCACCCTCGGCCGAGCTGCGCGACAACCAGGTCGACCAGGATTCGCTGCCGCCGTACGACGAGCTGGATGCGATTCTCGAACGCTTCATCGAGGGTGAGCAGTCGCAGGCGGAGATCGTGGCCGTGGGCCACGATGCCGCGACGGTGCAGCGGGTGGCGCGGCTGGTGTTGCTCAACGAGTTCAAACGCCGCCAGTCCGCCCCCGGCCCCCGCGTCACCACGCGCGCCTTCGGCCGCGAACGCCGTTACCCGATCACGTCAGGGTGGCGTTGAATCGGGACTCCGGGGGGGCGCCCGACGCTCCTGCGCCTGCTTTTCCTATTCCCCATTCCCCATTCCCGGCCGCGCAGCGGCCAAACTCAATGATGCCCGGAGAACGGAATCATCTTGCGCACCAGCGAGGGTGCGTGCGGCCACTTGGGATCGGTGAGATAGGGGTGGTTCGGATAGTTCAGCGCCAGCACTTCGCGGGTCTGCGCAGCCAGTTCCTTGCGGTCCAGCGCCAGGTAGCTGCGGGCGAGGATGGCCAGCGCATCGCCGGTCTGCGGCGCCTGCTGGTAGTGCTCGATCACGTACTGCGAGCGGTCGGCCGCCGCGATGTAGGCCTTGTTCTGCAGGTAGAACTCGGCCACGTTGATCTCGTACTGCGCCAGCAGGTTGCGCAGGTAGATCATGCGCTGGCGCGCGTCGGCGGTGTAGGCGCTGTCGGGGAAGCGCCGCGACAGTTCGGAGAAATCGTCGAACGCCTGCAGGTTGTAGCCCTGGTCGCGGCGAGTCAGCCCGCCGGCGCGCTTGGTGAAGCGCTCGATGAAGCCGCTGGTGCGGTCGAAATTGATCAGGCCGCGCAGGTAATAGGCATAATCGACGTGTTTGTTGGCCGGATAGGTCTTGATGAAGCGGTTGATGGTGGACAATGCCTCGTCCGGCTGGTTGTCCTTGTACTGCGCATAGGCCAGCTCAAGCTGGGCCTGCTCGCTGTACGGACCGGACGGGAAGCGCGCGATCAGGCGCTGGAACGCCCGCACCGCGCCGGAGTAATTGCCCGCCTCCAGGAAGCTGTGGGAGCGGTTGTACAGCGGCTCCAGCGGCATCGTGTCGATGGTGTTGCCCTTGCGGCCGAACATCGAACAGGCGCCAAGCACGGCCACCAGGGCGACCACGGCGAGCAGCCTGGCGGCGTGCAGCGGGAACAACGATGGCGTGGTCGAGCCACTGGATGGGCGCATAGGAATGAATTCGGATGTCGGAACGAACAGGCATGATAACTGAAACCGGTTGCCGCCCGCGGGGGCTGGCATGACCACCATACGGCAGCAGGCGGAGGTTCCGCTGAGTGCAGCAGGCCGTCGCTTCGACCAGGCTTTGGCCGAGATGTTCCCCGCCTATTCGCGTTCGCGGCTCAGCGGCTGGATCAAGGCCGGCGCGGCGACCCTGGATGGCGCCCCGGCTGCGCCGCGGCAACTGCTGCGCGGCGGCGAGCGGGTCGAGCTGGATGTCGAACTGGAAACGGAAGTGCACAGCCAGCCCGAGGCGATTGCGCTGACGATCGTGTACGAGGATGCCGACCTGCTGGTGCTGGACAAGCCCGCCGGACTGGTGGTGCATCCCGGCGCCGGCAACCCGGCCGGCACGCTGCTCAACGGCTTGCTGCACCACGACCCGCAGCTGGCCGAGCTGCCGCGCGCCGGCATCGTGCATCGGCTGGACAAGGACACCTCCGGCCTGATGGTGGTGGCCAGGACGCTGTCCACCCATACCGCGCTGGTCGATCTGCTCTCGCGGCACGAAGTGGAACGCCAGTACGAGGCCGTGGTGATGGGCACGATGGTGGCCGGCGGCACGGTGGACCAGCCGATCGGCCGCAGCATGGGCGACCGCCTGCGCCAGGCCGTGCGTGACGAGGAGGACGGCAAGCGCGCGGTGACCCATTACCGCGTGCGCGAGCGCTTCCGCGCGCACAGCCTGCTGCAATGCCAGCTGGAAACCGGCCGCACCCACCAGATCCGCGTGCACCTGGCGCACATCGGCCACCCGCTGATCGGCGACCCGTTGTACGGCGGCGGCCTCAAGTTGCCCAAGGGCGCCAGTGACGGCCTGGTCGCCGCCTTGCGCGGCTTCCGCCGGCAGGCGCTGCACGCGGAGAAACTCTCGTTCGTGCATCCGGTCACCGGCGAGGCGCTGTCGTTCACGGCCGAGCGCCCCGCCGATCAATTGGCCCTGATCGAGGCGCTGCGTGCGGATCTGGCCGAACACGGTCCGGACCCGTATTGATGGGTCGGTACGCGCCGCCGCCAGCCGTGCGATGCTTGGGGAATCCCCGATCCCCGATCTCCAATCCCGGCCCCCATGACTGAAAGCTGGATCTTTCCCGACTGGCCCGCGCCGCCGCAAGTCCACGCGGCCGTCACCACGCGGCTGGGACCGGGCGTGTCTTCCGCGCCGTTCGAGCGCTTCAACCTCGGCCTGCGCAGCGGTGATGCGGCCGAGGCCGTGATGGCGAACCGCGGCGCGCTGCAGCAGGCGCTGCGACTGCCGGCCGCGCCGCGCTGGTTGCATCAGGTGCACGGTTGCGGCGTGGCCGAACTCGGCCCGCTGCCCAGCGCACACGAGCCGCAGGCGGATGCGGCGGTCTCGCACATTCCCGGCACGGTGCTGGCGATCCTCACCGCCGATTGCCTGCCGGTGCTTTTGTGCAGCGAGGATGGCGGCGAGATCGGTGCGGCCCATGCCGGCTGGCGCGGCCTCGCCGCCGGCGTGCTGGAGGCCACCCTGGCGCAGATGGTCAGCCCGCCGGCGCGCGTGCTGGCGTGGCTGGGCCCGTGCATCGGCGCGCCGTCGTACGAGGTGGGCGAGGAAGTGCGCGCCGCGTTCGTCGCGCGCGACGCGGCTGCCGCGGCGTGCTTCGAGGCCACGCGCCCGGGCCACTGGCGCTGCGACCTGGTCGCACTGGCGCGGCAGCGCCTGGCGCGCGCGGGCGTGACGCGCGTCTACGGCGGCGGCGACGATACCCATGCCGACCCGCGTTTCTACTCGTACCGGCGCGACGGCGCCGCCAGCGGCCGCTTCGCCAGCCTGATCTGGCTCGCTCAGGGCTGATCCGGCGCGGGTTTCCCGGGCGCGCGCAACGCCTCCAGGAAACTGGTGCGCCAATGCGTGATGTCGTTGTGGCGCAGTACCCGCATCATCGCCTTCCAGCGCCGGCGCCGTTCGGTCAGCGGCATGTGCAGCGCCTGCTCCAGGGCGTCGGCGACCTCTTCGGTGTCGGCCGGGTTGACCAGCAAGGCATCGCCCAGCTCCAGCGCGGCTCCGGCGAAACGCGAGAGCACCAGCACGCCGGGGTCTTCCGGGTCCTGGCAGGCCACGTACTCCTTCGCCACCAGGTTCATGCCGTCGCGCAGCGGCGTGACCAGGCCCACGCGCGCGCTGCGGTAGTAGCCGGCGAGCAGGCGGTGCGGGAACGACTTGTTGATGTAGCGGATCGGCACCCAGTCCGGCGCGGCGTACTTGCCGTTGATGTGGCCGGCGCTGCGCTCCAGCTCGCGGCGGATCGCGCGGTACTCCAGCACCGCGCCACGCGAGGGCGGCGCGATCTGCATGAAGGTGACGTGGCGGTGCAGCTCCGGGTCGCGTTCGAGCAGCCGCGCGTAGCCCTGGAAGCGATGCGGCAGGCCCTTTGAATAGTCCAGCCGGTCGACCCCGATGATCAGCGCGATGCCGCGGGTGCTTTCGCGCAGCTGCACGATTTCCTTCAGCCCCACGGCCTTCTGCGCGATCCCGGCGATGTGTTCGGTGTCGATGCTGATCGGGAAGGCGCCGGCGCGGAATTCGCGCCCGCCGGGCATGCGCATGCGCCCGCCCAGGCGCATCACCGCACCGGCCTCGTGCAGGAAATAATCCTCCAGCGCGCGCAGGTCGCGATGGGTGTGCACGCCGATCAGGTCGTAACTGGCCAGTGTTTCCAGCAGCTCGTGGTGGTTGGGCAGGGCAATCAGCAGGCCGGCGGCGGGCAGCGGCGTATGCAGGAAGAAGCCGATGCGGTTCTTCACGCCGAGCTTGCGCAGCATGGCGGCCAGCGGGATCAGGTGGTAGTCGTGGACCCAGATCGTGTCGTCCGGGCCGATCAGCGGACGCAGGCGCTCGGCGAAGATCCGGTTGACCCGCAGATAGCCGTCCAGATGGCTGCGCTGGTAGTCGACCAGGTCCGGCCGGTAGTGCAGCAGCGGCCATAGCGCGCCATTGGAAAAGCCGGCGTAGAACGCGTCGTGGTCGGCGCGCGAGAAGTCCACGGTGGCGTAGTCGATGCCGTGGTCGCTGGCCTGGTGCAGTTCGGCGCCGGTCTCGGCGGCGCTCACCTTGCCGCTCCAGCCGAACCACAGCCCGCCGTTTTCGGCCAGCGCCGCGCGCAGGGCCGAGGCGAGACCGCCAGCGGCGGTCTGGTGGGGCAGTGCGACGCGGTTGGAGACCACGATGAGCCGGCCGGGAGTCTTGCGCGCCATCACATGGCGTCCTCCCAGCGGCGGGAGAGGCGCATCGCCGACTGGATCAGCCCCACCAGCGAATAGGTCTGCGGGAAGTTGCCCCACGGCTCGCCGGTCTTCGGCGCGATGTCCTCCGAGAGCAGGCCCAGCGTGGTGCGCTGGGCGAGCATGTTCTCGAAGGTGGTGCGGGCGCGCTTCTCGCGGCCGGTGGCGGCAAGCGCGTCGATGTACCAGAACGTGCAGATGTTGAAGCTGGTTTCCGGCGCGCCGAAGTCGTCCGGCGCGATGTAGCGGAACATGTAGTCGCCATGGCCGAGCTTGTCGCCGATCGCGTCGACGGTGGCGACGAAGCGGGGGTCGCTCGCCTGGACGAACCCGATGTCGGCCAGCAGCAGCAGGCTGGCGTCCAGCCGCTCTCCGTCGTAGGCGTCGACGAAATGGCCAAGCTTTTCGTTCCAGGTGCGCGCTTCGATGCGCCCGTGCAGCGCGGCCGCCTCGTCATGCCACCAGCGCGCGCGGTCCTCCAGCCCCAGCTCGGTGGCGATGTGCGCCAGACGGTCGCACGCGGCCCAGCACATCGCCGCCGAGTAGGTGTGCACGGCCATGCGCCCGCGGTACTCCCACAGGCCGGCATCGGGCTCTTCGGCCATGCGCAGTGCGGTCTTGCCCAGCTGCTCCAGCCGCTCGAACGTCACCTTGTCGCCGCGATGCTGCAGGCGCTGGTCGAAGAACAGTTGTGCCGAGGCCAGCAGCACCGAGCCGTAGACATCGTTCTGGCGCTGCTGCCATGCGTCGTTGCCCACGCGTACCGGCCCGTCGCCGCGGTAGCCGGCCAGCGTGTCGACCTGCCGCTCGGGCAATTGCTCGGCAAAGGTGATCCCGAACACCGGGCCGAGTTCGGCCTGCCCGCGGTTGGCGACCAGGTTGAAGGCGTAGCGGATGTACTCCTCCATCGAGCGCGTGGCGCCCAGCCGGTTGAGGCCGCGCACGGTGAAGGCGGCGTCGCGCAGCCAGCAGTAGCGGTAATCCCAGGTGCGCCCGCTGCCGGGCGACTCCGGGATCGAGGTGGTCAACGCCGCCACGATCGCGCCGGTGGCCTCGTACTGGCACAGCTTCAGCGTGATCGCGGCGCGGATCACCGCCTCCTGCCACTCGAACGGGATGGACAGGTAGCGGGTCCATTCGCGCCAGTAGTCCAGCGTGCGTTCCAGTGCCAGGTGGATGAAGTCCGACACGTTGCCTTCCAGCGTCTCATCCGGACCGAACAGGAAGTGCGCGGGCTGCTCCAGGCCGAATGGCAGGCCGCGTTCGACCATCAGCGGCGCCACGTCGCAGGTCAGTCGCTGGATGGTGTCGCTCAGCAGGTAGCGGATGTGGTTGCTGCCGGAGGTGGTCTGCGGCGTGCGCGCGCCGTAGTCGCACAGCGGGCGCATGCGGACGCGGATGCGCGGCGAACCGGAGATCGGCGCCACGCGCCGCGCCAGCATTTCGGGATGGTAGAGCCGGCCGGAGGCGCGGTGGCGCGGGGCGAAGTCGGTGATCTCGATCGCGCCGCCCTGGCGGTCGAACAGCCGCGTGACCAGCACCGCGGTGTTGCGCAGGTAGAACTGCTCGGCATGGTCGAAGTGCTCCAGCTCGATGGCCCAGTCCCCGCCGGGGAGGGTCGGCGAGAGCAGGCTGCAGAAGCTGGCGTCGGCATCGAACCGCGGCAGACAACACCAGACGATGCGCGCGTGGCTGTCGACCAGCGCGGCCACGCTGCCGTTGCCGATCACGCCCAGTTCAAGACTGGCGCGAGGTTTCTCGTTCGGATGGTCGGGCATGGGTGGGGGCTCCTTGCATCAGTGCGCCCAGGACGCGGGTCAGCCAGGCGATCGTGGCGACCGGATCGGGCAGGGTGAAGCGCGCGGCGCTGGGATGGCGGTCACCGACGCGGACACTGAGTCCGTGCGCGCGATTGACCGCGTCGAAGGCGTGCTCGTCGGTGAGGTCGTCGCCGAGGTAGACCGGCAGCCGGCCCTTGAACGGTTCGCCTTGCAGCAGTTCGGCGACGGCGCGGCCCTTGTCCATGCCGCCGGGCTTGAACTCCAGCACGCGGCGACCGGCCTGCAGTTCGTAGCCGGGCAGATGGGCGATCGCGCCGATGGCCGCCTCGCGCAACTGTTGCCACTCGTCCGACGACCCGCGGCAGTGCAGCGCAACCGCCTGCTGCTTGTTTTCCAGCTGCACGCCGGCAAAGCGCGCGGCCAGCGCCTGCGCCTCGTGTTGCATGCGCGCCTGTTGCAGCGGCATCACCACGTGGCGGCGCAGTTCGCCGGTAGCCGCACGCAGCTCCACTCCGTGCAGGCCGATGGCGGCCCGGTGCGGGCGCTCGAACAGGCGGTCGATGTCGTCCAGCCGGCGCCCGCTGACCAGCGCCAGCGCGCCGTCGGTCGCCCCGTGCAGCGCGTCGAGCAGGGCGAGCAGCTCGTTGTCCACACGCACCGCATGCGGGTCATCAGCGAAGTCGAGCAAGGTGCCGTCCACGTCCAGCAACAGCGCCCAGGCAGTGTCTGCGGTGGGCAGCGGCGGAGGGGGAAGCGGCGCGTGGGTCGTGGCGTTGGCGGGGTGTGGCGTGGACATCGGGCCGCACCGTAACAGGGTGAATGTGAAGAGCCGGCCATGCGCCGCGTGCGGCCACGGTGAACGGCGATCGGCGGACCGGGCCAGCTTGAATCGGTGCATTCCGGCCACACGTCTGCGCCGTGGCGATTGCCGCCCTACCGATGCGGGGATTCTCGACATGCGAATGGACAAACTCACCTCGCGGTTCCAGCAGGCGCTGGCCGACGCGCAGTCGCTGGCCGTGGGCCGCGACAACAACATGCTCGAACCGGCGCACGTGATGGCCGCGCTGCTCAACCAGCAGGGTGGCTCGACCGGCCCGCTGCTGACCCAGGCGCAGGTCAACGTGCCGATGCTCATGCAGCGCGTGAACGAGTTGCTCGATCGCCTGCCGCAGGTCCGCGGGCAGGAGGGCAACATCAACCTCGGCAACGACCTCAACCGGCTGCTCAACCTCACCGACAAGCTGGCGCAGCAGCGCGGCGACCAGTTCATCGCCAGCGAGCTGTTCGTGCTGGCGGCGCTGGAGGACAAGGGCGAGCTGGGCGCGGCGCTGAAGGCGGCCGGCGCGAACAAGGCGAATCTCGAGGCCGCCATCGAGAAGCTGCGCGGCGGCGAGAAGGTGCAGAGCGAGAACGCCGAGGAGCAGCGCCAGGCGCTGGAGAAGTACTGCATCGACCTCACCGAGCGCGCCGAGCGCAACAAGCTCGACCCGGTGATCGGCCGCGACGAGGAGATCCGCCGCACCATCCAGGTGCTGCAGCGGCGCACCAAGAACAACCCGGTGCTGATCGGCGAGCCCGGCGTGGGCAAGACCGCGATCGTCGAAGGCCTGGCCCAGCGCATCATCAAGGACGAAGTGCCCGAGGGCTTGCGCGGTCGCCGGGTGCTGGCGCTGGACATGGGTGCGCTGATCGCCGGCGCCAAATTCCGCGGCGAGTTCGAGGAACGGCTCAAGGCCGTGCTCAACGACCTGGCCAAGCAGGAAGGCCGGGTGATCCTGTTCATCGACGAATTGCACACCATGGTCGGCGCCGGCAAGGGTGAGGGCGCGATGGATGCCGGCAACATGCTCAAGCCGGCCCTGGCGCGCGGCGAGCTGCACTGCATCGGCGCCACCACGCTGGACGAATACCGCCAGTACATCGAGAAGGACGCCGCGCTGGAGCGGCGCTTCCAGAAGGTGTTCGTGGGCGAGCCATCGGTGGAGGACACCATCGCGATCCTGCGTGGCCTGAAGGAGCGCTATGCCGTGCACCACGGGGTGGAGATCACCGACCCGGCGATCGTCGCCGCCGCGACCTTGTCGAACCGCTACATTGCCGACCGCCAGCTGCCGGACAAGGCGATCGACCTGATGGACGAGGCCGCCAGCCGCATTCGCATGGAGATCGACTCCAAGCCGGAGGAACTGGACCGGCTCGAACGTCGGCTGATCCAGCTCAAGATCCAGCGCGAGATGCTGAAGAAGGAGAAGGACAGCGAATCGAAGCAGCGCCTGGCCGACCTGGAAGCCGACATCGAGAAGCTCGAACGCGAGTTCTCCGACCTCAACGAGGTGTGGAAATCCGAGAAGGCCGCGCTGCAGGGCACGACCAAGGTCAAGGAGCAGATCGAACAGGCCAACCAGGATCTGGAAGCGGCGCGGCGCGCGCAGGATTACGCGCGGATGAGCGAGATCCAGTACGGCAAGTTGCCCGAACTGGAAAAGCAGCTCGCCGCGGCGCAGGCCGCCGAGACGCAGGATTTCAAGCTGGTGCAGACGCGCGTCACCGCCGACGAAATCGCCGAAGTGGTGTCGCGCTGGACGGGCATCCCGGTCAGCAAGATGCTGGAAGGCGAGCGCGACAAGCTGTTGAAGATGGAAGACGAGCTGCACAAGCGCGTGGTCGGCCAGGACGAGGCCGTGCACGCCGTGGCCGACGCGATCCGCCGCTCGCGCGCCGGCCTGTCCGATCCGAACCGGCCGAACGGCTCGTTCCTGTTCCTGGGCCCCACCGGCGTGGGCAAGACCGAGCTGTGCAAGGCGCTGGCCGAATTCATGTTCGACACCACCGACGCGATGGTGCGCATCGACATGAGCGAGTTCATGGAGAAACACTCCGTCTCGCGCCTGGTCGGCGCGCCCCCGGGCTACGTCGGCTACGAGGAAGGCGGCTATCTGACCGAAGCCGTGCGGCGCCGGCCGTACAGCGTGATCCTGCTCGACGAGGTGGAGAAGGCGCACCCGGACGTGTTCAACATCCTGCTGCAGGTGCTGGACGACGGCCGCCTCACCGACGGCCAGGGCCGCACCGTGGACTTCCGCAACACCGTCATCGTGATGACCTCGAACCTCGGCTCGCAGATGATCCAGGACGCGGCGGAAAGCGGCGGCGACGCGGAGGAGCAGTACACCCAGATGAAGGCCTCGGTGATGGGCGTGGTGCAGGCGCACTTCCGCCCCGAGTTCATCAACCGGCTCGACGAGATCGTGGTGTTCCGGCCGCTGGACAAGAACCAGATCCGCGCCATCGCGAAGATCCAGCTCGAATACCTGGAGAAGCGCCTGGCCGAGCGGCAGCTCAAGCTGGACGTGGGCGACGACGCGCTGACCCTGCTCGGCAACGTCGGCTTCGATCCGGTCTACGGCGCACGGCCGCTGAAGCGGGCGATCCAGCAGCAACTGGAGAATCCGCTCGCGCGGCAGATCCTGGAGGGTCGTTTCCAGGGCGGCGACACCATCCACGTGTCGACCGCCGGCGGCCAGCTGGTGTTCCGGTAGCCGCGGGTCAACCCGGCGCGGCGGATGCTTCCGGCGCGCCGGGTTCGGTGTCGGTTCCCGTGTGGAGGCCGCAGCGCAGATCCCGCGCGTCGACCTCGCCCCAGCCGATCAGCTCACCAGTGATAGGCCACCGTGCCGTAGTAGTACGCGCCGCTGAAGCCGAACGGCGACGAGCCCGAGTAGGTCAGGATGCCGTGGAAGTTGTTGGCGGCGCTGCTGCGTTCGGGGTAGGCGTTGTTGAGGTCGTTGGCGCCCACGGCGAAGGTCCAGTTGTTCCAGGCGTAGTTCGCGTTGGCATCGAGCACGAAGCGTGCGCCGTAGGTCTGGTCCGTGGCCGGGTTGTTGCCCAGCGTGGTGAACTGGCCGTAGCGGGTCAGCTGGCCGTGGAAGCTCCAGTTGCCGACGTTCCAGTCGGTGGCGAGGAACGCCTTGGTGCGCGGGGCACCCTTGGTGATGCGGCCCTGTTCGGTGCGGTCGATGATCGGCAAGGTCAGCCCGACCAGGCCCAGTTGCGGCGGGTTCGGCGCGATCGCGCGGATGTCGGTCTTGTTGTAGTTCACTCCGCCGGTGAACTTCAGCGCGGAGTGTTCCAACTGCAGCGGCCAGGTGGCCACCAGGTCGACGCCGCGCGTGCGCGTGTCGACCGCGTTGGTGAAGAAGCGGCCGCCGCTGACGAACGGAATGCCCACCGAGGTGAGGTAATCCTGCACGGGCGTTCCGACCAGGTTGCCGCTGAGGATGATCCGGTGGTCGATGTCGATCTGGTAGAAATCCAGTGTGGTGTACAAGCCGCTGGAAGGGGTCAGCACCAGGCCGAGGCTGTAGTTGCGCGATTTCTCCGGCTTCAGTGCCTGCGCACCCAGCGCCTGCGCGGCGGGGTTGCTGACCGGGAAGGTACGGATCGTGTACGGGATCAGGTTGCCGCTGCCGTCGGCGACGAAGTTGATCGCGGTGCTGGAGTAGTACTCCTGCTGCAGCGACGGCGCGCGGAAACCGTTCGACACGGTGCCGCGCAGGGCCAGCGTGTCGGTCAACGCGAAACGCCCGGACAACTTGGCCGAGGTGGTGCCGCCGAAATCGCTGTAATGCTCGCGGCGCACCGCCAGCCCGGCAGAGAGCTTGTCGGTGAGGTCGCTCTCCAGGTCCACGTAAAGCGCGCGGCTTTTGCGCGAGTGCGAGCCGGCGTCGCCGGGCTGGTAGCCGGGGAACACCTGCGCGCCGGAGCCGGCGTACGAGGCCGCGTCGCCCTGCTTGAGGGTGAACTCCTCGCGGCGGTATTCCAGGCCCCAGGCCACGGACAATCCGTTCGGCAGCATGGCGGGCTGGAAGTCGCGGCTGAAGTCGGCGTTGTAGACATCCTGCCGGTTGGTCAGGGTGCCGATGTAGAAGCCGGTGGGCGAATCCGGGTCCAGCGAGTAGTTGTAGGTGTCGCTGGTGTGCAGCTTCCAGTGGTTGCCGCCGGTGTTGGCGCTGAGGTCGTAATGCCAGCCGGCCACCGTGCCGCGCAAGCCGAGCACTTCGCTGTCGTCGCGGATCGCGCTGTTCTCGATCGGCAGATAGCCGTCCGGATAGACCGCCGCCGCGCCGGGGTAGCTGCTGGCATAGGTCGACAGCGAACGGAAGAAGCCGCCGGCGCTGACGTCGCGCTTGTTGAACAGGCTGAAGGCGTAGAGCTGCGCGTTCGGGGTGAAGTCGTACTGCAGGTTGATCGCCGCCTGCCTGGCCCGCACCAGCGGGATGCCGTAGTGGAAGGTGACTTGCCCGTAGCTGGGATCACCCGGGTAGCGCACGTCGGCACCGGCACGATTGGTCGGGTCCTGGTGGCTGGCGTTCGCGCTCAGGTGCACCCAGCCCTTGTCGCCGAGTTTGAAGCCGCCATCGGCGCCGCCCTGCCAGGTGGTGCCGTCACCCTTGCTGTACTGGCCGCCGGTGAGGCTGAGCGAGCCGTGTTGCGCGCCACCCTTGAGGATGATGTTGATCACGCCGGCGATCGCGTCCGAACCGTATTGCGCCGCGGCGCCGTCGCGCAGTACCTCGACGCGCTCGATCGCGTTGACCGGGATCGCGTTGATGTCCACCGGCGAGGAGCCGCGGCCCAGTGAGCCGTTGACGTTGACGATCGCGGTGGTGTGCTGGCGCTTGCCGTTGATCAGCACCAGCGTCTGGTCCGGCGAGAGCCCGCGCAGTTGCGCGGGCTGGATCGCGTCGGTGGCGTCAGTCACCGAGGGCTGCGGAAAGTTGAACGAGGGCAGCAGCACGCGCAGCGCGGTGGCCAGGTCGGTGGCACCGGTGCCGACCAGGTCCTTCGGCGTCAGCACGTCGATCGGCGCCAGCGAGGTGGCTTCGGTGCGGTCGAACACGCGGGTGCCGGTGACCACCACCGCCTGCAGTGCGGTGACATCCTTGGCGGCAGGCTTGTCCGGCGCGGCGCCGGGGTCCTGGGCGCGCGCGGGCAGGGAGAGGGAAAACGAGGACAGGACGAGGGCGATGGCGGCGGCGAGGCCGCCCCGGATCGGGAATGATTTGGCTTGCATGCGCGAACCCCGGGCAATGGCGAGCATGTAGTCGGCGGGTCCATGACTGCGACCTGGCACGCGCATTCGCTCGGGGATGTGGTGTCGTGCGTCCCTGACGGGCTCGAACTTAGGTTGCTGCAGAATGACCTGTCAAGCGCGGCGCCGTCGGCGCGGCGAAGGAACTTGCGAGGGGCTTGCGCCATCCTCCGCACGAGCGCCTCGCGAACGCATCATGGCGCCATCGGCGCCACGCAAACGGCGACATGATGCAGGCGTGGCTGCGCTCGCGCGGATCGGGCACCGGTGTGCCCGATCCGCATCCGGTGGTGCGCGGCCGGGCTTCGACATCGAGAACCCGGCGACATCTTCAGTCGAGATCCAGCGAATCGCGGTCGCCCTGGCGACGCTTCTGTTCCTTCTGCTCGTAGCGGGCCTCGCAGCCGTCGCGCTTGACCATGGCGCAGTCGAGATAATCGGTGGCCTCGATCAGCGCGGCGCGCACCGCCTTGCTGGCCGGCGTCTTCTCCTTGTGGCCGAAGTCGCCGCCGACGCCGCGGGTGTAGCCGCTCAGGCGAATCGCCTTGTCGGTGCTGCGCCCTTCCACCGTGCGCGAGAACACGACCTCCGAGGTTTCCGCGTCGATCACGCGCAGGTCGATCGCCACATAGGCCTTGGCCTGGCCGCCGCCGACGTGGAAGCCGGCGAAGCTGAGGCCGCCGCCGGTGTTGGAGGTGTCTTCCGTGTACGAGGCGACGCTGCCGGTGATCAGGTACTGCGCACCGGTGATGTTGCCGGTGTGCGGACTGCTGCCCGGGCGCATGCGGTAGGAGCTGGCCAGATCCTGCTCGGCCAGCACGGCGTTGATCTTCTGCCGCTCGATCACCTTGAAGTCGCCGGTGGCGCTGAGTTCGTTGCTGAGCACGTCAGCCAGTTGCGAGCCGACGCCGCCGTGCCACCAGGCGACGGAGTCACTGTTGTTGGTGAAGTCGACCACCGCGACGGTCAAGGTCGGTGCTTCGCGGGCCATGGCGGCGCCACTCGCCAGCACGGCAAGCGCCAGCATGGTGCCGGTGGCAAATCGTCGTGTTCGTTTCATCGTTGTCCCCTCCGCTTGATGGAGCGCTGATAACCCCCTGATTGCCGGCCCTCGCGCCGGCAAGCCGCGGCGCCGACGGCGTGGCCGACGCCGTGGCGGCGCCCACCCGGCTGCACCGCGTGCGGCGCAGGCCATAGTGGCCGTTTTTCGGCTCCCTGTTCAAGCGTGGCGCGCCGTGGACGTGTAGGCGCCGGCCGTGAAACCCTGTCCGCGGGATTCCGCCGGCCAGGTCGTCGCCCCTCCCGCGGCCGCCGGGAACCGCCGCCGCCCGCGGATCTGGCGACCACCCGGTGGCGCCGCTACGATGACGCCCTGTGCGTGCCGGCCCCGCGGCCCGGTCGCGCCGCCCGCGTTGAAATCGGCGCCGGCCCACCCGATATTGCGACCAGTCCCGCTCCATCCTGGTCCGGAGTCCAGAAACCACCATGCCCATCTACGAATTTGAATGCAGCGGCTGCGGCCATCGTTTTGATCGCCTGCAGAAGCTGTCCGATGCCGATCCCACCGTCTGCCCCGCCTGCGCGGCAGCCAAACTGCACCGCCGGGTCAGTGCGCCGGCATTCCGCCTGGCCGGCAGCGGCTGGTACGAGACCGATTTCAAGAAGGACGGCGAGAAGAAGCACAATCTCGCCGGCACCACGGCGGGCGAGGGCAGCAAGCCGGCCCCGGAAGGCAAGCCGGCGGCGGCGCCGGAGGCGTCCACCGCCAAGCCCGCTGCACCCGCCAAGGCGGCCGCGGCGGCGGATTGAGTCCGCCCGCGCGTCCTCCCGTTCGGCTCCAGCCGCGGCGGCCCGGCGTTTGCCGGAAGGCCGGCGATGCTAAGATTCCGGGTCTTTTCCCCCGTTCATGCCGCCAGTCGGCCCGGAGTTTCCAGCGCATGCGCACGCATTACTGCGGCCTCGTCAACGAGGCCCTGATCGACCAGACCGTCACCCTCTGCGGCTGGGTCAACACGATCCGCCTGCAGGCGCACGTGGCCTTCGTCGACCTGCGTGACCACGAGGGCGTGGCGCAGGTGGTGATCGAGCGCGACAACGCCGCGGCGTTCGCCATCGCCGGCGAGATCGGCAATGAGTACTGCCTGCGTGTCACCGGCACGCTGCGTCGCCGGCTGGCGGCGAACGACAAGCTCAAGACCGGCACGGTCGAACTGCTCGCCGACCGCGTGGAGATCCTCAACGCGGCGAAGGACCTGCCGTTCGCGCTGCACGAGAATCCCAACGAGGACATGCGGATGACCTACCGCTACCTCGACCTGCGCCGCCCCGAGATGCAGGCGATGCTGCGCAAGCGCACACGTCTGGTGCAGACGCTGCGGCGCTACCTCGACGCGCGCGGTTTCCAGGACATCGAGACGCCGATCCTGACCAAGGCCACGCCCGAGGGCGCGCGCGACTACCTGGTGCCCAGCCGCGTGCATCCGGGCCAGTTCTACGCGCTGCCGCAGTCGCCGCAGCTGTTCAAGCAGATCCTGATGATGGCCGGCTTCGACCGCTACTACCAGATCGCGCGCTGCTTCCGCGACGAGGACCTGCGCGCCGATCGCCAGCCGGAATTCACCCAGCTCGACATGGAGTTCGCCTTCGTCGAGGAGAAGGACGTGCAGGACATGGTGGAGGACCTGATCCGCCACGTGTTCCGCGAGGTGCAGGGCGTGGAGCTCGATGCGAGCTTCCCGCGCATGACCTGGGCCGAAGCCATGCGCCGCTTCGGTTCGGACAAGCCGGACCTGCGCATCGCTCTGGAACTGGTCGACGTGGCCGATGCGCTGAAGGGCGTGGAGTTCAAGGTGTTCGCCGAACCGGCCAACGATCCGGCCGGCCGCGTGGCCGCGCTGCGCGTGCCCGGCGCTGCGTTGCTGTCGCGCAAGGACATCGACGGGCTCACCGAGTACGTCGCCCGCTACGGCGCCAGGGGGCTGGCCTGGATCAAGGTCGAGGATCGCGCGAAGGGCCGCGAGGGCATCAGCTCGCCGGTGGCCAAGTTCCTCGATGACATGGCGCTCGATGCCGTGCTCGATGCGACCGGCGCGCAATCCGGCGACATCGTGTTCGTCGGCGCGGGCAAGTGGAAGACCGTCACCGACTTCATGGGCGCGCTGCGGCTCAAGGTCGGCAAGGATCGTTCCCTGGTCGAGGAGGGCTGGAAGCCGCTGTGGGTTACCGACTTCCCGATGTTCGAGTACGACGAGGGCGAGCAGCGCTACGTGGCCCTGCATCATCCGTTCACCGCGCCGAAGATCGACGACATCGCCGACCTGAAGAGCCATGCAGCCACTGCCGTCAGCCGCGGCTACGACATGGTGCTCAACGGCAACGAGATCGGCGGCGGCTCGATCCGCATCCATCGCCCGGAGATGCAGAGCGCGGTGTTCGGCCTGCTGGGCATCGGCGCCGACGAAGCGGAGGCCAAGTTCGGCTTCCTGCTCAAGGCACTGAAGTTCGGCGCGCCGCCGCACGGCGGCATCGCCTTCGGCATCGACCGCATCGCCGCGTTGATGGCCGGCACCGAGTCGATCCGCGACGTGATCGCCTTCCCCAAGACCACCAGCGCGCAGGACTTGATGACCGACGCACCGTCGCCGGTATCCGCCGCCCAGCTGAAGGAGTTGTCGGTGGCGACCGTCGAGGGCAAGCCCTGAGGCGCGAGGCGCGTACCCTCGCCGACAGCCGGTGGTGGCGAGACGCGTGATGACCGAATCCCGAAATCCCGATCCCGAGTCCCGGCTGCAGGCCCACGTGATCCTGCTGCACGGCCTGTGGATGCGCGGGTTCGCGCTGTCCATGCTGCATCACCGGTTGATGGAGGCCGGCTTTCGCGTGCACCGCTTCGATTACCTGAGCGTGGCCGCCAGCCAGCAGCACATCCTGGATCGCCTGCACCAGCGCATCGCCACGCTGGCCGGCGAGGCCGACGCGGTGCACCTGGTCGGCCACAGCCTGGGCGGGCTGCTCGCGCTGCGGGCCTGCAGCGACGGCAAGGCGCTGCCGCCGGGACGCATCGTCTGCCTCGGCTCGCCACTGCGCGGCAGTGCCGCCGCGCGCGGTTTTGCCCGCTGGGGTCGCGGCGGCGAGCTGTTGCTGGGACACAACCGCCAACTGCTGGAAGAAGGTTTCGAGCGCTGGGATGGCGAGCGCGAGGTGGGCGTGATCGCCGGCCGCGTCGCGCTGGGGCTGGGCGCCGTGCTGGGTCAGCTGGAGGGCGAGCACGACGGCACCGTGGCGGTGGCCGAGACGCGCCTGCCGGGGTTGGCCGACCATTGCGTGGTCGAATCGAGCCACACCAGTCTGCTGTTCTCGCCGGAGGTGGCGCGGCGGGTGGCCTGTTTCCTGCGCGAGGGGCGATTTGCCGCGGAGCCGGGCGCCGGCACACCTGCCGATTTCAGGTAAAATTGCCCGCTTGTCCAATCGCTTCATGCAGGAATCGCCATGGGTAGAGGCCCGTCCATCGAAGGTCGCAAGAACGCCGAGGACGCCAAGCGCGCCAAGGTGTTCACCAAGCTGATCCGCGAGATCACCGTGGCTACCCGCGCGGGCGTCGCGGATCCTGGCGGCAACCCGCGCCTGCGCGCGGCGGTGGACAAGGCGCTGTCGGCCAACATGACCAAGGACACCATCGAGCGCGCGATCAAGCGCGGCTCCGGTGCCGACGGCGGCGCCGACATGCAGGAGCTGCGCTACGAGGGCTACGGCCCGGCCGGCATCGCGCTGATCATCGACTGCTTCACCGACAACCCCACCCGCACCGTCGCCGACGTGCGTTACGCGCTGACCAAGCACGGCGGCAACCTGGGCACGTCCGGTTCGGTCGCGTTCCAGTTCACCCGCTGCGGCGAACTGGTATTCGCCACCGGCAACGACGCCAGCGCCGAGGAGTTCGTGCTCGATTCTGCACTGGAGGCCGGCGCCGACGACGTGATCAACGAGCACGGCGAGAGCATCGTGCTGTGCGCGCCGGAGCACTTCGAGGCGGTGCAGCAGGCCCTGATCGACGCCGGCCTCAACGCCGTGCACGCCGGCGTGGTGATGCGCCCGAACAATCGCGTCGAGGTGCCGGCGGAAGCGCTGGAGCCGCTGCTCGACCTGCTCGAGAAGCTCGATGCGCTGGACGACGTGAGCGAGGTCTCGCACAACGCCCTGCTGCCCGCCGGGACGGCCGAATAAGTCGGAGGCCTCGCGCCTTCGCATCGCATCGTGATGATCCGCATCATCGGCATCGATCCCGGCAGCCAGCGCACCGGCGTGGGCATCATCGACGTGGACGAGGCGGGCCGGCTCGCCCATGTCTTCCATGGCGCGCTGGCGGTGGCCGGCGAGGCCAGCTTCCCGCTGCGCCTGAAACGCATCTTTGACGAACTGTGTGACATCATCGCCGCCCATCACCCGGTCGAGTGCGGCATCGAGCGCGTGTTCATGGCGCGCAATGCGGATTCCGCGCTGAAACTGGGGCAGGCACGCGGCGCCGCGATCTGCGCGGTGGTCAGTCGGGGGATCGTGGTGCACGAATACGCGGCAACCGAGGTCAAGCAGTCCGTGGTCGGCAGTGGCCGCGCCGACAAGGCGCAGGTGCAGCACATGATCGGCGTGCTGCTCGGCCTCAAGGGCCCGCTGCAGGCCGACGCCGCCGATGCATTGGCCATCGCGGTGGCGCACGCGCACACCCGCGCCAGCCTGGCCCGCGTCGGCATCCCGCGCACGGCGTGGAGGCGGCGCCGGTGATCGGCCGACTGCGTGGCACCCTGGTTTCCCGCCAGCCGCCCTCGCTGCTGGTGGAGGTGGCCGGCGTCGGCTACGAGGTCGAGGCGCCGATGTCCACGATCTACGACCTGCCCGCCACCGGCACCGAAGTGACCTTGCTGATCCATCACGCGGTGAAGGAGGACAGCGTCGCGCTGTACGGTTTCCTGCGCGAGAACGAGCGCACGCTGTTCCGCAGCCTGCTCAAGGTCAGCGGCATCGGCGCGAAGATCGCGCTGGCGGTGCTGTCGGGGGTTTCCACCGATCACTTCGCCCGGCTGGTGCATGCCGGCGACGTAGTGGCGCTGACCAAGATCCCCGGCATCGGCAAGAAGACCGCCGAGCGCATCGTGGTGGAGCTGCGCGACCGCGTCGACGGCTTGTCCACTCCCGGCGGCGTATCCCTGCCCGGTGCCGCCGCGGCGCTGGACGCGGCGGGCGAGGCCACGGTGGCGCTGCAGCAGCTCGGCTACAAGCCGGCCGAGGTGAGCCGGCTGGTGCAGAAGGTCGCCGCCGACGGCGACAGCGCCGAGGCCATCATCCGCAAGGCCTTGCGCGCTGCGTTGGGCAACTAGGCCGTCAGGATTTCCATGAGCGAACAAGTGCACGACCAGGCGCCCGCTTCCAGCGGCACCGACAACGGCCACGGCGCCAAGTCGGCCTTGATCCTCGGGGCGCTGGGCGTGGTGTTCGGCGACATCGGCACCAGCCCGCTGTACACGATGCACGAGACCTTCCTGCCCGACCACGGCCTGCACCCGCACCCGAGCACGGTGCTGGGCATCCTGTCGCTGGTCACCTGGTCGTTGATCATGGTGGTGGCGGTGAAGTACGTCAGCCTGGTGATGCGCGCCGACAACAAGGGCGAGGGCGGCATCATGGCGTTGATGACCCTGGCCCAGCGCGCGGCCGGCAAGTCGGTGCGTGCACGGCGGGCGATCATGCTGATGGCCTTGCTCGGCGCCGCGCTGTTCTTCGGCGATGGCGTGATCACGCCGTCGATCTCGGTGCTCTCGGCGGTCGAGGGCCTGCAGGTGGCCGCGCCGGCGCTGTCGCACTACGTGGTGCCGATCACGGTGGCGATCCTGCTCGGCCTGTTCTGGCTGCAGCGCCACGGCACCGCGCGCATCGGGGTGCTGTTCGGGCCGATCATGGTGTTGTGGTTCCTGGCGCTGGCGGTGATCGGCGTGCACAACATCATCAAGGCGCCGGGCGTGCTGTGGGCACTCAATCCGTACCATGCGGTGCAGTTCTTCATGAGCCATGGGGCGGCGTCGTTCCTGGCGCTGGGTTCGGTGGTGCTGTGCGTGACCGGCGCCGAGGCGCTGTATACCGACATGGGCCACTTCGGCCGCTACCCGATCCGCGCGGCGTGGTTCGGTTTCGTGATGCCGGCGCTGCTGCTGAACTACTACGGGCAGGGTGGCTTGCTGCTCAACCACCCCGAGGCGATCGCCAACCCGTTCTACCATTCGGTGCCGGGCTGGGCGTTGTACCCGATGATCGGGCTGGCCACGCTGGCTACCGTGATCGCCTCGCAGGCGGTGATCTCCGGCGCGTTCACCGTGTGCCGGCAGGCGATCCAGCTCGGCTTCCTGCCACGCATGCAGGTGGTGCACACCTCGCGCGAGGCGATCGGGCAGATCTTCCTGCCGTGGGTCAACCGCGGCCTGATGGTGGCGGTGATCGCCACCGTGATTGGTTTCGGCTCCTCCAACGCCCTGGCTGGCGCCTACGGCATCGCGGTGACCGGCACCATGGCGATCGACACCGTGCTGACCATGATCGTGGCGCGCCGCATGTGGCACTGGAGCCGCACCGTGGTGATCCTCACCGGCCTGCTGCTGCTGGTGATCGACCTGAGCTACTTCGGCGCCAACACGCTGAAGATTCCCGACGGCGGCTGGTTCCCGCTGGTGCTCGGCGTGCTGTTGTTCACCGTGATGACCACCTGGCGCCGCGGCCGCGAGCTGGTGGTGCGCGAGATCAAGCAGGGCGGCCTGGCGCTGGCGCCGTTCATCGAGAACATGACCGAGCATCCGCCGATGCGGGTGCCGGGCACGGCGGTGTTCCTGACCGCCAACCAGGAGGCCGTGCCGCATGCGCTGCTGCACAACCTGAAGCACAACAAGGTGCTGCATGAGCGCAACGTGCTGCTCACCGTGGCAATCCTGGAGACGCCGGTGGCCGATGCCGAGGAGCGCATCCACATCAGCCGGCTGAGCGACGATTTCTACAGCCTGGAGCTGCGCTTCGGTTTCGCCGAGGACCCCAACATCCCGCTGGCACTGTCGCGCTGCACCCGCGAAGGGCTCGGTTTCGACATGATGGATACCACCTTCTTCCTGTCGCGCGAGAGCATCGTTTCCAGCGAGCGGCGCCCGGGCATGGCGCCGTGGCGCGACAAGCTGTTCGCCTTCATGGCGCGCAATGCGCTGCCCGCCACCGCCTTCTTCCAGATCCCCGGCAACCGGCTGATCGAGCTGGGCGCTCAGGTGGAAATCTGAAGCTGCAGGACAGCGCCCTGTGTGCGCGAAGCTTTTGCGCGCCGTGAAGAGGGGCACCGGGCACAAGGTGCGCTCCTACATACCCGGTGTGAGCCTGCCATAATCCCCGCATGACCGAAGCGCGCATCATCACCGCCGCCGCCCAGCTCGACGACGAAGCGCTGGAGGCGACCATCCGCCCCAGGCGGCTGGCCGAATACCTGGGCCAGCAGGCGGTGCGCGAGCAGCTCTCGATCTACATCGAGGCGGCGAAGAAGCGCGGCGGCGCGCTGGACCACGTGCTGGTGTTCGGTCCGCCGGGCCTGGGCAAGACCACGCTGAGCCACGTGATCGCCAACGAGCTGGGCGTGAACCTGCGCTCCACCTCCGGCCCGGTGCTGGAACGCGCCGGCGACCTCGCCGCGCTGCTGACCAACCTGGAGGCGAACGACGTGCTGTTCGTCGACGAGATCCACCGCCTGTCGCCGGTGGTCGAGGAGGTACTCTATCCGGCGATGGAGGATTTCCAGATCGACATCATGATCGGCGAAGGCCCCGCCGCGCGCTCGATCAAGCTCGACCTGCCGCCGTTCACCCTGATCGGCGCCACCACCCGCGCCGGCATGCTCACCGCCCCGCTGCGCGATCGCTTCGGTATCGTGCAGCGGCTGGAGTTCTACACCACCGACGAGCTCACCGCGATCGTGCGGCGGGCGGCGAGAATTCTCGGCATCGTGTGCGCGGCGGACGGCGCGCAGGAGATCGCCCGCCGGTCGCGCGGCACGCCGCGCATCGCCAACCGCCTGCTGCGTCGGGTGCGCGACTACGCCGAGGTGCGCGCCGGTGGCGAGATCACCCTGGCAGCGGCGCAGGCGGCGCTGGACATGCTGAAGATCGATCCGCAGGGTTTCGACGAACTGGACCGACGCCTGCTTGCCCTGATCATCGAGAACTTCGACGGCGGCCCGGTCGGGGTGGAATCGCTGGCCGCCGCCCTGAGCGAGGACCGCGGCACGCTGGAAGACGTGGTCGAGCCGTACCTGATCCAGCAAGGCTACCTGGTACGCACCGCCCGCGGCCGCATGGTCAGCGCCCGGGGCTGGCGCCATCTGGGGCTGGCCCCGCCGCCGCGGCAGGCGCAGGCGGCCGACCTGTTCGACGGCGGGACCGACGATGCCTGAGCTTGCCGCGGAGCCCCCCTTCAGCTGGAAGGTGCGCGTCTATTGGGAAGACACCGACGCCGGCGGCGTGGTCTACCACGCCGGCTACCTGCGTTTCATGGAACGCGCCCGCAGCGAGTGGATGCGCGCGCTGGGCGTGGACCAGATGGCCTACAAGCAGGCTACCGGGCTGGCCTTCATGGTGCGCGACATGCACATCGACTTCCTCCGTCCCGCCCTGCTGGATGATGAACTGTCGGTAACGGTGGAAGTCAAAGAACGCCGCGCTGCCAGTATCCTGTTCGCCCAGACGATCATGAAGGCGGACGGCAAGTGCCTGGTTCGCGCCAGCGTGCGCGTGGCGTGCGTGGAGCTGGAACGCATGCGGCCGGCGGCGATACCGCCGGATCTGATCCCGCAACCCGAAGCCTGACACCCGTCCCTCGTCGAAATCCGCGGAGTACCTGCAAGCCATGAATGGTGGACTGAACATTTTCACGCTGGTGGCCGATTCGAGCCTGCCGGTGCAACTGGTGCTGCTTATCCTGCTGGTGTTCTCGTTCCTGTCGTGGGTGATCATCATCCGCAAGTACACCCAGACCAAGGCAGCGCTGGAAGACGCCGAGGCGTTCGAGGAGCGCTTCTGGTCCGGCGGCGACCTGGCCCAGCTGTTCCGCGAGGTCAGCAACCGCGGCGACAGCGGCGGCATCGAGAACATCTTCGAATCGGGTTTCCGCGAGTTCGCCCGCCAGCGCCAGCGCAAGACGCACGACGCGCGCGCGGCGATCGAGGGCTCCGAGCGCGCGATGCAGGTGGCCGGCACCCGCGAGATCGGCCTGCTCGAGCGCAACCTGGAGTTTCTCGCCAACGTCGGCTCGATCAGCCCGTACGTGGGCCTGTTCGGCACGGTGTGGGGCATCATGGGCGCGTTCCAGGGCCTGGGCGACATGAAGGACGTGACCATCGCCGTGGTGGCGCCGCACATCTCCGAGGCGCTGATCGCCACCGCCATGGGCCTGTTCGCCGCGATTCCGGCGCAGTGGGCGTACAACCGCTACGCCACCAAGGTCGAGCGCATTGCCTCGCGCTACGACGTATTCCAGGAGGAGTTCTCCTCCGTGCTGCAGCGGCAGATCCAGACCGACGACGCAGCCTGAGCGGAGAGCGATCATGCGAACCTCCGGGCGCCACAAGCGCTACAAGCTGAAGTCCGAGATCAACGTCGTGCCCTACATCGACGTGATGCTGGTGCTGCTCATCATCTTCATGGTCACCACGCCGATGCTCAACAACAGCGTCGACGTCCAGCTGCCGCAGTCCGATGCCAAGTCGCTGCAGCAGAAGAAGGACCCGGTGCTGGTGTCGGTGCTGCAGGACGGCCAGCTCTACCTGACCCTGAGCGGGGCGAAGAAGGAGCTGGTGGACGAGGACACGCTCAAGCTCAAGGTCGGCGCCTTCGTGCGTGAAAATCCGCAGGTGAACGTGCTGGTCGGCGGCGACGAGCGCGGGAGCTATGGCGGCGTGTTCAAGGTGCTGGCCGACCTGCAGGCCGCCGGCGTGGCCAAGGTCGGCCTGATGGGCCAGCCGGGCCCCGCGAACGAGCCAGGCAAGGGCGCGTCCGATGGACGAAAGTAGGGCGACGCCGAAGGCGGTCGTGCTGTCCGCCGTATTGCATATCGGCATCGTGGGGTTCCTGTTCCTCGCCGTGCTGCCGTGCGCGTCGTACGAGAGCTTCTTCAACGCGTTGCACCTGCCGTCGTGGATGAACCCGATCACCTGCACGGTGCCGTTGAAGCTGCAGGGCCCGATCATCGAGGCCACCCTGATCGGCCCCACCGGCAGCCCGCCGCCGAAGGCGGTCAAGGTCAAGCCGGTGCCCAACACGGTCCCGCCGCCGCCCACCGTGACCCCGCCCAAGCCGACGCCGGAGAAGCCGGCGGTCAGCCAGTTGCCGCCGCCGCCGAAGCACCCGGACACGGTCGACCAGGAGCGCGTGGTCGAGGACGCCGCACTGAAGGCCGAAGAGGCAAAGAAAGTGCAGGAGGAGAAGGAGCGCCAGCGCCAGGCCGAACTGGACGCCCAGGCGGCCAAAAAGAAGGAGGAGGAGCGCAAGAAGCTCGACGCGATCTTCGCCAAGATGGCGGCCGCCTCGGCGCAGACCCGGCAGCTGGACAACAAGGCCAAACAGGCCCAGCAGCAGCTGGCCGACCTGAAAAACGCCCAGGACAACGCCCGTCCCGACCTGCCGGCCACCGACCAGCTGCAGAGCGGCAACAACAGTCCGGACAGCGATCTGAGCAGCGAGTACGCAGCGGCCATTCAGAATGCGGTCACACCGAACTGGCTGCGTCCGGATAACATGCCCGAGGCTCCCTGCGATGTTCACATCGTGCAATCACCCGGTGGTGACGTCCTGAGCGCCACAGTCGACTCCAGCTGCCCGTACGACGAGGCCGGAAGGCGCTCGGTGGAAAACGCCGTGCTCCGCACCAAGACCTTGCCGTACAAGGGTTTCGAAAAAGTGTTCCGGCGCAATCTCACCTTCACCTTCAGGCCGCAATGACCAAGCCCACGCGAAAGTTCAGCCTAGGCATCGCCCTACTCATGGTGGCCGCGGCCGCGCTGTTTGCCGGCCCGGTGGTGGCCCAGTCGCCGCTGACGGTGGACATCATCGGCGGCGTCAAGACCGCCACGCCGATCGTGGTGGTGCCGTTCGCCCAGCAGGGCGGTGTGCCGCTGTCGACCGACGTGGCCGACGTGATGCGCAGCGATTTCAACCGCTCCGGCAAGTTCCGCTCGCTGGCCAGGAGCGACATCGTGGAGACGCCGGCGCAGGGTTCGGAGATCAAGTTCGCCACCTGGCGGCTGCTCAAGCAGGACTACATCGTGGTGGGGCGTATCGCGGATGCCGGCAACGGCACGCTCACCGTCACCTACGAGCTGTGGGACGTCAACAAGCAGCAGGAGTTGCTCGGCGGCACCTTCACCACGCCGGCCGGCGACCTGCGCGGCGTGGCGCACCGGATGGCCGACAAGGTCTACGAGAAGATCACCGGCGTGCGCGGCGCGTTCTGGACGCGCATCGCCTACGTCACCTCGGTGGGGCTGGGCAACAGCACGACCTATTCGCTGATCGTCGCCGATTCGGATGGCTACAACCCGCAGGTGGCGGTGCGCTCGCGCGAGTCGCTGCTGTCGCCGGCGTGGTCGCCGGACGGCTCCAGCATCGCCTATGTCTCGTTCGAGGACGGCAACTCCTCGATCCGCATCCAGAACATCCTCACCGGCGCGCGCCAGCTGGTATCGGCCCGCAAGGGCATCAACGGCGCGCCGTCGTGGTCGCCGGACGGCAAGAAGCTGGCGGTCTCGCTGTCCTATGTCGGCAACCCGGAAATCTTCGTGATCGACCTGGCCAGCCACCAAGCCACCCGGTTGACCAACAGCCTGTCGATCGACACCGAGCCGGTCTGGGCGCCGGACGGCCAGAGCATCTATTTCACCTCCGACCGGTCCGGTCGGCCGCAGATCTACCAGGTCCCGGTCGCCGGGGGCACGCCGCAGCGGATCACCTTCCAGGGGCAGTACAACGCCAAGGCCTCGGTGAGCTACGACGGCAAGCAGATCGCGATGGTGCAGGGCGGCGGGAACGTGTATCGTATTGTCATTCAGGATCAGAGTCTGGGCGGGCAGCAGCGGTTCATTTCGCCGGGCCCGCTGGACGACTCGGTCAGCTTCGCACCCAATGCCAGCATGCTGCTGTATTCAGCCACCGAAGGTAGTCGTGGAGTCCTGTATTCCGTGTCCAGCGACGGCATGGTGCGTGATCGCCTGCGCCTCGCCGAGGGCAACGTGCAGGAACCCGCCTGGGGGCCTTATCGGGAACCTTGAATTTTCATGTCGCCGTGCGGTCAGCCGCACGGCGGCATGATGCCCATGGAACGGGCCCGGACGGCGCCATCGGCGCGTTTCGGTTTCGGGTGGGACGCAGTTGCGGACCCGCCGGGCAGAGCGGCATGCAGCGTCACGCATCGTCGATCTTTCGCATGTGAAAATAACAGCCGGTCAACCGGCGGCCAGCGTTTGTAACCTCCTCGTCATCTGTTTGTCGGAACTCAACTCGTTATAAGGAACGTCACCATGAACAAAACCGTTCGCATTGCCCTGGTTGCCTTGCTCTGCGTGGGTGCAGCAGCGTGCAGCAAGAAGCAGGAAGTCAAGCCGCAGCCGCCGGTCGAGCAGACCGCACCGGCGCCGACCGCGCCCGCGTCCGATGGCAAGTACACCCCCGCCGACCTCGATACCGATGCCTGCCTGCGTCAGCGCGTCGTGTACTTCGACTTCGACAAGTCCGAGATCAAGCCGGAGTTCCAGCAGATCATGGCGTGCCACGCCAAGTACCTGCAGGATCGCCCGAGCGCCCAGCTGCGTCTGGAAGGCAACACCGACGAGCGCGGCACCCGCGAGTACAACCTGGGCCTCGGCGAGCGTCGTGCCAATGCCGTCGACAGCGCGCTGCAGGCCAACGGTGCCTCGGCCAGCCAGATGACGGTCATCAGCTACGGCAAGGAAAAGCCGGTCTGCCGCGAGCACAATGAAGACTGCTGGAGCAAGAACCGCCGCGTCGAGATCGTCTACACGGCGCAGTAATGATGAAGCGACTGGCTAAGGGTTTTTCGGCCAGGATCAGCATGGCGGGCGCCTTGGCGTCCGCCATGCTGTTCGCGTTCCCGGTACTGGCCCAGGACGCCCGGCTCAGCCTGGCGGATCGTGTCAGCCGGCTGGAGCAGCAGACGCAGAATCGCGACCAGAGCGGCACCGGCCTGGTCAACCAGATCCAGCAACTGAGCTCGCAGGTACGCCAGATGCAAGGTCAGATCGAGGAGCTGCAGCATCAGTTGCAGGTGCTCGAGGACAAGAACAAGGCCCAGTACGGCGACCTCGACGCGCGCCTGGCGCGCCTCGAAGGCGGCGGTGCGGGCAATCCGCCGGCGCCATCCGGCACCCCGGCAGCGGCAGCGGCGACGACAGCGGCGACTTCCGCCAGCGCGTCGAGCGCGCCAGCGCCGGCATCGAGCAGCGCTGCCACGGCCGATCCGGCCGCGGCACAGGCAGCTTACGACACGGCATTCCAGTCGATCCGCGGTGGCAATTACGCGGCGGCCTCGCGGCAGTTCCGTGCCTTCATCCAGCAGTATCCGAACCATGCGCTGGTGCCCAATGCCTGGTACTGGCTGGGGCAATCGTATTTCGTCACCACCAACTACGGCGTGGCGCTGGATGCGTTCAAGCAACTGGTCGGGCAGTTCCCGCAGAGCGACAAGACCCCCGACGCGCTGCTCAAGATCGGCTATTGCCAGATCGAGTTGAAGCAGGTCGACGCGGCCAAGACCACGCTGAAGCAGGTCATTGCCAAGTATCCCGGATCGGACTCGGCGAGCCTGGCGCAGGAGCGCCTGCAGCGCCTGCAAGTCCAAGCCGGCGGTTGAGGCGGCGGTGAGTGGTGACGATACGCGCGTGGCCTCCGCCACGCCTGCGACGGCAGTTGCCGAGCGCCTGCGCATCACCGAGATCTTCCACTCGATCCAGGGCGAAGCCGACGCCATCGGCTGGCGCACCGTGTTCGTGCGCCTCACCGGTTGCCCGCTGCGCTGCGTGTGGTGCGACACCGAGTATTCGTTCCACGGCGGCGACTGGCACGCGATCGACGACATCATGGCCGAGGTCGCGCGGCACGGCGCGAAGCATGTCTGCGTCACCGGCGGCGAGCCGCTGGCGCAGAAGCGCTGCCTGATCCTGCTGCGCAAGCTGTGCGACGCCGGCTATGAGGTGTCGCTGGAGACTTCCGGCGCGCTGGACGTGTCCGCCGTGGACGCGCGCGTGCACAAGGTGATGGACCTGAAGGCGCCCGATTCCGGCGAGAGCGGCCGCAACCTGTGGTCCAACCTGGATCATCTGCTGCCGCACGACCAGATCAAGATCGTGCTCGCCAGCCGCGGTGACTACGAGTGGGCGCGCGCCATGCTGACCGAGCACGCCCTGACCGGTCGCTGCATGGTGCTGTTCTCCCCGGTGCACGGCGCGGTCGAACCGCGCGAACTGGCCGAGTGGATCCTCGCCGACAAGCTCGACGTGCGGTTCCAGCTGCAGCTGCACAAGCTGCTGTGGAACGACGCGAAAGGCAAGTAGAGGAAGCGAGAAGTGAGAGAACAGCGGCGAGCAACGCCTTTTCCTACTTCTCACTCCTCTTCACTCGCTTCTCGCCGTTTTTCTTTTTCCATGGATGCAAACCATGCCTGACCCACAATCCCGCAAGGCCGTCGTACTCGTTTCCGGCGGCATGGATTCGGCCGTCACCATCGCGATCGCCCGCGAGCAGGGCTACCAGGTGCACGCGTTGAGCGTGGCCTATGGCCAGCGCCACCGTTCCGAGCTGGCGGCATCCGATCGGGTGGCGAGCATGCTCGGTGCGGTCGAGCACAAGACCGTGGCGGTCGACCTGCGCAGCATCGGCGGGTCGGCCCTCACCGCCGACATCGAGGTGCCGCTGGATGCGGGCGACAGCAGCGAGATCCCGGTGACCTACGTGCCGGCACGCAACACGATCATGCTGTCGATCGCGCTGGGCTGGGCCGAGGTGCTCGGCTCCAGCGACATCTGGTGTGGCGTCAACGCGGTCGACTACTCGGGCTATCCGGATTGCCGGCCTGCCTTCGTCGCGGCGTTCGAAGCGCTGGCCAACGTGGCCACGAAGGCCGGGGTCGAGGGGGCGGGTATCCGCGTGCACGCGCCGCTGATGCACATGAGCAAGGCCGACATCGCGCGCGAAGGTCGTCGCCTCGGCGTCGACTTTTCGGCCACGGTCAGCTGCTACCGCGCCGATGACGAGGGTCGCGCCTGCGGCCACTGCGACGCCTGCCGGCTGCGCGCGCAGGGCTTCCGCGAAGCGGACATGGCCGATCCCACGCGCTACGCCTGAGCGCGCGTTTGCTTGTGCCATCATGGAGCACACCGTAAAATCGAAGGCTTGCCCGGCCACGGCCGGGCGCTTGCACGGGTCGTTAGCTCAGTTGGTAGAGCAGTAGACTTTTAATCTATTGGTCCCGGGTTCGAATCCCGGACGACCCACCAACTCCCCACGCGCCGCCGTTCGCGAATCCAGGCGGCGTCACGCCCCGTCACGGGCGGCCAGCGCGGCCAGCATCGCACTGCGCAAGCGCTGCGGCGAGACCGGTTTGTACAGCACCGTCAGCTTGTCGGCGAGCACCTCCTGCAGGCGCTCGGCGCGCGTCTCGCCGGTCACCAGCAGACGCGCGAAGCGCGCTTCGCCGTCGCGTTGGTAGAGGCGGTCGAGTTCCGCGAACAGGTCGATGCCGCGCTCGCCCGAGCGCAGGTGCAGGTCGCAGATCACGATGTCGACCGGCGCCGGCCAGTTCTCGATCGCCTCCTGCGCCTGCTGATGGTCTTCGGCCACCGCCACGTCGCAGCCCCAGCTGCGCAGCAGGAAGCGGATGCCGGAGAGGATCGCCGGATCGTCGTCGAGCACCAGCACCCGGCGGCCCGCCAGGTCGCCGGCGGGCTCTTCCTCCGCCTCCGTCGGCGGCGGCAACATCTGCGCGCTGGCCAGCGGCAGCTCGAAGTGGAACATGCTTCCGCGGCCGGGGCGCGAGTCCACCCCGACCACGGTGTCGAGCAGTTGCGCCAGGCGCTGTACCGTGGCCAGGCCCAGGCCGAGGCCCGACTGGGAGCCGTCGGCGAGCCCGGGGTCGCTGTGGTCGTCGATGCGGTAGAACTCGTCGAACACGTGCGCCAGGTGTTCGGCGGCGATGCCGCTGCCGGTATCCCACACCTCGATGCGCAGGCGATCGCCGCCGCAGCGGCGCGCACCGATCAGGGCGCCGCCGCGGTGGGTGAAGCGCAAGGCGTTGCTGACCAGATTGTTGAGCATGCGCGTGAGCATCGTGCGGTCGCTGCGTACCCAGTCGCGCACGGGGTGGAGGCGCAGCACCAGCCCGCGTTGCTCGGCCACCATGCTGAAGGTGCGGCTGACCGCGGCGAACACCTGGTTGAGCGGAAATTCGCTGATCTCGACCTGCACCGCGCCGGCTTCCAGCCGCGACAGGTCCAGCAGCTCGCCGAACAGATGGTCGAGCGAGTGCACGCATTCCTGGATGTGTGCGATGCGGTCCAGCCGCTGCGGGTCGTGTTCGTCGAGCGCCAGCGCGGCCGAGAACAGGGTCAGCGCGTACAGCGGCTGGCGCAGGTCGTGCGCGGCGGCGGCGAGGAAACGCGAACGGGCCTCGCTGGCCGCTTCCAGCGCGGCATTCTTGTGTTCCAGTTCGAGCGTGGCCTCCTCGATGCGCTCGCGCAGGCCGCGGCGACTCTCGAACAGCGCGGCGGCAGCGTGGTTGAAGCCCCGCTGCAGCTCGCCGATCTCGGTGTGATCGGTCACCGGCACGCTGGCGGGCTGGTCGTCCCGACCCAGTTGCCCCACCGCGCCGGCCAGGCGCCGCAGCGGTGCGCTGATCCAGCGCGCCGCCTGCCAGCCGATCACGCCGGCCACCAGCAGGCTCAGCAGCAGCGCGATCAAGGCGTGGCGCAGCGTGGCCCGTTGCGCGGCGACGGCGTCGCGCAGGCTCACGTTGACCAGTACCGAGCCCAGCACCTGGGGCGTCGCCTGCGCGGTGTCGACGACCTCGCGCACCACGCTGGTGACGTCGTGGCCGTCGTCGGCGGCGCGATGATCGGCCAGGATCTGGCCGTCCGCGGTGCGGATCTGCACGCGTGTCACATGGGGCAGTTCACCGATCGAATCGGCGATGCGCAGCAGTTCGCGCAGCCGCATCGTCCGCAGAGGCTGCACGCACACCGACGCGGTCTGGGTGGCGATGGCGTTGGCGTTGCCGCGCGCCATCTGATGCAGGGTGTCCAGTTGCCGCTGGGTGAGCAGGGTCACCAGCAATGCAGCCGTGATCAGGGTGGGCACCAGCGCCACGAAGGCCATGCGCTGGACCAGCGACGTGTGGTGCCACAACCTTGCCAGCCACGAGTTGCCCGCCAGATCCATCGTCTGCCCGCCCCGTCGGAACACCCCGCCGATACCCCGGTACCGCCGCGGGATGCGTCGTGCACGCCGGGCGCCGTTGCCGGGAATGTAGCGCAACCCCGCGCAAAGGGAAGCGCCGGCGCGCGCTTACTCCCCCGTGCGGCGACGCCGGCGGCGGGCCAGCCGCTCGAACAGCAGCGGCAGCAGGGCGAGCAGGGCGATCGCGCCCAGCGGCAGCAGGACTTCGCGGTGCATGAACAGGCCCAGGCCGATGCGGTCGCTCTCGCTCATCGCGTCGGCCAGGCCGGCGCCAACCGACGTCTCGAACACCAGCGACACCGTGCCGCCCAGCCAGCTGGCGCCGAGGAACAGCCACAGCGGACAGCGCAGCCAGGCCAGTGCCACGGTGACCGCGCCGAACGGCAGTACCGGCACGAAGCGCAGGAACAGGGTGTAGCTGACCGGATGGCGTTCGAAGCCGTGGTGCAGCCGCGCGACCAGCGGCGGCTGCTGCGCGCTGCCCGGGCCGAACGCCTGGCGGCTGGCGAGATACAGGATCAGCGCGCCAAGGGTGAGCCCAAGCGACGAGGTCAGTGTCGCGTCGACCACGCCGAAGGCGAAGCCGCCGGCCAGGATGATCACGATGGTGCCGGGGATGCCGGTAGCCACGCCGAGGGTCAGCAGGCCGACGTAGGCCAGCCGGGCCAGCCACGGGTGATGCTCGATCAGGGCGTGCAGCTCGGCCTGGTGGGCCAGCAACTGGCGCGGGGTCAGCGCGTGCAGCGAGCCCGAGGCGAACAGCAGCACGCCTGCCAGCAACAGCAGGGCCAGCGGCAGCGCGGCGCGCCAGCGGCTCAATACGGCGTGCCGGTGGCGCCGTAGCTGGCGAGCACGTCACGGGCCTGGTCGCGCAGGATGTCGCGGCGCACGGCGATGTGGCGGCGGGCCAGTTCGCCGATCCAGTCCGCCGGCAGCGGGCCTTCGTCGAACTGGGTGAGCTCCTCCACGTCTTCCGCGCGTGCGCCGATCAGCAACTCGTCGATGCCTGCCCACACGCTGGCGCCGTAGCACTGGCAGCACGGCTGCGAGCTGGTGGCCAGCGCGTATTGGCTTCCGTCCTCGTTGAGGCGGTGCCGGCTGAGCCGCTGCTGGGCGATCATGATCGCCATCATCTCGGCGTGGGCGACCGAGCAGCCTTGCGGCACCACGCGGTTGACGCCGACGGCGACCAGCCGCCCGCTGTGGTTGTTGAACACGGCCGCGCCGAACGGCCCGCCGCCGCCGCGCTCCACGTTCTGCCGGGACAGCTCGATCGCCAGCCCCACGCGCTCCTCGTCGCTGTGGTAGCGCTTGTTGGTATCGGCCACGTCGCCGATCCAGGGCGGCAGGGTCAGGTGGATCTGCAGCGGCAGCATCGCGGTCTTCCTACTGGCCGGCCGCGCGCGCCCAGACGTCGCGCAGGGTCACGGTGCGGTTGAACACCGGCGCGTCGGCGCGGTGGTCGTGGCGATCGGCGACGAAGTAGCCCAGCCGCTCGAACTGGAAACGTTGCTCGGGGTCGACGTTCGCGGCGGCCGGCTCCAGCCAGCCGCTGACCACGCGCTTGGCCTCGGGGTTGATGTGCTCCAGCCAGCTCTTGCCATCGTCCTCGCCATCGGGCGCGGGCACGCTGAACAGGCGGTCGTACAGGCGCACCTCGGCGGCCACCGCGTGCTTTGCACTGACCCAGTGGATCGTGCCCTTCACCTTGCGGTCCGCGCCGGGCAGGCCGTGGCGCGTGTCCGGATCGAGCGTGCCGTGCAGTTCGATCACGTTGCCCGCGGCATCCTTGACGACTTCGGTGCACTTGACGATGCCGACGCCGCGCAGGCGCACCTCGCCGTCCGGCTTCAGCCGGTGGAAGCCCTTCGGCGGCACCTCGGCGAAATCGTCGCGCTCGATCCACACTTCGCGCGCGAACGGCACCAGACGGGTGCCGAAGCTTTCGTCCTTGGGATGGTTGGGGAAGGTCAGGGTTTCCTCATGGCCCGCGGGCAGGTTGGTCAGCACCAGCTTGAGCGGGTCGAGCACCGCCATGCGCCGCGCGGCCGTGGCGTCCAGGTCCTCGCGGATGCAACCTTCCAGCACGGCGTAGTCGATCACGCTGTTCTGCTTGGAGACGCCCACGCGCTCGACCAGCAGGCGCAGCCCGGCCGGGGTGAAGCCGCGCCGGCGCAGGCCGCGCAAGGTGTTCATGCGCGGGTCGTCCCAGCCGTCGACGAAGTTCTCGCTGACCAGCTGCGCCAGCTTGCGCTTGCTGGTGATGCAGTAGCTGAGGTTGAGCCGGGAAAACTCGATCTGCCGCGGCTTGGCCGGCTTCGCCTCCAGCCCGGCCTCGACCACCGACTGCCACAGCGACGGGTTCGCGGGCAGGTCGACGTTGTCCACGCACCAGTCGTACAGCGGCCGGTGATCCTCGAACTCCAGCGTGCACAGCGAGTGGGTGATGCCTTCCATCGCGTCGGACAGCGCGTGCGCGTAGTCGTACATCGGGTAGATCGGCCACGCGTCGCCGGTGTTCTGGTGGGCGATCTTGCGGATGCGGTAAAGCGCGGGATCGCGCAGGTTGATGTTGCCGGCGGCCATGTCGATCTTCGCGCGCAGGGTCTTGCTGCCGTCGGCGAATTCGCCGGCGCGCATGCGCTTGAACAGGTCGAGATTCTCTTCGATCGAGCGCGTGCGATACGGCGAGTCGCGGCCCGGCTCGGTCAGCGTGCCGCGATAGGCACGCACCTGCTCGGCGTCGAGGTCGTCGACGTAGGCCTTGCCGTCCTCGATCAGCTTGAGCGCGCCGCGATAGAACACGTCGAAGTAGTCCGACGCGTGGCGCAGCTCGTGCCACCGGAAGCCGAGCCAGCGCACGTCCTCCTTGATGCCTTCGACGAACTCGGGGTCTTCCCTGCCGGGGTTAGTGTCGTCCAGGCGCAGGTTGCACCAGCCGTCGAACTCGCGGGCGATACCGAAGGAGAGGCAGATCGCCTTCGCGTGGCCGATGTGCAGGTAGCCGTTGGGCTCCGGTGGAAAGCGGGTATGGATCTCCACGTGCTTGCCCGAGGCCAGGTCGTCGCGCACGATCTGCCGGATGAAGTCCTGCGGCGCGGAGGCGGGGATGGGGGCGGGGTGGTCGGTCGGCATCGAGTGACGCTCGCGCGCGGTGGTGGAAACCGCAAAGTTTACCCCGTCGCCCGGACCGGGCGAAGAACGCCGTGGCCTTGCCCCGCGCCGCGCCGCGGGGTAGCTTGCCGCTCATGCACACCGTCTACCGCGCGCAGAACCTGTTCGACGCCCATCTGGTCAAGGATGCGCTGGAGGCGGCCGAGATTCCGGCGTTCATCGCCGGCGAGTACCTCACCGGCGGCGTCGGCCAGTTGCCGGCGATGGATTTCATCGCGGTGATGGTGCCGGAAGCGGGGCTGGCACGGGCGCAGGACGTGGTGCGAGAGGTCGAGGCGGTGCTGGGCGAAGCCCGCCACGCGATCGACGAGATGCCCGACGATCCGCTGGCCGTACCCTGCTGAGCGGCGTGCGCCCGAACCGCCGAACCGCCCTGCGGTTGCCCCTGCGTCGCCCGGTCGTGCGCGGGATACTTGCCGGCATTCCGGTCGCCGAGAGCTTGCGATGCATCCCGCCCACATCCGCCTGATCGCCCCCTCGGGCCATGCGCATGATCCTGTCGCCATGGCGCGCGGCGTGGCGCGCCTGCGCGAGGCGGGCTGCACGGTCGACGGCGAGGAGGTGCTGGCGCGTTTCGCGCAGCGTTTCGCCGGCAGCGACGCCGATCGGGCGGCCGACATCAACGCGCTGGCGACGGCGGCGGTGCTGCCGGACATCGCGCTGACCACGCGCGGTGGCTACGGCGCGGCGCGCTTGTTGCCGCAGCTCGACTACCCTGCGCTGCGCGAGCGCCTGCACGGCGCACCGATCGCGCTGGTCGGCCACAGCGATTTCACCGCGCTGCAACTGGCCCTGCATGCGAAGAGCGGCCTGTGCACGTTCAGTGGCCCGCTGCTGGCCGACCTCGGCGCCGAGGTGCCGGATGACTTCAGCTGGCGCCAGTTCTGGGCCACGCTGACCGCGCCGACGGCGCAGGTGTCCTGGGCGACTTTCGCCCGCGCCGGGCTCGACCTGCACGGCCCGCTGTGGGGCGGCAACCTGGCGATGCTGTGCAGCCTGCTCGGCACGCCGTACTTCCCCGTCATCGACGACGGCATCCTGTTCGTCGAGGACGTCGGCGAGGCGCCGTACCGGGTGGAGCGCATGTTGTACCAACTGCATCTGTCCGGCGTGCTGGGGCGGCAGCAGGCGTTGCTGCTGGGTGGCTTCAGCCAGTGCGCGCCCGGCCATCGCGACAACGGCTACGAATTGCGCGACGCGTTCGCCCAGATCCGCGCCGTGGCCGGCGTGCCGCTGGTCGACGGCCTGCCGCACGGCCATGGCGCCGAACAGCTCACGTTGCCGTTCGGCGCGCCTGCGCGCCTGCGCGTCGAGGACGGCCGCGCGCGGCTGGAAATCGGCGGCTATCCCCACCTCGATTGCGCCAACCCGGCCGGCCCGCCCGAAAAGCCGTAAAATGGCCGGCCCGCACGGGCTTGCTCCCAGGAACAGACCATGAAGACCATCGAAGGCGATTTCGCCACGCCCCACGGCCGCTTTGCCATCGTCGCCGGACGCTTCAACGGTTTCGTGGTCGAGCCGCTGGTTGCCGGCGCCCGCGACGCGCTGCTGCGCCATGGCGTGGCGGATGACGCGATCGAGCTGGTGCGCGTGCCCGGCGCCTGGGAAATCGCGCTGGTCGCGCACAAGCTGGCGCATTCGGGTGAGTACGCGGCGGTGATCGCGCTCGGCGCGGTGATCCGCGGCGCCACCCCCCATTTCGATTTCGTCGCCGGCGAATGCGCCAAGGGCCTGGCCTCGGCCGCGCTCGGCTCCGGCGTGCCGGTGGCGTTCGGCGTGCTCACCACCGACTCCATCGAACAGGCGATCGAGCGCGCCGGCACCAAGGCCGGCAACAAGGGCGCCGACGCCGCCTTGGCGGCGCTGGAGATGGCCAACCTCTACCGGAAACTCGGATGAGCGCGCGCGTCCACGGCCTCGACCTGCAGGCGCGCTCGCGGGCACGCCGCCGTGCTTTGCAGGCGCTGTACGCATGGCAGCTCAGCGGCAGCCACATGAATGCGGTGATCGAGCAGTTCCGCCACGAACAGGACATGGAAGTGGCCGACCTGGAGTATTTCGAGGACCTGCTGCACGGCGTCGAGCAGCACGTCGACGAGCTCGATGCCTGCCTGCGTCCGCACCTGGATCGCGAGGTGGCGCAGGTCGATCCGATCGAACGCGCCGCGCTGCGGCTGGCCGCCTACGAACTGAAGCATCGGCCCGACGTGCCTTACCGCGTGGTGCTGAACGAGGCGATCGAAGTGACCAAGCGCTTCGGCGCCGATCACGGTCACAGCTACGTCAACGGCGTGCTGGACAAGCTGGCCGCCGAGTTGCGCGCGCTCGAGAAGGGCGCTTGATGCAGCCCGCCGTCGTGCCTGCGGGCATCGATCCGGTGCCTCCGCTCGAAACCGCGCGCCTGCGCCTGCGCGGCCATCGCGCCGACGACCACGACGCCCTGCTGGCGATCTGGTCCGATCCGGTCGTGGTGCGTTACATCGGCGGTCGCCCGTCCACGCGGCAGGAAGCCTGGTTGCGGCTGCTGCGCTATCCGGGCCTGTGGTGCGTGCTCGGCTACGGCTACTGGGCGATCGAGGAGAAATCCAGCGGTCGCTGCATCGGCGACATCGGCTACGCCGATTTCCGGCGCGAGATCGAACCCTCGCTCGAAGGCATGCCCGAACTCGGCTGGGTGCTGGCCGCGGACAGTCACGGCAAGGGTTACGCCAGCGAAGCGCTGGCGGCGGTGCTGGCCTGGGGCCAGGCGCATCTGGGCGACCACACCGCGGTATGCATCATCGATCCGGACAACGCCGCCTCGATCCGCCTTGCCGAAAAGGCCGGCTTTGCGCTGCGCCAGCAGACCACCTACATGGGCGACCCGGTGCTGCTGTTCACGCGCTGACGGGCCCGGCAACAGAGGCGAGCGACGCTGATGGAATTCGACCTGATCGAGCTGATCCGGCAGCGCACCGTGCAGGCGCGCGACGACGTGCGGCTGGGCATCGGCGACGACGCGGCCGTGCTCGCCGTGCCCGCCGGGCAGGAGCTGGCGGTGGCGATCGACACGCTGGTCGAAGGCGTGCATTTTCCGCGCGGTACCGATCCGGCCGACATCGGCTGGAAGGCGCTGGCGGTGAACCTCTCCGACCTGGCGGCGATGGGTGCCACGCCGGCCTGGGCGCTGCTGGGGCTGACCCTGCCGCAGGCGGATCGCGCCTTCGTAGAAGGCTTCGTCGACGGATTTTCGCGGCTGGCCGCTGTGCACCGGCTGGCGCTGGTCGGTGGCGATACCACGCGCGGCCCGCTGACCGTGAGCGTCGCGGTGCACGGCTTCGTGCCGCCGGGCAAGGCGCTGACCCGGGCCGGTGCGCGCGTGGGCGACGCGGTGCTGGTCACCGGCACGCTGGGCGATGCCGCCGCCGGCCTGAACGTGCTGCAGCAATGGCGCCGCGAGGAGGATGATCGCGGCCAGTTGCGCGACTACCTCGTCGAACGGCTGAACCGGCCGACGCCGCGGCTGGCCGCCGGTGTCGCGCTGCGTGGGCAGGCGCATGCCTGCGTCGACGTTTCCGACGGCCTGCTCGCCGACCTGGGCCACATCTGCGCCGCCAGCGGCGTGGGAGCCGAGATCGACGCCGCGCTGCTGCCGCGCTCGTCGGCGCTCTTGGGCCTCTACGACGACGCCACCGCGCTGCACTTTGCGCTGGGCGGCGGCGACGATTACGAGTTGTGCTTCTGCGTGCCGCCCGATCGGTTGAGCCAGGTGCAGGCCGACCTGTCGCGGCTCGGCTGCGGTGCCACTCGCATCGGCCGGATCGTGGCCGGCACCGGGGTGCGCGTACGTGGTCACGACGGTGGCTGGATGGAGCCCGGCACGCCGGGCTGGGAGCATTTCGCGTGAATGACAGAAAGCGCCTGAGCGCCACGCAAAGGCGTGCCCTGCTGGCCACGCCGTGGGGCTGGCTCGCCTGCGGGTTTGGTTCCGGCCTGGCGCCGCTGGCGCAGGGCACGTTCGGTTCGCTGGCCGCGCTGCTGCCGTGGCTGGTCCTGCGCGGCCTGCCCGCGTGGGGCTACGTGCTGGTGCTGCTGACGGGCTTCGCGGTCGGCGTGCGTGCCTGCGACATCGCCGGCCGCGCGCTGGGCGTGGACGATCATCGCAGCCTGGTCTGGGACGAGTTCATCGGCCAGTGGCTGGCGCTGCTGCCGCTGCTGGGCGTGCTGCTTCCCGCCGATGGCCTCGCGTGGTGGATGCCGGTGGCCGGTTTCGCGCTGTTCCGCCTGTTCGACGTCTGGAAGCCATGGCCGATCCGCTGGCTGGACCGGCGCGTGAAGGGCGGTTTCGGCGTCATGATCGACGACGTGATCGCCGGCGTGTTCGCCGCGATCGCGCTGGCCGCGCTGCTGCGCATCCTGGCCTGAGTCCCGCCGGCCTCGGGCATTCGGCCCGGGCCGGGATGCACAACCGCGTGCGCATGGGACGAAGCAATGCTCCGGCACGGCGGTTAGCCGGCGTCGATGGTCGATCAGGGGCAGTCGCGGCAGCAGGCGCCGGACGCGTACGCGGCGTCTCCGGCCGGCGCCGGCGGCGCATCGGGGTAACCGCGGCCGTCGTACCAGCGAAAGGAACCAGGCACCCTCGTTTCATCTCCATTGACCGGAGGCTCCATGCTTGATTCCGATCCCGCCGCCATTCCCGCCAGCCGTCGGCGTGCGACCTTGGCATGGCTTGCCATCGCGCTGATCGTCGCCGCCGTCGCCCTTGCGTTCGCATGGGTCGGCGGCTGGCTGGGTTCCAGCCGTCTCACGTCGCAACGTTTCACCAACGCGATCGAAACCGCCAACGGCCAGGTCTGGCGCGGGTTTCGCCGGGCTCACGCCAAGGGCGTCTGCGTGGCCGGCTACTTCGAGGGCAACGGGCAGGGAACGGCGCTGTCGAGCGCGCGATTGTTCGCGCCGGTGCGCACGCCGTTCGTCGGCAGGTTGTCGATCGGCGGCGGCTCGCCCTACGGCCTGGACGCCAAGGCGCGCGTGCGCAGCATGGCGCTGAAGCTCGACGGCGGCGACGGCCAGCAATGGCGCATGGCGATGAACAGCTTTCCGTTCTTCGGCGTGTCCTCGGTCGAGGCCTTCTATGAGCAGACCCGCGCCAACACGCCCGATCCGGCCACCGGCAAGCCCGATCCGGCGCGCCAGGCGGCGTTTGCCAAGGCGCATCCGGAATTCGCCCGCTTCGCCGATTGGGCCGCCCACGCGCCGTGGTCCACCAGTTGGGCGAACACCACGTTCAACGGCGTCGACACCTTCCGCTTCGTCAACCGCGCCGGCAACGTGCGCAACGTGCGCTGGTCGATGCAGCCGCAAACCCCGTTTGCCGGGATGACGCCGGAACAACGCGAGCAGGCCGATGCCGATTACCTGGCCGAGGATCTTGCGGCGCGTCTGGCGAAGGGCGAACTGCGCTGGGACATGGTGGTGACGCTGGCGCAAGCCGACGATCCGGTGAACCCCTCGCAGAGCTGGCCGGAGGATCGCCCGCGGGTCACGGTCGGCACCGTGGTGGTGGAGAGCAGCAGCGCGCAGGCCACCGGCGCCTGCCGCGACATCAACTACGATCCGCTGGTGCTGCCCACCGGCGTGGAGGCTTCCGACGATCCGATCCTGGCGGCGCGTTCGGCCGTCTATTCGGTGTCGTTCAACCGCCGCGAGCACGACATCGCCAGCGGCGAGGCCGGCGCCGCCACCGGCCACGCCGCGACACCGGAGTCGGACCGATGAACCGCGCCGGCAGCTCCGCCCATTTCAACCTGCTCGCCCGCGTGCTGCACTGGACGATGGCGCTGGCGATCCTGGCGATGCTCTTCGTCGGCGTCGGCATGGTCGCCTCGCTGAGCCTGCGTCCCGCCCTGGTGAGCCTGCATCGCCCGCTGGGCATCGCGATCCTCCTGCTGGCGGTGGTGCGCCTGGCCAATCGCCTGCGCCATCCGCCACCGGCGTTGCCGGCCGACCTGCCGGCCATCCAGAAGGCTGCAGCCGGGGCCTCGCACATCCTGCTGTACGCCTTGATGTTCGCCATGCCGCTGGTGGGCTGGGCCATGGTCTCGGCTGGCGGCTATCCGGTGACCATGCCCGGCGGGGTCAGCCTGCCGGCGATCGCACCGCACGACCCGACGGTGTACGCCGTGCTGCGCACGGCCCATACCTGGCTGGCGCTGCTGCTGTTCGCCGTCGTGCTCATGCATCTGGCGGCGGCGCTGTACCACGCCTGGATACGCCGCGATGGCGTGTTCGCCAGCATGGCAAGGGGAGCGGGGCGGCACCGGAGCGATATCGGCTCCTAGGCCGCCGACGCCGCGCCTGGTGGCGACAGGGCATCCAAATGCGAACGTGCGCCGTATGAGCTGCATGTAGCGGTCCTGATCGCAGCAGACGAGGTTGCCCCGGGTGAAACGCTTGCTCATCCTGACGCTCCTCGCCGTGTGGGTGCTGCCCACGCCGGCGGCGCGTGCGCGTCAGTTCGACCCGATCCGGCCGGTGCACACCGCGGATGTGGGTCGCTACCTGGGGCGCTGGCATGTCCTCGCTGCCATCACGCCCCGTTTCGAGCGCGACAGCTACAACGCGGTGGAAACCTTCCGGCGCAACGACGACGGCTCACTCTGCATCTGGCTGCGCCAGCGCCACGGGGGTTTCGACGCGCCGGCAAGGCTGTTCAAGTCGACTGCGAGCGTGGTCGAGGGCAGCGGCCATGGCGAATGGCGCGTACGCTTCTTCGCCTTCCTGAGCGCCCGGTATCTGGTCGGCTGGCTGAAGGCCGACGGCACCCAGGCGATGGTGGTGCGCGATGCGCGCGACTATCTCTGGTTCCTTTCCCGTACGCCCACCGTGTCGGAGGCCGACTACGCCGCCATGCTCGATCGGGCGTCCGCCATGGGGTATGACCCGACCGCGATCCGCCGGGTGCCCCAGCGCTGGCCCGAGCTTGGCGCAGACCGCGATCGCTTTGCTGGAGAATGCCCGTGAAATACCTCGTCGCCTTTCTCGCCTGGGCGATGCCCGTCGTCGCCTGGCTGTCCAACACCGGCGCGTTCGGGCCGACCAATGGCGAAATCTCGGATCGCTATCCCACCCTGATCGTGGCCGCCGGCTACGCGTTCGCCATCTGGGGGCCGATCTTCGTGCTGGACGCGATCTTCGGCACGCGACAGCTGTTCGAGCGGCACGCCACGGCGGCGCTGCGCCGCATCCGGGGGTTGACGGCGGCCGGCTTCGCGCTGACCTCGGCATGGATGATCGTGTTCTCGCAGCAGTGGTTCTGGCTCGCGCTGTTCGTCATCTGGGCCAGCCTGGCGTGCCTGCTCGCAGCCGCCTGGCAGGCGT
This sequence comes from Rhodanobacter sp. UC4452_H20, assembly GCF_052978205.1. The sequence goes on along the minus strand of NZ_CM129662.1, from coordinate 1,978,478 downwards.
CGCACACCGCCGGCCACGCGCGCGGGCCGTGGTGGCAGTGGATCCCGCTGTCGCTGCACGCCGGCTGGGTGTCGCTGGCGGTGTTCCTCAACCTGGCCCAGGTGATCGTGGCGTTCCGCCTGTTGCCGGTGGCGGACATGCTGGCGTGGACGCTGGTGCTGTTCGCGCTGGCGGCGGCGCTGGTACTGACCATGATCGTGCGCATGCGCGGCAATCCCTGGTATGCGCTGGCGGCGCTGTGGGGCCTGCTGGGGGTATGCGTGAAACAGCGCAGCGCCGGCCTGGCCGGCGCGGATGCGGCCGCCAGCGTGGCCCTGCTGCTGGCCGTGGCGGTGCTCCTGGTGTCGCTGGTCTCGACGCTGCGCCAGCGCCGGGCGGCGACTTCGCCCACGGCGCGCTGAACCGGACGGCCACGCCCCATGACCATGCTGCGTCTGCTGCTGGGAGACCAGCTCGACCCCGGACATTCCTGGTTCGCGGCCAGCGATCCCGACGTGCTTTACGTGCTGATGGAAGTCCGCCAGGAAACGGATTACGCCCTCCACCACGCGCAGAAGATCCTGGCGATCTTCGCCGCCATGCGCGACTTCGCCCGCGGGCTGGAGGCGAGCGGCCATCGCGTGCGCTACTTCGCGATCGACGACGTCGCCAACCGTCAGTCGATCACCGCCAACCTCGACCAGCTGATCCGGGAGTACCGCGTGCGCACGTTCGAGTACCAGGCACCGGACGAGTGGCGCCTGGACCGGCAGCTGGCGGAGTACGCGCAGCACTTGCGCATCCCCGCACGGAAGGTGGACAGCGAGCACTTCCTGACCCGCCGCGACGACGTCGCGACATTCTTTGCCGGTCGACGGCGCTGGAAGATGGAGCTGTTCTACCGGCACATGCGCGCGAAGCACCGCGTGTTGCTGGACATGCAGGGGCGGCCGGTGGGCGGCCGATGGAACTTCGATGCCGACAATCGCAGGCGCTGGCCAGGCGCGCCGTCCGAACCGGCCGATGCGCGACCGTCGCACGACCACCGCGCGCTGTGGCGGCGCATCGCGGCCGCCGGCGTGCAAAGCTTCGGGGCGCCCGAAGCCGGAGCGTTTCGCTGGCCGCTCAACCGGGACGAGGCGCTGCGCCAGCTCGATGCCTTCCTGCGCGACGGGCTCGCCGATTTCGGCGACTACCAGGACGCGATGAGCACGCAGGCGCCGCGCCTGTTCCATTCGCTGATCTCGTTCGCGCTCAACGTCAAGATGCTTTCGCCAGGCGAGGTGATCGAACGCGCCGAAGCGTGCTGGCGCGAGGGTCGCGCGCCGCTGGCGGCGGTCGAGGGTTTCATCCGCCAGATCCTCGGCTGGCGCGAGTACGTGCGCGGCGTGTACTGGGCGCGCATGCCCGCATATGCCGAGGCCAACTTCTTCGGCCACCGGCGCGATCTGCCGGCCTGGTTCTGGACCGGCGCCACCGGCATGAACTGCCTGCACCAGGCCATCACGCAGTCGCTGGAGCATGCCCACGCGCACCACATCCAGCGGTTGATGGTGATCGGCAACTTCGCGCTGCTGGCCGGCCTGGACCCCGGACAGGTGCACCGCTGGTATCTCGGCATCTACGTCGATGCCTTCGAGTGGGTGGAGTTGCCCAACACGCTGGGCATGAGCCAGTTCGCCGATGGTGGCCTGCTGGCCACCAAGCCCTACGTTTCGTCGGCGAACTACATCCACAGGATGAGCGATTACTGCGCCGGCTGCCGCTACCGGCACGATCAGCGCACCGGCGAACGCGCCTGTCCGTTCAACGCGTTGTACTGGGATTTCCTGGCACGCCATCACCGCGCACTGGCATCCCATCCGCGCCTCGGCATGGCCCTGCGCCAGCTCGAGCGCATGCCGTCCACGCAACGCGCCGAAGTGCAGCGGCGGGCCGAGGCCGTGCTCGGCGATCTCGACGCCTTGTGACCGGCAACGCACCTCGCACCCGCTTCCTGCCTCCACCGGAAAACCATCGATGCCCGACCAAGCCCTGATCCTGGTGAACCTCGGCTCCACGCCCTCCACCGACGTCGCCGACGTGCGGCGTTATCTCGACCAGTTCCTGATGGATCGCCACGTCATCGACGTGCCGTGGCCGCTGCGCCGGCTGATCGTCTCGCTGGTGTTGCGCACGCGTCCGGCGGCATCGGCCGCGGCCTATCGCTCGATCTGGTGGGACGAAGGCTCGCCGCTGCTGGTGATCGGTCGACGCCTGCAGGCGCGGGTGGCCGAACGCTGGCACGGCGCGCCGGTGGAACTGGCGATGCGCTACGGCGAACCCTCCATCGAGAAGGTGCTGTGCGACCTCGCCCGCCGCGGCATCCAACGCGCGACCCTGCTGCCGCTGTATCCGCAGTTTGCCGACAGCACCGTCACCACGGTCCTGGAAGAGGCGCGGCAGACCCTGCAGCGCCATCGCCTGCGGCTGCAGCTGGATCTGGTTGCGCCGTTCCATGACCGGCCGGAGTACCTGTCCGCGCTCGGCGCCAGCATGCGGCCCTATCTGGCGCAGCCGCACGACCATCTGCTGCTGAGCTATCACGGCCTGCCCGAGCGTCACATCCGCAAGGCGGACCCGACCGGCCGGCACTGCCTGTGCGGTCCGTCGTGCTGCCTAGAGCCTCCGGCAAACGTGCTGGAGCGCTGCTATCGCGCCCAATGCGTGCGCACCAGCGAGCGCCTGACCGCCGCACTCGGCGTCCCGCACGAGCGCTGGTCGCTGGCGTTCCAGTCGCGGCTGGGCCGCGCGAAGTGGATCGAACCGCATACCGACGTCGTGCTCAAGGAGCTGGCTGCGCAGGGCGTACGCCGATTGCTCGTGGCCTGCCCGGCGTTCGTGGCCGATTGCATCGAGACCCTGGAGGAGATCGGGATCCGCGGACGCGAAACCTTCCTCGCCGCCGGCGGCGAGGAGCTCACCCTGATCCCGTGCCTCAATGACCAGCCACAGTGGGTCGATGCCGTCGCGGCGCTCTCCCGACAGCCTTCGGGCAAACCCCTGGCCGCCTGAATCCGTCGATGGACGGCAAGCATGCATCCGGATGGCCCGGTGCTGCGTATGAGCTGATGGTGCATGCCGGGCATTCGGGTTCGACAGCGCACGACGCCATCCGCCGCTGCCAAAGGCCTGATCATGCAAACAGCACCCTCCGATGTGGCATCCATTCGCCATGCCGATGCCACCGCCATCTCGGACCGCATCCGCCACCGCCTGCGCGAGGCCGGCGCACGGTTCCACGCCAACGACAACGTGGCGGAGTTCATCCGGCCCGGCGAGCTGGACGAACTGCAACGGGAGGTGGCCGACAAGGCGGACGCGCTGCTGCGCGCCCTGGTGATCGACGTCGAGCACGACCACAACACCCGCGAGACCGCAAAGCGGCTGGCCAAGATGTTCGTGCGCGAGGTCTTCGCGGGCCGCTATCGGGCCGCGCCCGAGGTCACCGAGTTTCCCAACGTGCAGCATCTGAACGAGCTGATGATCGTCGGGCCGATGCGCGTGCGCAGCGCCTGCTCGCACCACCTGTGCCCGATCATGGGGCGCGTGTGGGTGGGCGTGATGCCCCATGCCGCATCCAACCTGATCGGCTTGTCCAAGTACGCGCGACTGATCGACTGGGTGATGAGCCGGCCGCAGATCCAGGAGGAAGCGGTGGTGCAGATCGCCGACCTGCTCGAAACACGCCTGCGGCCCGACGGCCTCGCCGTGGTGCTGGAGGCGGACCACTACTGCATGCACTGGCGCGGCGTGAAAGACGATGGTGCCAGGATGGTGAACAGCGTGATGCGCGGATCCTTCCTCGAGGACACCTCGTTGCGGAAGGAATTCCTGAGCCTGTTGGCCGAGCGCAGGGCTTGAGCCTCGCCGTCGTGCATGGCCGCCCGGCTGCACGAAACTTGCCGGGCGCTCCGCGCAAACCACCCCGGACCCGATCAGGGCGCGGCGAATGTGTTGATCTGCCTGTTCTCGACCACGACCATCCCGGTCCCTGAGGTCTCGGCCCTCGCCATGGCCAGCATGCACCTTCCCACGGCCGCGCTCGTGGTGAAGCTGCCGGGCATCAGGCGCACCGCCACGGACAGCACGGGACCGGCCAGCGCATAGAGTGCCCGCCGCGCGCGATGCGGAGACCGCTCGCCCTGCACGGGGCAGATGGCACCGGGCCGCAGTACCGTGGTGGCCAGCGCGAAGCGGCCGGGCACCTGCTCGGCCTCGCCCTTGATCCGCAACGGCATCAAGCGGCTGCGGATGTCGGCGCCGGCGCCGGAGACATAGATCATCCGTCCTCGCGGATTGGCGCGCGCAAAGGCCCGCGACACACACTCGAGGGTGGCCACCGTCGCCTCGCGATAGGCCGCTTCCGAGAGAAGCAGGGGCAATGGCCCGGCGCAGTACAGGCAGGCATCGATGCCGCCAAGGTCGAGTCCTTCCAGTGCCTTGTCGCGGAGTTCCGGTACTTGCAGCACGCGCACTCCCTGCGGCACGTCTGGCGACCGGCGGCGGACCAGCAACGTCACCCCGGGCCGCTCGGCGTCCTGCAGCAGCACCTTGAGGACGCCTTGTCCGACCAGTCCGCTCGCTCCGACCAGCAGTATCTTCATGGGTGACCTCCCGGGCAGGCCCGCCATCGACAGCGCCTGGACCAGTATTCCACCCCGGCCGGCCCGCGTGCCCATCTTCCGCACCCGTGGACACCGCGGCGAGGGTGCACGCCAGGCTTGCCAGGCAACTCGCGATTGCTGCGCATTGCGCTGCCTGCTCCGGTCACTTTCCGGCGATGGCCGCGCGCCCGCCATCCACGCCGATCACTTGCCCGGTCATCCAGCCGGAGCGTGGCCAGAGCAGGTGGGCAGCAAGTTGGGCGATGTCTTCGGGTTCTCCCAGGCGGCCCAGGGGATGGGCGGCGGCGAACGCCTCGCGAAGCTTCGGGTTGGCCACCATGCGTGCGGCCAGCGGCGTCCGGATGAGCGATGGCGCAATCGCGTTGACCCGCACCGCGGGTGCCAGTTCGGCGGCAAGCGACCGGGTCAGACCCTCTACCGCCGCCTTGGCCATGGCGATGGACGCATGCGACGGAAAGCCGCGCGATGCTGCTACGGAGGAAAACAGCACCACGGACGCACCGGTGGTGCTTTTGCGCAGCGACGGCAGGGCCGCCCGGACGGCCAGCGCGGCGCCGATCGCGTTCAGCCGGTAATCGTGGGCCAGGTCAGCTTCGGAGACGCGCGAGATCGGCTTCACCGCGATGTTGCCGACCGCATAGACCAGGCCGTCGAGGCTCGCGGGCGCAGCCTCGGTCACCGCCGCAAAGGATGCTTCATCCAGTACGTCGGCCACCGTCCATGTCGCCCCCAGGGATTGCGCCAATGGTCGCAACGTCTCCTCATGGCGCGCCACCAGGTGCAACTGCGATCCCGTATCGGCGAGTAGCCGGGCCAGGCATGCGCCGACGCCGCCGGTGGCGCCGTAGATGAGTATGGATGAGGACATGGCCAGAGCCTGTGGGTGCCTGATTACAGGTACGGAGATCCGGTGCGAATGGATGCAAGGCTTTCGGCAGCGCCGGCGGAGAAGCACGGGGAACGATCAGCGTCGCGGACGTCCTTCATCGCCGGTGAATGCGCATCCGCCGGTGGACGCGCTCCGTATGGATGGATATGCCCTTCTGCGTGGCAACGTCTGCAGGCGAGCGTTGCCTTCCCCATCCGACCGGAGTGCCGACCCATGCTTCCCCCCTTCCTCTGGATCGTTGTTGCCGGGTTGCTCTGCGCGTGCTGCTCGGAGGCCTTCGCCGCCGGGGAGACGGCCTCGCGCCGGGTACAGCGAGGCTGGCAAGCCGGTGCCATCGCGCTGGTCAGCAACGGTGGCTATGCCGGTTCCTCCCGTCGCCAGCTGGTGGTTCCCGCGGCGGCTTACGAAGGCGAGCACGCCTTCCTGCGCGGCCTGCAACTCGGCTGGCATGCCTGGCAACGCGACGACTGGCGGCTGGACCTGGTGGCGCAGGCACGGCTCGACGGATTCGATGCCGACGACATTCCCCTGGACGGTCTTCGGGACCGGCGCCGGAGCATGGATGTCGGCGCCGTGTTGACCCGCTCCGGCAGGCTGGGAAACCTGCAGCTGACCGTGCTGACCGATGCCTTGTCGCGAAGCCGCGGGCAAGAGCTCGCCATGCAGTACGGCTACCCGCTGCGGTTCGGCAAATGGCGCGTCACGCCCGGCCTGGGTGTGCGCTGGTGGTCGCCCCGGCTCGCCGACTACTACTACGGCATCCGCCCCTCCGAGGCAGCCAACGGCGCACCGGGGCCCTATGCCGTTCCCGGCGTGCTGGTGCCGGAAGCCAGCCTCGGCGCGGTGGCTCCGATGGGTCGCCGCTGGACGTTCTGGAGTGCCCTGAAGTACCAGCGGCTGCCTCGCGCGATCACCGACAGTCCGCTGGTGGAGCGCTCCTCGGCAAGCACCGTGCTGGCGGGTTTCGTCTACGCCTTCTGAGGCCGAACAGATTCCGTTGCCGGCGGATGGCGGCACATGCACGACGGCGTGGCGGTCGATGTCCCTCGGGTCGCCCGGCGGACGCCCGCGCTAATCGGCGAGCTCAAGCGCCGTACGTGGACGGATCAGCTCGCGCAACAGCGGATTGGGAAAACGCCGCTTCATGGTGACGGCAAAAAAGGTCTCGCTGAGCTGCGGCAACTGGTGAACCTCCACCAGGCGGCCGCTGCTCAATTCATCCTTGACCACGATCGGCGGAACCACCGCCAGGCCGACGTCCTCCCGGGCGATCAGTCGCAGCATCGCCATGTCGTCGATCTCCGCCGCCACCCGCACTTTCCAGCCCATGCGTTCGACCAGCGCGTCGAATCCGATGCGTACGCTGCTCTCCATCGTCGGCAGCACGAGGGGTTGCCTGGTCAGCAGTGTCTTCAGCGTGCCGCCCTTGCCGATGCGTTTCGGCGTTCCGATCAGGCTGACGGGTTGTTCGGCAATGGCGTGGGAAACCCAGGGAGTGGCCGCATCGCGGGCGGGCGCGACATTGACCAGCGCCACGTCCAGCCGATGGGCTTCCAGGCTTTGCAAGAGGAACGCGGTGGTCCCCGAGCGAACGATGACCTCGACATTCCGGCGTCCCAGCAATGGGCGCAGGAAGCCGATCTGGAAATTGCGCGACAGCGTGGCCAAGGCCCCGACCCTGAGTATCGAACGCCGGCCGCCGGAGCGCTGCTTGAGCGTGGCGAGCAGGTCGCCGCCGGTGGCGAAGATCGATTCCGCGTGGTCGAAGGCGATGCGCCCGGCCTCGGTCAGCACGAGTTGCCGCCCGCTGCGTTCGAACAGGTCCTGTCCCAGCTGACCCTCGAGCTTCCTGATCTGGATCGACAGCGCCGACTGCGAGATCAGCAGCTTCTCCGCGGCGCGGGTGAGGTTTCCCTCGCGGGCGACTGCCCAGAAGTAGCGCAGGTGGTTGTAGTTCAGTGCGGCCATGCAATCATTCTATTTTGTATATCGACAGGTTTCGTTAAATGAATTTTTTAGAATGATGCGCGAAGCGTAGGCTTGCCGCGGCTCACCTGACCGCGGAGTGATTGATGTTGCCTGCCCTTGCGACGCTGTTTCTGCTTGCCCCCGCCAGCCTGTTGTTGGCGACCCTGTTTCCTTCACGGCCGGGACCTCGTCGGCCGCACGCCATGCTTCTCGCAAGCCGCCTGGCGACGTGGTTTTGCCTGGTGCTCGCGGTGCTGGCCTGCCTGCTGACCGCGTGGGAAGGCCCGGCCACCAGCGGGTTGCTGGGAGACAATGGCATCGGCTTGTCGGTCAGGCTGGATGCCATCAGTTGCACCATGTTCCTGCTGGTCGCCTTCGTCGGCGTCGTCGTGGTCCAGTACAGCCGCAACTACATGGACGGCGAGCCGCGCCAGGGCGCCTTCATGGCCGGCCTGTGCCGGACGCTGGCAGCCGTGACGCTGCTGGTCTTCGCGGGCAACCTCGTGCAGCTGGTGGTTGCGTGGGTGGCGATGAGCCTCTCCCTGCACCGCTTGCTGGTGTTCTACCCGGAGCGCCGACCCGCAAGGATCGCCGCCCGCAAGAAGTTCCTCGCCGCCCGCCTCGGTGATGCGTGCATGCTCGGTGCCGCCGCCCTGCTGGTGACCACGTTCGGCACGACCGACCTGGCCACCGTGCTGGCCCGGGCGCAGGCCATCGCCGCCGACGCCGCGCCGCCCGCACTCTCGCTGGCGGCCTTGCTGCTGGGTGTCGCGGCGCTCATGAAGTCGGCGCAGTTCCCCACCCACGGCTGGCTGCCGGAGGTGATGGACACGCCGACGCCGGTGTCGGCCCTGTTGCATGCGGGCATCATCAATGCGGGTGGATTCCTGTTGATCCGCTTTGCCGACGTGATGGTGCTCTCGATGCCGACGCTGCACGGCGTTGCCATCGTGGGCGGCTTCACCGCCTTGTTCGGCGGCGTGGTGATGCTGACCCAGACCAGCGTGAAAGGATCGCTGGCTTTCTCGACCGTGGCGCAGATGGGTTTCATGACACTGCAATGCGGGCTCGGCGCGTTCGCGATCGCGCTGCTTCACCTGGTCGCCCATTCGCTGTACAAGGCCCACGCCTTCCTCTCGGCCGGGGGCGTGGTGGAAACCGAGACGCTGCCGCGTTTCGCCAGGCCGCGCCTGCGCCCCGTCCTGCTGAGCCTGTTGCTGGCGACCGCGATCTACGTGCTGTTTGCCTGGGTATTCGGAACCTTCGTGCGGGCGGAGCCTGCCGTGCTGACCCTGGGCGCGATCCTGGTGATGGGCGTCAGCATGCTGCTGGCATCGTCACTGCAAGGGGCCACTACTACCCGCCTGGTTGTGCAGACCCTGCTCGGGGCCGCCGGAACCACGCTGGCCTATTTCATCCTGGAAACCGCCTTCACGCGGCTGACCGCCGGCAGCCTGCCGGCGATTCCCCGGCCCGACGGCACGGGCCTGCTGATCATGGGGCTGGCCATCGCATCGTTCACCGCGGTCACCGTGCTGCAAAGCCTGGTCGTGCTGTGGAACCAGCGGCCGCTCTGGCGGGCGGCACGCGTCCACCTGGCCAACGGCCTCTACGTCAACGCCATCTTCAATCGCCTGGTGGGTGCCTTGCGTCGGGAAGACGCGCGCCATCACGCCCGGACCATCGCCTGAGGAGCCGCCCATGAACGCCATCGCATTGAAGATCAGGGAACAAGCCGATCCCATCCCACCTTCCTCCGACATCGGGGCAGGGCGTGCATGTGAAGCCGCGCAGCGCGCGTGTGGACGCATCGCGCCACTGTGGCCGCTGAAGAATTTCGTGGCCGTCAATCCCTTCCTCGGCATGGCCGACCGCCGCTTCGGCGAGGTCGCGCGCGTCATGGCCGAGGTGGCAGGCGCCCGCATGACCATGCCGCGCGCGTTCTACCGCGACGCCATCGCCCAGGGTCGCATCACCGACCGGGATCTTGGCCAGGCCCTGCTGCGCAAGGGAAGTGCCGCCCCTCGCACCCTCGACGTCGCGGCGCTGCGCCGCCAACTGCAAACCGAGGATGTGGCAACGCATGCGCCGCTGCCGACCGTTGCCGACGTCGCCGGCAAGCTGACCGGACGGGACTGGGCCAGCTTTGCCGGCGAGCGGGTCTCGCTGTGGGCGGCCGGCTACTTCGACGCGGGGCAGGCGCTGTGGCCAGCGTCGACACGGCACCTGGGCCCTTATGCGGCCTGGCGTGAGGAGGCCGCCATCGATCGCACGCCCCAGGTCATGGGGCTCGCCGGATTCCACCGCACGATCGGCGCGCTTCCTGCCACTGCCGAAGCGATGATCGCCCATGGAGCGGCCCGCCTGAAGATGGACGAACCGGGCCTTGCCGATTATTTCCACCGGCTGCTGATGAGCGTGGGCGGCTGGGCCGGCTACGCCCGCTACCAGGTCTGGCAAAGCGAGCTGGCGGGGCGGCGCGACGACACCTTGCTCGAACTGCTGGCGATACGGCTGGCTTTCGAGGTGGCGCTGCTGGAAACGTGCCAGCCGGTCGCCGCACTGGCGGCCGGATGGGAGCAGGCCCGCGCCTGTTTCGCTGCATCGGCCCGCGAAAACGAGCCGGCCGCGCCGACGCTGGAAGAAATCCTGCAGGACGCCTACGAAATCGCCTGGCAGCGATGCTTCCTCGCCAAGCTCGCCGCACCGCGGCCATCCGTGATCGCCATGCGCCCGGCGGTGCAGGCCGTGTTCTGCATCGACGTGCGCTCCGAAACCTTCCGGCGTGCGCTGGAGAAGGTGGCGCCCGGCGTGGAGACGCTGGGCATGGCCGGATTCTTCGGCATGCCGATGGAATATGTGCCGCTCGCCCGGGGCCAGGGTGGTCCCCGCTGCCCGGTGCTGCTGGCACCCGGCCTGACGGTGCACGAGACAGTCGGGGGTGCGACGGCGCAGCAGCAGGCCGACATCGCCACGCGGCGGCGGCGGCGGCTTCGCGCCATCGGCCAATGGCGCTGGTTCAAGCTGGCCGCGGTGTCGTCGTTCACCTTCGTCGAAGCGATGGGATGGAAATTCGCCGGCAAGCTCATCGCCGACAGCCTGGGCTTCACCCGGCCCGAAGCGCACCCGGCGGAGCGCGGTATCGACGCCGCTGCACTCACGCGACTGGCGCCGGACATCACGCCCTCGACCGCGAACGACCGCGCCACCGGCATGCCGCTGGAAACCAGGGTCGCGCTGGCAGAGGGCGCCCTGCGCGCCATGTCGCTGCGGCAGCAGTTCGCGCGCGTGGTGCTGTTCGTCGGGCACGGCGCCAGCTCGGTCAACAACCCGCATGCCAGCGGCCTGGATTGCGGGGCTTGCGGTGGGCACGCGGGCGACGCCAATGCGCGGGTGGCGGCTGCGGTGCTGAACGACCGCCAGGTGCGCCAGGCCCTGGCAGAACGCGGCACGGTGATTCCCGACGAGACACATTTCCTCGGCGCGCTGCACGACACCACCACCGACCAGGTGACGATCTTCGACACCGACGGCTTGCCGGCGACGCATGCCGACGACCTGGCCCGACTGCAGGCAGCGCTGGCCGAGGCCGGCCGGGTGACCCGGCAGGAACGTGCCGCCATCCTCACCTTGCACGACCGGCGCTCGATCGAGAACCAGGTCCTGGCGCGCAGCAGGGATTGGAGCGAGGTACGGCCGGAGTGGGGCCTGGCGGGTTGCGCCTCATACATCATCGCCCCGCGCAGCCGCACCGCGGGCCTCGACCTGGCGGGGCGTGCCTTCCTCAATTCCTACGACTGGCAGCGCGATGACGGCTTCAAGACCCTGGAATCCATCATGACCGCGCCGATGATCGTGGGCGCGTGGATCAGCCTGCAGTATTACGGCTCGGCGGTGGACAACCGGGTCTTCGGAAGCGGCAACAAGACGCTCCACAACGTGGTCGGCAAGCTGGGCGTGCTGGAGGGCAATGGCGGCGACCTGCGCACCGGCTTGCCATGGCAGTCGCTGCATGACGGCAAGCGCTATGTCCATGAGCCGCTGCGGCTGTCCGTCGTCATCGCCGCTCCGCTGGACGCCATCAACGCCATCGTCGCCAGGCATGAAGCCGTGCGGCACCTGTTCGACCACGGCTGGGCCCACCTGTTCGCCTTCGGCGACAAGCCAGGGTCCATGCATCGCTACACCGGCCATCTGACCTGGGAGGACGCGGCATGAACATCAAGGATCGGGAAGACATCAGGCTCTCCGGGAGTGCTGGCGTGCGCGACGCGGTGGATGCGCTGCGCCGCGGCGCCTTGATCGGCCTGCCGACCGAGACGGTCTACGGACTGGGCGCGGATGCCGGCAACCCCGCCGCGGTCGCGAAGATCTTCGCGGCCAAGCAGCGCCCGGCAGACCATCCGCTCATCGTGCACCTGCATCGGGCCGCCCAGTTGGCGCAGTGGGCGCGGGACATTCCCGCGCTCGCATGGAGCCTTGCCGAAGCCTTCTGGCCTGGCCCGCTCACGCTGGTGTTGCCCCGCGCCGCCACGGTGAGCGACGGCGTGACGGGCGGCCTGGATACGGTGGCGCTGCGCGTGCCCGCACACCCGCTGGCGCTGGACGTGCTGGAAGCGTTCGGCGGGGGGATCGCTGCGCCCTCTGCCAACCGGCACAAGAAGATCAGTCCGACCACCGCCCGGCACGTCCGGGAAGAGCTTGGCGATGCGGTCGAGGTGCTGCTGGATGGCGGCCCCTGCCGCGTGGGCATCGAGTCGACCATCGTCGATCTTTCCACCGGCCTGCCGCGGCTGCTCCGGCCCGGTGCGATCACCGGGGAGGACCTGGAGCGGGTGACCGGCAAGCCGGTCGAGTCGCCCATCGACACGTCGATACGCAGCCCCGGCCGCATGAAGCTTCACTACGCCCCCAACGCCCGCGTGGTGCTGGCATCGATGGAACAGGTGCCCGAACGCATCGCCGAATACACCGCGCTCAGCGCTCGCGTGGGCGTGCTCTCCGAGCGGCGTGCCGGCAGCTGGCCGGCCCACGTGCCGTGGTTGTCCATGGGGCACTCCCCGGACCAGCAGGCGCAGCAGTTGTACCGGCGCCTGCGCGAAGCCGATGACCTGGATCTCGCCGTACTGATCGTGGTGCCGCCGGATGGCCGCGGACTGAACCATGCCCTGCGCGACCGCTTGTGGCGGGCGGCGGGTCTTGGCCATGCGCTCGCATGACCAGCGCGCCTGCCCTGGCAACCGGTCATCTGGCGGACCTGGAGAACGAGGCTGTCTTCATCCTGCGCGAGGCCGTGGCCCAGGCGCGAAAGCCCGTACTGCTGTTTTCCGGCGGCAAGGATTCCACCGCGCTCGCCTGTCTCGCGGCGCGCGCCTTCCACCCCGCAGCGCCCCCGCTGCCGCTGCTCCACGTGGACTCCACCTGGGAGTTCCGCGACGTGCTCATGTTTCGCGATCGCTTCGCCCGCAAGCATCGTTTCCGGTTGCTTGTCCACGCCAACGAGCAGGGCAGGGCGGCCGGCGTGAATCCCTTCGATCATGGCGATGCCTACACCACGGCCATGCGCACGGATGCGCTGAAGCAGGCCCTGGACACAGGCGGTTACGACGTGGTGTTCGGTGGCGCGCGTCGCGATGAGGAGAAGTCGCGTGCGAAGGAGCGCGTGTTCTCGCTGCGCGAGCGAGGACACGCATGGAACCCTCGCCGGCAGCGACCGGAACTGTGGAAGCTGTTCAACACCGACATGGCCAACGGGCAGTCGTTGCGCGTCTACCCGTTGTCCAACTGGACGGAGTTCGACATCTGGCAGTACGCGATGCTGAGGAAGATCGAGCTGGCGCCCCTGTACTTTGCGGCGTGGCGGCCGGTGGTTCGGCGCGATGGTGCGCTCATCGTGGTGGACGAGCCCGAGCGCATGCGCTTTCGGCCCGGCGAGAGGGCAGGTCTTCGCCGCGTGCGTTTCCGCACCCTGGGTTGCTGGCCGGTGACCGGGGCCATGGAGTCCGATGCGGCGGACCTCGAGGCCGTGTTGACAGAGACCATCGCGTCACGCTTGTCCGAACGCCAGGGTCGGCTGGTCGACCGGGATTCAAGCGGAAGTCTGGAGAGGCACAAGCGCGAGGGCTATTTCTGATGCCACTGGATCGTGTCGTGATCGCCACCATGCACGGCAAGGAGGCCGTGATCGGCCCTCTGCTTAGGGGCGCCCTGGGCCTGCAACCGCAACTGCTGGCCGGCTTCGACACCGATCGGTTCGGTACCTTCAGTCGTGACATTCCTCGCCGGGATACTCCGCTCGCAACGGCCCGAGCCAAGATCGCCGCTGCCCTGGAATGCATGCCTGAGATGCATGCAGGTGTTGCCAGCGAGGGCAGCTTCGGTCCCCATCCGCACGTGCCGTTCGTGCCTCTGGACACCGAGCTGGTGATGCTGCTGGACCGTCGCGACGGTGTCGAGATCGTCGGAACGCACACCACGCCGCGCACCAATTACGCCCAGCGCGTCGTGGTGGATGCGCGCTCCGCCGTGGAGTTTGCCGAAGGCATCGGCTTTCCCGCGCACGGAGTGATCGTGACGGCGGCAGTCGATGGCAAGCCCGATCCAGCGGTGTTGCTGCGCAAGGACAACATGAGCCCGGAGGAACTGCTGGCCAACGTTGCCGATGCGATTGCCATCAGTGGCGCAGCCTGCGTGGAGACGGACATGCGCGCATGCCGCAACCCGACCCGGATGCGCGCCATCAGGCGTGCGGCCATCGATCTCGTGCGGCGCTGCAGATCCTGTTGCCCGCGCTGCGGACGACGCGGCTTCGTGGCCACGGAACGCATCGCCGGCCTGCCTTGCGCGTCCTGTCATGCGGCCACGGCCGCAACCCGCGCCATGATCGAGGTGTGCGCAGGGTGTGGATTTCGCCGCGAGCAGTTCGCGCGGGAGGCCTGGGCGGACCCGGGTTTCTGCGATTGCTGCAATCCGTGACCGGGACGACGCCTGCGCCGGATCATTCGACCAGGCCGGCAACGTCTTCGCCGCCATCAGGAAAACCCGGGCCGGTCTGCGATCGATGTGCAGGTTGCGATTGCCGCGCCAACCCGGCCAGCAGCTGGCGATGGATGCGTGCCGCTGGCCCCGTGCGTGGCGACGGCGGTTCATGGCCTGCCGCATGGCCGGGCTTCGGTTCAGCACGAATTCAGTCCAAAACTTGCGGGTGACCGTACAGGCATTCGCGTAGGGGCATTTCCCAGCGCGAAGCAGGACTCCTTCCTCGAGAGTCTCGAACCAGTCTGTCACCTCATTGGAGATGCCAACATGAAAGTTTTGCCCTTGATTGTCGCCGGTTGCGCTCTGGCTGTTGCCGGTGCCGGTACTGCCCGGGCCCAGGATTACAGCGCGCCAGGCTTCTACGGCGCGGTGGGTTACAACGGTGTCGCGCCCAAAAGCAGCAACGGCGTCCTGGCGGGCGCGTTCCGCTCCAGCATCGGCGATGACTGGGAGCCGACCCTCACGCTGGGCTATCGCTTCGCGCCGAACTGGGGCGCCGAGCTGTGGCTGCCGCTCGTGAAGTTCGAGCACGACGTGAAGCTCGATGGCGCGAAGTCCGCCACCATCAAGCACATGCCGCTGCTGCTCACCGCCCAGTACCACTTCCTCGCCGACCAGGCGTGGCAGCCTTTCGTCGGCCTGGGCTATGGCTGGGTGAACGTGAGCGACGAACGCACCACGGGACCCATCGCGGGCACGAACCTGGACGTGAAGGACGGCAGCGGCTTCGTCGGACAGCTGGGCCTGGATTTCCACGCCACGCCGAACGTGTTCGTGCGCGCCGACGCAAAGTACTTCGACTGGAGCAGCGACGTCAGGCTCAACGGAGCAGGCATCGGCAAAGCCAATGTCGATCCCTGGATCTACGGCATCAGCGTCGGCTACAGCTTCTGACGTCTGCTGCCGCGGCATCGCCTGAAGCCGCTCGTCGTCCCGGCGCAAGCCGGGACTCCAGGTCTGTCGGACGCTGGATGCCTCATCTCGCCGGGACGACAAGCAGCTGGCCGCACGCTCGGAGCGTCTCCATGCAGTGGTCCGGGGTTTTGCCGGGTTCAGCGCAGCAAGGGTTCCACCATCTGCAGGATGCCCCACAGGCTGGCGGCCCACACGGCCGTACGCAGGTAGGGGATACCCACCACATAGATCGGCAAGTACGCGAGTCGCGCCCAGAAGTAGACCTGCGCCCCGATCGCGGTATGCGCATCGGTCTGCTGCGTCGCCACGACCGCCAAGGTCGCCGCGGCGAAGAAGGCGAAAGTCTCGAGGAAATTGTGGCTGGCGCGGGCGGCGCGTGCGGCGGGCCCGCGAAGCGGCTCGGGGTCGCCGTCGCGGTTGCCGACATTCCAGCGCAGGCCACGCTGCCATGTGCCCAGCGCGGCAGCGAACAGCACGTAAACGATCCCGAGCAGCACCGACCAGCCCAGCATCTGCAATTCAGTCGTCATCTCCAACTCTCCCGGCAGGTCCACAACGTCAAGACGCGGCCACGCACGCCACCGGCGGGCCATGGGTGTTGTACGTTGCCAGCCAGCCTATGGATGCACACGGGGCGTTCGCGGAGAAATGGTCCGGCAGCACGCAGGTGCCGGCGCCGCCCGCCCCTGCGGCATGCTTGGGCGGGGCGTCTTCACGGGATGCAGAGCATCGCTGTTCGATGATGCGGCTTTGCCACCCAGGAGGACGATCGATGAACATCAAACCGAGTCTGCTTGCTGCCGCCTGTGCGCTGGCGCTGGCCGCCTGCAGCGACAACTCGTCGTCGCCGGCGACATCCGAGTCGGCGCCGGCCCCGTCCGCCACCACGACCCCGGCCCAGGCTCCGGTGGCGATGACGCCCGCTCCGGCGACGACCGCCGCCGGCATGGCCAACGCGCCTGCCGGGTCGGCCATGGACACCAGCAAGGGCACCGCGGTGGTCACCGATTGCGCCACCGAGATCGAGGGTTCGGACGCGATGCAGTACAACGTGTCCTCCATCGTGGTGCCTTCCTCGTGCAAGGACTTCAAGATCACGCTCAAGCACACCGGCACCATGCCGGTCACCGCGATGGGCCATGACGTGGTGATCACCAAACAGTCCGACATGCAGGCCGTGGATGCCGACGGCGTTGCCGCGGGCGCGGCCGCCGGCTACGTCAAGGCGGACGACTCGCGCGTGATCGCCCACACCAAGCTGATCGGCGGTGGCGAGACCACCTCGGTGAGTTTCCCGGTCAGCAAGATCCAGGGTGACGGTCCGTACGTGTTCTTCTGCAGCTTCCCGGGCCACTCGGCCCTGATGAAGGGCAGCATCAGCGTCCAGTAACCGGCGCGCCGGGTTCCGGCCCGGTCAGGCGGCCGGAACCCCTGGCCCGCGCGCGGCGGCATCGAGTGTCGCCGCGACGGCGGATTCCGGCACCGCGGCGACGATCTCCGCGCGACCGATGCCGCGCCACAGGATCAGGCGCAACTGGCCGGCGGCGTTCTTCTTGTCCAGCCGCATCCATTGCAGCAGCCGCGCCGTGTCCATCCCCGCCGGGATCGCCAGCGGCAGGCCGAGCGTGCGCAGCAACCGTTCCAGCCGCGCGGTATCGCCGGGTTCGCTCATGCCGGAGCGTTCGGACAATTGCGCGGCCAGCAGCATGCCGATCGCCACCGCCTCGCCGTGCAGCAGGCTGGCGTAGTGGCCCGCGGTTTCCAGTGCGTGGCCGAAGGTGTGGCCGAAGTTGAGCAGGGCGCGTTCACCCTGCTCGGTCTCGTCGCGCGCCACCACGCCGGCCTTGTACTGCACCTTGCGCGCGATGGCTTCCAGCACGGTGTCGACGTCGCGCGCGGCCAGCGCGTCGGCGTGCTGCTCCAGCCACACGAAGAACGTCTCGTCGCCGATCGCTGCGCCCTTGACCACCTCGGCGAGCCCGGCGCGGTATTCGCGCGCGGGCAGGGTGGCGAGTGTGTCGATGTCGGCGATCACCGCGCGCGGCTGGTGGAAGGCTCCGGCCAGGTTCTTGCCCACCGGCAGGTTCACCCCGGTCTTGCCGCCGACCGAGGAGTCGACCATCGCCAGCAAGGTGGTCGGCATCTGGATGAAGTCGATGCCGCGCATCCAGCACGCGGCGCTGAAGCCGGCGAGGTCGCCGACCACGCCGCCGCCCAGGGCGATCACGCAGGCGTCGCGGGTGGCGCCGAGCTGGCCCAGCGCGTCCAGCACGCGGCCGACATTGGCGAAACTCTTGTGCACCTCGCCGTCGTCCAGCAGGAACGACGACCAGTGCAAGCCCTCCAGCCCCGCCTCGACCCGCTCCAGGTACAGCGGCGCCACCGTGGTGTTGCTGACCACCAACGCATGGCGCCCGCGCAGCAGCGGGCGCCAGCGCGCCGGATCGTCGAGCAGGCCGCTGCCGATCCATACCGGGTAGCTGCGCAGGCCGAGCGCGACGTTGATGCTGTGCAAGGGGGGCTTGTTCATGCGTGCTGCGCGGGACGGGAAGAAGGGTCGCGTTGCCAGTGCGCGTCGATCAGTTCGATGCATCGTTCGCTGGCGGCGCCGACGCTGCCATGGTGGCCGGGCACGACGAGGTCGGCAAGGTCGCGGTAGATCGGCTCGCGCACCGCGGCCATCGCCTGCAGGCGTGCGAGGCGATCGGGCACGGCCAGCAGCGGGCGGCGATGGTCGCGTTCGAGTCGTTCAAGCTGTTGCTCGACGCTGGCCTGCAGCCACACCACGAAACCGCGCTGGCTCAGCCAGCGGCGATTGTCGCTCGCCAGCACGGCGCCCGCGCCGGTCGCCAGCAGCATGCCGCAGCGCCGGCTCAGCGCGTCCAGCTGCGCGCTCTCGCGCTGGCGGAAGCCGGCTTCGCCCTCGAGCTCGAACACCGTGCCCACGTCCACGCCGCAATGCTGCTCGACCTGCTGGTCGAGATCGACGAACGAGAGCCCATAATGCACGGCGAGCCGCCTGCCGACCGAGGTCTTGCCGGCACCGGTCGGACCGACGATGAACAGGTTGCACGACGGATTCATGGCGTGATGCTAACAGGCGCCGAAGGAGGGTTGCGGTGAGCGAGCGGGTACTGCTGGCCGGTTGCGGCGATCTCGGCCTGCGCGTGGCGCAGCAGCTGCGCGGGCGCGGTGACGAGGTATGGGCATTGCGCCGGCACCCGCCTGTGGCAGGGGGCCCGGACATCCGCTGGCTGCAGGCGGACCTCACCCGGCCGGACAGCCTCGCCGCCTTGCCGCGCGCATTCACGCAGCTGGTTTACCTGCCCACGCCGGACCACCGCGACGCGGCAGCCTATCGCGCGACTTTCGTCGACGGGCTGCGCCATCTGCTGGCCGCGCTCGACGATGGCAGGTTGCAGCGTGTGCTGCTGGTTTCCTCCAGCGCGGTGTACGGCGCGCACGACGGCGACTGGGTGGACGAGGACACGCCGCCCGCCCCACCCGGTTTCAACGGCGCCACCTTGCTCGAGGCGGAGCGCTGGCTGGCCGCGCAACCGGTGTGCTCGGTGGTGCTGCGCCTGGCCGGGCTGTACGGGCCGGGGCGAACCCAGCTGTTCGAGCGCCTGCGCGCCGGCACGGTGCAGGTGCCGCGGGCCGCGCCGCACTGGGCCAATCGCATCCATGTGGACGATGCGGCCGCGGCGATCGCGCACTTGCTGGCGCTGCCCGATCCGCAGGCGTGCTATCTCGGCGTGGACGACACGCCGCTGCCGCTCGACGTGCTACACGATCATCTGGCGCGACTGCTCGGCGTACCCCCGCCGGCCGCCGGCGCGCCGCCGCCGGGCATCGGCAGCAAGCGGCTGAGCAATGCGCGGCTGCGCGCCAGCGGCTTCGCGCCGCGCTGGCCGGATGCGCGCCTCGGCTACGCCGCGCTGCTCGACAGCTGATCTTCGTTCCACCCGCCATCCAGGAGAGCGCCATGACTGCATCCATCCCGCATCACCAGGTCAGCACCGGCAACGACATCCCCGGTTGCCGCATCGTGCGCTCGTTCGGCATCGTGCGCGGCATTACCGTGCGTTCGCGCAGCGTGGTCGGCAACCTCGGCGCCGCGCTGCAGACCATCGTCGGCGGCAATATCTCCATCTACACGGAACTGTGCGAGAAGGCGCGCGAGGAAGCCTTCGAACTGATGCTGCAGCATGCCGCCGCGATGGGCGCCAACGCCGTGGTGGCGATGCGCTACGACGCCAACGACGTGGCCCAGGGCGTCACCGAAGTGCTGGCCTATGGCACCGCCGTGCAGGTGCAGCCCGCCTGAACGCATGACGCGGTGCGGCTTGTGCCGCGTCGTGCGTGCGGGCCAGACTCGGGCTTCGGGACAGGGAGCGCCGCGTGCCGCTTGCACGCCCGGACGGGAGGTTCACGCCATGTCAGTAGCCAAGGTCATCGAGATCAACGCGTCGTCGAAGCAGGGCATCGAGGATGCCGTGCAGCACGGGTTGCGCAAGGCCGGGGAATCGGTGAAGAAGATCAAGGGAGCCTGGATCAACGAGATCAAGGTGGTCACCGCCGACGACGGCAGCGTCACCGAGTGGCGCGTCAACATGAAGGTCAACTTCGTCGTCGACTGAGGGCGCGCGGCGTCAGGGCGGCGCCTCGACGCTGCCCTGTCAGCCGTGCGTGAGTCCGGTCACGTGGCGGTCGTCGTCGTACTCCACCACCGTGTCGGCCAGCGCCGGCAGCGTCGCCAATGCGTGGCGGCTGAGGCGTTCGAAGTGCATCAGGAAGCGGCCCATGCTGGCCGCGTCCATCGCCAGCGGGGCGTGGCGTGCGACCAGTTCCTCCTCCTGCTCGCCGCGCCAGCGGCGCACGATGTCCCAGTTCGGTGCCTGCAGCACGATCAGCGCGTCGAACTTGCGCCATAGCGGCTGGTAGCCGCGCAACTGCTTGTTGACCCAGCGCCGCCAGGCGCCGTCCGGGTCCTCGTCGCGTTCCAGTGCATTGATCGGCCGGGCCAGCGCCGTCAGCGGCTGCGGCCGGATGCCCAGCGCCCAACCCTCCACGATCACCAGCGCGGGTCGCTTGGTGATCCGCGGCCAGCGCGAGGGCGGCAGGCGCGTGTCGCGGCCCTTGTCGAAGCGCGGATGGGTCACCGCCAGCCGGGCGGAGGCGTGCGGCACCGCCGCCAGCACCGACAGCAGCAGCTCGATCTCGTGGGTGCCCGGCACGCCGCGCGAACGCAGCAGCGGGTGCACGTCGCGCGCCAGCGCCTCGCGCTCGCTGCGGGCGTAGTAGAAATCGTCCAGCGAGAGCACCTCGGTGTCCCAGCCGCGCGCCTTGGCCTGCGCCTTCATGACTCGCGCCAGGGTGCTCTTGCCGCTGCCCTGCAGGCCCGACAGGCCCAGGATGTAGGGCCTGCGCGAGCGCGCAATGCGCCCGGCGTACTGGTCCAGAAGGTGTCCGGCCAGCGCCTCGTTCTGCTGCTGCGCCAGCGACATCATCGGCGGCGACTCCCGGCCTGGCCCGGGCCGGCACGACGGCAGGCTGGCGCATGGCCATTGCCGCCATTTTCACCTTGCGTGGAGAAGCATCGCGCCGTTGCCGCCGGGGGCGGGATGCGGGGTGCGGGGATCATTGCACTATCATCGGACAGTTTCATTCGCTCCATGATGGCGCGCTTTGGCCACGACGCAAAAGGGAAGTTTCACACATCATGCTCAAACCTGAAATCCTGGACACTTTCATCCGGCTGCTGGACGAGGCCAAGGCCAGCGGCGACCCCGAACCCACGGCGATGAACCTGGCCACCGCGGAAAGCGCCGGCCGGGTCGCCTCGCGCATCGTGCTCCTGAAGGGCGTCGACGAGCGCGGCTTTCGCTTTTTCAGCAACTACCAGAGCGACAAGGGCGGCCAATTGGAGGCGCACGCGCAGGTCGCGCTGTGCTTCCACTGGAAACACGTGCGCCAGGGCGTGCAGGTGCGCGTCGAGGGAGTCGCGCGGAAACTGCAGGAGGAGGAGTCCGACGCCTACTTCGCCAGCCGCCCGCGCGGCAGCCAGATCGGCGCCTGGGCCTCGCTGCAGTCGCAGACCCTGCCCGACCGCGAGACCTTCGAGCGGCGCGTGCAGCACTACGAGGAGGAGTTCGCCGGGCGCAACGTCAGCCGGCCGCCGCACTGGGGCGGTTACCTGGTGGAGCCGGACATGATCGAGTTCTGGTATGGCGCCGAGTTCCGCCTGCACGAGCGCGTGCGCTGGAGCCGCCACGGGCAGACCTGGACGTCCCGGATGCTGTACCCGTGAGCGCGTCGGCGGTGGTGGTGGCGCAGCGCGAGTTCGTGGTCGACACCCGCGGCCGCGGCTTCCACGACATCACCGCCGAAGTCGCCGATGCGGTCGCGGCCAGCGCGGTGCGCATCGGCACCGCGCTGGTGTTCACGCCGCACACCAGTTGCTCGCTGCTGCTCGGCGAGAATGCCGACCCCGCCGTGCGCGCCGACCTCGAGCGCTGGTTCGCCCGCGCGGTGCCGGACGGCGATCCGCTCTTCCGGCATGACGCCGAAGGCCCCGACGACATGCCCGCGCACGTGCGCTCGATCCTCACCGGGGTCAGCCTCGGCGTGCCGGTGCGCAACGCCGCGCCGACGCTCGGCACCTGGCAGGGCATCTACCTGTGGGAACACCGCCACGCCGCGCACCGGCGCCGGGTGGTGGTGACCGTGACGGGCATGCCGACGGACTGATCTCGCTCAGAGCAGCCGCATCAGTTCCTTCATCAGCGGCAACCGGCGCACGCGCACGGCGCTGGCGCGGAACACGGCATTGGCCAGCGCGGGCGCGACGCTGGGCATCGCCAGGAAGCTCGCGCCACTGGGGTCGCGGTCGCCGGGCACGGTGATCACTTCCACCTCGCGCGGCAGCTCGGTCATGGTGGCCAGCGGGTAATCCTTGTAGCCGTGCTGCTGGACCTGGCCATCCTTGAAGGTGATCGCCGGGTGCAGCGCGAGCGACAAGGCGTCCAGCGTGGCGCCGGCGATCTGTCCTTCCAGGCCCAGCGGATTCACCACGCGACCCACGTCGACGGCGCACGCCACACGGCGGACCACCAGCGTCTGGCCTTGCAGAGCGACCTCGATGGCATGCGCCACGTAGGCGCCGTCGACGTGCCAGCAGGCGAGGCCCAGGCCGTTGATGCTGTGCAGCCAGTTCTTCCACACGATGCGGTCGGCGACCAGTTGCAGCACGTTGCGAAGGCGGCCGACGTCGAGCACGGCGTCGCCGCCCAACGGCAGCTGGCGCGGTTCGCCGAGGATGCGCAGCCGCGTCTTCAGCGGATCTTCGCGCAGCTGGTGGGCGATCTCGTCGATGAAGCTTTCCACCGCGAACGCGTTGCTGAGATGCGGCATGCCGCGGAACGGTCCGCGCGGCATCGCGGAGGCCTGCGCGTACCAGTCGCTGCGGTAGTTCGGCACCAGGCCGGCGGGCAACTGGTCGGCGCGCAGCTCGGAGCGCCACAGTCGATCTTCCGGCACGCCGCGCAGGCTCGCCGCCGAGGCGCTGACCATGCGCTGGTTCCAGCCGATCAGCCGGCGCTTGCGGTCGACGACGGCGTTTAGCTGGTGCACGCAGCCGGAGCGGTAGAAGTCGTGGCTGAAATCCTCGTCGCGGGTCCACAGCAGGCGTATCGGCTTGCCGACCGCCTGCGCCAGGATCACCGCCTCGGCGACGAAATCGTGGTCCAGCCGGCGACCGTAACCGCCGCCCACGCGCGGCACGCGGATGTCGATCTGCGCCGGCTGCAGCCCGGTCAGGCGCTGCACCACCGCCCAGGCTTTCTGCGGCGCCTGGGTTGGCACCACCAGGCTGGCGCGATCCTTGTCCAGCCGCACCAGGCAGTTCATCGGCTCGGCGGTGGCGTGCGCCAGCCACGGCTGCACGTAGGTGGCCTGCAGGCGGCGCGCGGCTTTCTTGCCGGCGGCGTCGACGTCGCCGTCGTCGCGCACGCGCGTGGTCGGCGCATCGGTGCCGGCGAGCGTGGCCAGCGCCTGTTGCTCCAGCGCGCTGCTGCTCTCCCCGCCGCCTGCGCCGGGCTTCCATTCGAGCTTGAGCTTGGCGCGGCCCCGCAGCGCAGCCCAGGTGTCGGTGGCCAGCACGGCGACGGCCGGGGCGATCACCGTCATGCCGCGCGGCTGGCCCGGCTCGGGCTTGAGCTGGATCACCTTGACCACGCCGGGCTGCGCCAGCGCGTCGCCGGTGTCGATGCGCGCCAGCGTGCCGTCCGGCCACGGGCAGTGCACCAGCACGGCGACCAGTGCATCGCCGAGATGCTCGTCGATCGCGTAGCGCGCCTGGCCGGTGACGATGGCATGCGCGTCCACGTCGCCAGCGGGCCGGCCGATCAGCTGGTAGCTGCTGGCGGCCTTCACCGGCGGCGCCTGCGTGGGCAGCGCGACCTGGCTGGCGTCGGCGGCGAGACTGCCGTAGGTGGCCCGGCGCCCGTCGGGCGCGATCACGGTGCCCGCATCGCAGCGCAGCCGGCTGGCGGAAACGCCGAGCCGTCGCGCCGCCGCCTGCAACAGCAGCCAGCGCGCCAGCGCGCCGACCTGGCGCAGGTCGCGCCACGCGGCCGGGATGGAATTGCCGGTACCGCCCACCTGGTGGCCGTAGGTCCACTTCGGCCGGCCGTTGTCGTTGCTGACGCCCAGCCCCAACGCAACCACGCGGACCCGCTCCCAGTCGGCGTCGAGTTCGTCGGCGATGATCCGCGGCAAGGCCGTGGCCACGCCGGTGCCGGTATCCGGGTCGCGCGCACCGATCAGCACCAGGCCGTCGGCGTCGATGCGCACATAGGCGCCGAGGTCGTGGAAATCGTTGCCGAGCAGCGCTGGCGGCAACGGAGCGTCGGCGGCGTCGGCCAGGCGGATGCCGACCACCAGCGCACCGGCGGTGCCGGCCAGCACCTGCAGGAATCGACGGCGATCGAGGCGGATCGTGGAGTTGCCGCCCTCGCTGCTCACGACTGGCCCGCCTTGCCGGCCGCCGCCCGCTTGATCGCGCGGCGCACGCGGGTCTGGCAGCCGCAGCGGCACAGATTGGGCAACTGGTCGATGTCGTCGTCGCTCGGCTTGGGCTTGCGCCGCAGCAGCGCCACGCCGGCGATCAGCCAGCCCGGCGTGCAGTAGCCGCAGCCGATCGCGTCCTCGTCGATGAAGGCCTGCTGCAGCGGATGCAGGCTGTCGTCGCCGCCGGCCAGCCCCTCCACCGTGGTGATCGACTTGCCGGCCAGCGTCTGCATCGGCGCCGTGACCGCGGAAACCGCCGCGTCCGCCACCAGCACGAGGTCGGCGCCGTTCTCGCCGTGCGCGCCGCCGTACTTGGTGCCGGTCAGCCGCAACACGTCGCGCAGGTACCACAGCAGCGGCATCTGCGGGTCGCCGGTGTGCCGGTAATGCTCGCCGTTGATCTGCACATCGATGCCCTCGCGTGCCTTCTCCGGCACGATGGCGCTGGCCGGTTCGGCCGGCAGGATGTGGGATTGGAGCATCGGGACTTCTCCGCGGATCGTCTGCCTATTGTGGCATTGCCGTGTGGCCGCAGCAGCCCCGCAGCCACATGCCGTTCATCGTCGACGGCGGCGAGCGGTGCGCCGGGCCGGCGTCACGCGCCGCGGTGCTGCTTGCCCAGGCGGCGCCAGATGCCGTACACCGGGATGCCCGCGGCCATGATCAGCAGGCCCATGCCCGCGTTGCGCGGGTTGTCGAGCAGGGTGGCCACCACCACCGCGCCAACCGTCGCGATGAACAGCCACGGCAGCCACGGGTAGCCGGGCACGCGGAAGCCGGGGTTGGCCGGATCGTGCCGGCGATACCAGAACAGCGTGGCCACGCCCACCGCGCAGGCCAGCCAGTCGCCGAAGGTGGCGTAGTCCAGCAACTGGCCGTAGCCGCCCGAAAGGGCCAGCACGATGGCCCAGCCGGTCAGCAGCAGCAGCGCGGTGTTCGGCGTGCGCCAGCGCGGATGCAGCCGCGCCACCGCGCGGAAGAACAGCCCGTCCTCGCCCATCACCTGCAGCACCCGCGCACCGGCAACCAGGGTGATATTGCAGAAGCCGAGGGTGGAGATCGCCACGCCCAGCGCGATCACCTTCGCGCCGACCGGGCCGGCCACCTGCTGCATCACGTCCGCCGCCGGCGCACTGCTGGCGGCGAGCCCGGCGTGACCGAGCACGGCGAGGTAGGCCACGTTGACCAGCGCGTAGGCGCCGATCACCAGCAGCATGCCCAGGGTCAGCGCGCGCGGCAGCGTGCGCTGCGGGTCGCGCACTTCGCCGGCCAGGTTGTTGAGGTAGGTGAAGCCGGAGTACGCGAACAGCACCGGCAGCGCCGCGCCCATGAAGCCGACGCCGTGGCGCGCCGGATCGACGGCCAGCACCTGGCCGTGGCCGGCGCCGGCGAGGAACAGGCCACACACCACCAGCACCGCCACCGCCAGCAGCTTGAGCAGGGCGAACAGGTTCTGGATCTGCGCGCCGAGGCGGATGCCGAACAGGTTGATGCCGCCGACGAAGACCAGCGCGCCGACGGTCAGCGGCAGCGCCCAGGCCGGCGGCAGCCCGAACAGCGAAGCGGCGTAGCTGGCGAAGATCGTCGCCACCGCCGCGCTGGAGCCGGAGTAGATCACCAGCAGCATGGTCCAGCCGAACAGGAAGCCGGCCAGCGGCCCGAACGCCTCGCGCAGGTAGACGTAGGTGCCGCCCGCGTGCGGCCGGCGCGCGCCGAGCTCGGCGTAGCACAGCGCGCCGATCAGGGTGAGCACGCCGGCGGCCACCCACATCAGCAGCAGCGCCAGCCCCGACTCGGTGCGCTGCGCCACGATGCCGGGGTTGAGGAAGATCCCGCCGCCGATGATGCCGCCGACCACGATCAGCGCGGCGTCCCATGGGCGCAGGCTGCGCAGGTAGCTGCCGGAGGGATGGGCTGAGGGCATCGGTCGGGTCATGTGGATGGCGGCGCGACAGCATGGCGGCGCGCCGCGCGTTCGGCAAGGCGGCGGTGATCAGTCCGCGGCCGGAAACAGCAGTTCGCCGCGCACGCCGATGACGCAGGCTCCGCCGATGGTGACGGCGCCGGTGGCGTCGTCGCGCGCCACATCGACCAGGCCGTCGCGACCCACCTCGCGCCCCTGGCTGGCGCGATAGTTCAGGCCATGGCCGTCACGATCGCCGCGCGCGCCGAGCCAGGCCATGATCGCCGCATTGGCGCTGCCGGTGACCGGGTCCTCCGGGATGCCGTCGGCGGGACAGAAGGCGCGCACCGCCATGGCCGCGACATCGGAACGTTCATGCCCGAACACACTGACGCCGACCGCGTCGTGCCGGAGGCACAGCGCCGCCAGCGCCGCCATGTCCGGCAGCAGCGCGCGCACCGGTGCCGCCTCGCCCAGGTTGCACAGGATCCAGTGCGGTCCGTTGTCGACCAGGACGACGTCGTCGCGCGCAAGTTCCACCCGCAATGCAGATGCGAGCTGCGCGCGCAGGGCATCATCGATCTCGCCCAACCGGGCCGGCGGCGCCTGCACGTGGATGATCCGTGTCGGGCCGTCGCCGACCACCTGCACCGGCAGCAGGCCGGCCTCGCACTGCTGGGTCAGTCTGCGCTTGCCGGCATCGACCAGCCCTGCCTCGATCGCTGCATACGCGCTGCCCACACTGGGGTGGCCGGCGAACGGCAACTCCTGGCGCGGCGTGAAGATGCGCACGCGGTAGTCCGCCTGCGGCTCGGTAGGCGGCAGCAGGAAACTGGTTTCAGAGAGGTTGGTCCAGCGCGCGATGCGCTGCATCGCTGCGCCATCCAGCCCCTCGGCGTCCACCACGACGGCCAGCGGGTTGCCGTTTAGCAGGCGGTCGGCGAAAACGTCCAGTTGCAGGAAACGGCGTGCTGGCATGGCGGTTCCGGGGGGAGGGAGTCGCCGGAAGATCGCATTGATGGCGTTCGCCGACAAGCCGGCGAACCGGCCCGCGCATTCGGCGCGGGCCGGGGCGTTCGCTCAGAAGCCCACGCGCAGGAACGTGTCGAAATTGGCCACGTCCAGGGTGCCGATGCCGGCGCCCGGGTTGTAACGGCCATTGCCGGCGTAGAACCAGTTGTCGCCGGCACTGATGCGGTTGAACGCCGACCACTTGCCGTAGCCGAAGAGGTTCTGCAGCAGGTACATGTGCGGGTTCCACAGGCCGATGCGATGGCCCGTGCTCTGCCGCAACAGCGCGGTGATGCCGTTCAACTGCGGTGCGACGAAGCTGGTGCCGCCGGAGCTGTACAGGCCGCCCTGGAACACCAGCAGGTAGCCGGTTTCCGGATCCGCGTTGAGCGAGATGTCCGGCAGGTTGCGACCCTTGAAGTTGCCGGGCAGCTTCAGGTAGGTGTACGGGCCGGTGGCCGGATCGTTGTAGGTCAGCTCCTGGTTTTTCTCGCTGCGCTCCATGCCGCTGGTGAAGAGCTGGTACATCGGCTGGCGCCAGTAGACGCTGACGCCACCGCCGCCGCCGACCGAGAACACATAGTCACGGCTGGGCACGAACGGCAGCAGGTAATCCCAGCCCCACACGCTCTCCTGGTCGATCGACAGCACCACCTGGCCGGAGGAGTTGACGAACTTCACCGGCACCGTGGTGCCGCCGGCAGCGGTGATGTACGGATCAGACGCCGGGGCATCGACGGTGAGCGGTGCGCTGAACTCGCCCGGTCCGTCACCGGTGCCGAGGGCGCGTACCGTGTCGTAGGCGCCGGAGTCGCCGCTGGCGGCGAACATCGACTGCCCCTGCGCGGCCGCCTCCAGGAAAATCTGGTGATAGGCACGCAGGTCGCCGACGTCGGTGGTGTCGGTGTTGCGCGCGCCGTCCACGTTCAGCGCCGCGAAGTTGAAGATCTCGCCCAGACCCCAACTGGCCGAGATGCTGTCCGCCCGGTTGTCGGAGACCGCGCGGGCGAACGCGTCGACGAAGCCGGAGCCGGCGTTCGGCGCGTCGTAGACGATGATGTTGGCCTGCGGCGCCAGCCCGCCGGCCTGCTGCACGTCGAGCGTGGTCTCGTCCGCGC
Source organism: Rhodanobacter sp. UC4452_H20 (assembly GCF_052978205.1). The sequence goes on along the minus strand of NZ_CM129662.1, from coordinate 1,949,921 downwards.
CGTTGGTGCCGCCGCCGCCATCGACATGCACCTGGGTGATGCGGTTCGGCTTGGTGTCCAGCCCGATCGCGGTCCAGTAATCCTCCGCGTCAGACGGGTCGAAGGTGGCCAGGGTGACGATCGCCAGGGTCGAACCCTTGCCGGTGATGCCGCGCCGGTACAGCGGGTTGATGTTGTACAGGTTGGCCACGTCGCCCACGGTGTACTGGCCAGGCACCCCGGTGGCGGTGGGGTTGCCGGTCGCTGCCGCACGCGCCTGCGCCGACAGCGTGGTCGGCGGGTTGGCCAGCCGCAGGTTGGTCACCGGCAGCTTCGACGTGTGGTGCGGCACGTAGTGCCACTCGTTGCTGAGGCCGCTGGCCAGGATCACGTTGTCGCCCAGGCCGACCGGCATCACCAGCGGACGCGCCGGGCGATGGAAGCGCTGGCCCGTCTTGCGCGACACGTAGTTGTGCACCGGCGTGCCGAACAGCTGGCTGAACTGGCCGATCGTGCCGCGCACACTGATTACCAGGTGGCTGTCCAGCAGCTCGCCCTGCAGCCCATGCTGGCTCAGGTAGCCCTGCACTTTGGCGATTTGCGCATCGGTGGCGCCGTAGCGCTCGGCGAACTGCGCCGTGGTGAGGAACTTCTGGAAGTTCGCGCTGCCGGGCGTGGCCGTCTGACGAACGTAGTTTTCAAGCTCGGCCTCGTGGCGCAATCGCAGCACGAGGCTGACGGTGACGCTCTGGTCGGTGGGTGCCAGGCCCTGGTCGGTGACGGCCTGCAAACCCGCGGCGGAGACCGAGGTGGCCACACCGGCCAGCATGGTCGCGAGGCTGATGGCGAGAACTTTCCTGCGCAATTTGAAGTGCATGAGTGCTTCTCCCTGGAGTGGACAGGGCTGGCTGGAAAGCGGATGCACTTTCGGCAGGCAACGAACGGAAGGTGGCGGCGCTTTGAAGCTCAGCCCTGCGTTTCACGTGCGAATTGCAACTTCCCCAGCGACGTCGTCAGTTCCCCCTGACGACCGGCGTTGCGCCGCTCGCGCGAGATTAGTACCAAGTGCCTGCCGAGATAAAGACGCCCGGGTGCCTTCGTCGGCAGGCCGGCCCGCACTGCACCCGGTCGGGTTTTGCCGCCGGTGGCCGGTGCGGCACAATGGCGGTTTTCCCGGTCTGCCCACAGCGAATCCATGGCCTCCATCAAGCAAGAAGACCTGATCCAGTCCGTCGCCGACGCGCTGCAGTACATCAGCTACTACCACCCGGTCGACTACATCAAGAGCCTGGCCGCCGCGTACGAGCGCGAGGAGTCGCCCGCCGCGAAGGACGCCATGGCGCAGATCCTGATCAACTCGCGCATGGCCGCCGAAGGCCACCGGCCGCTGTGCCAGGACACCGGCATCGTCACCGTGTTCCTCAAGGTGGGCATGAACGTGCGCTGGGACGACGCCACCATGTCGCTGGAGGACATGGCCAACGAGGGCGTGCGCCGCGCGTACCTGGACCCGGACAACAAGCTGCGCGCCAGCGTGCTGGCCGACCCGGCCGGCAAGCGCATCAACACGAAGGACAACACGCCGTCGGTGGTCAACATGTCGATCGTGCCCGGCGACACCGTCGAGGTGATCGTGGCGGCCAAGGGCGGCGGCTCCGAGGCGAAGTCGAAGTTCGCCATGCTCAATCCGTCCGACTCGATCGTCGACTGGGTGCTGAAGACCGTGCCCACGATGGGCGCCGGCTGGTGTCCGCCGGGCATGCTCGGCATCGGCATCGGCGGCACCGCCGAGAAGGCGATGCTGATGGCGAAGGAGGCGCTGATGGAGTCGATCGACATCCAGGAACTGATCGCGCGCGGCCCCGCCAATCGCGCCGAGGAGCTGCGCATCGAGCTGTTCGAGAAGGTCAACGCGCTGGGCATCGGCGCGCAGGGCCTGGGCGGCCTGACCACCGTGCTCGACGTCAAGGTGAAGGATTTCCCGACCCACGCGGCGAACCTGCCGGTGGCGCTGATCCCGAACTGCGCCGCCACCCGCCACGCGCACTTCGTGCTGGACGGCTCCGGCCCGGTGATGCTCGACCCGCCGTCGCTGGAAGACTGGCCGAAGCTCACCTACGACGCCTCCAAGGGCCGCCGGGTGAACCTCGACACGGTGACCCGCGACGAGGTCGCCAGCTGGAAGCCGGGCGAGACCCTGCTGCTCAACGGCAAGCTGCTCACCGGCCGCGACGCCGCGCACAAGCGCATGGTCGAGATGCTCAACCGGGGCGAGCCGCTGCCGGTGGATTTCAGCGGCCGCTTCATCTACTACGTCGGCCCGGTCGATCCGGTGCGCGAGGAAGTGGTCGGCCCGGCCGGCCCCACCACCGCCACGCGCATGGACAAGTTCACCGAACAGGTACTGGCGCAGACCGGCCTGCTCGGCATGGTCGGAAAGGCCGAGCGCGGCCCCGCCGCGATCGAGGCGATCAGGAAGCACCGGTCGGTGTACCTGATGGCGGTGGGTGGCGCCGCGTACCTGGTCTCCAAGGCGATCAAGGCCTCGCGCGTCGTCGGCTTCGCCGACCTGGGCATGGAAGCGATCTACGAATTCACCGTCGAGGACATGCCGGTCACCGTGGCCGTCGACTCGGGCGGCAGCTCGGTGCACCAGACCGGTCCGCGCGAGTGGCAGGCGAGGATCGGCAAGATCCCCGTCTTCATGCAGTAAAAGCAGTGCGCGAGCGCACGCGTTTGCCTCCTCCCCCTCCGGGGGAGGATTGAGGAGAGGGAGTTTCAGGATCACCTCAGCTCTCCATCGAAAACCCGAACACCCCGCAGGGCGGGCACTGCCCGCCGCCCCGCACAAGGCAAAGGAAGGGCCGGAGGGCACTGCCCGCATACGGCAAACAGCAGTCTAGACGTCCAAACGAGTCGTCCTCGAAAAACCATTTGCAATTCCAATGCCGCAGCGCAACACTGGTCGAATAACCATCCCCTGACAGCGAACTCCCGTGACCTCGCCAACCTCCGCGCCGCTGCCCGCCGACGCTCCCTGGATCGTGATGAAGTTCGGCGGCACCAGCGTCGCCACGCTTCCTCGCTGGCAGAACATCCGTGAGCTGGTCGCCAGCCGCCGCGCCGAAGGCGCGCGCGTGCTGGTCGTCGTTTCCGCGCTGACCGGCATCACCGACGCGCTGAAACAACTGTGCGGCGAGGGCGGGCAGGACAAGCGCAAGGCGGCGGCCGGCGCGATCGCGCAACGCCACTACGACCTGCTGGAGCATATGCAGCTGGCGTTGCCGGACACGCTCGGCGAGCGGCTGGGCGAGCTGGCGCGGCTGGCCGAGGACGGCCCCGCGGCGCGCGGCGAGCTGGCCTGGCAGGCGCAGGTGCAGGCGCACGGCGAGCTGATGTCCAGCGCGCTCGGCGCCGCCTTCCTCAGCCATAGCGGCCTGCCCACGCAGTGGCTGGACGCGCGCGACTGCCTGGCGGCGGTGGCGTTGCCGAACCAGAACGAGCGCACCCGGCTGCTGTCGGCCATGGTCGAGGCGAAGCCCGACCCGACCTTGAACGCGCGCCTGGCCGCGCTCGGCGAGGTGTTCATCACCCAGGGCTTCATCGCGCGCGAAACGCATGGCCGCACCGTGCTGCTCGGGCGGGGCGGTTCGGATACCTCGGCGGCGTACTTCGGCGCGCTGCTGAAGGCGGCGCGGGTGGAGATCTGGACCGACGTGGCCGGCATGTTCACCGCCAACCCGCGCCAGGTGCCGGGCGCGCGCCTGCTGCAGCGACTGGATTACGAGGAGGCGCAGGAAATCGCCTCCACCGGCGCCAAGGTGCTGCATCCGCGCTGCCTGTCGCCGCTGCGCGAGCCGCGTGTGCCGCTGCTGATCAAGGACACCAACCGGCCCGAACTCGACGGCACCGTGATCGGCCCGGAGGTGCGCGCGCATGCACCCAGCGTCAAGGCGATCAGCGCGCGCAAGGGCATCACCCTGGTCTCGATGGAGTCGGTCGGCATGTGGCAACAGGTCGGCTTCCTCGCCGACGTGTTCGCGCATTTCAAGCAGCACGGCCTGTCGGTGGACCTGATCGGTTCGGCCGAGACCAACGTCACCGTGTCGCTCGATCCCACCGAGAACCTGCTCGACTCCGACGCGATCGCCGCGCTGGCCAGCGACCTGGCCAAGGTGTGCCGGGTCAAGGTGATCGCGCCGTGCGCGGCGATCACCCTGGTCGGCCGCGGCATGCGCTCGCTGCTGCACACCTTGTCCGGCGTGCTGGCCGAGTTCGGCCAGCTGCGCGTGCACATGATTTCGCAGTCGTCGAACAACCTGAACCTGACGTTCGTGGTGGACGAGGAAGTGGTTGATGCGCTGCTGCCGCATCTGCACGACTTGCTGATTGGCGCCGGCGCCCTGCGCACGGACGACAGCGCGCTGTTCGGCCCCAGCTGGCAGATGCTGTATGGCGGCGGCGAAATCGTTCCCGCCGTGCCGGCATGGTGGCGCCAGGCGCAGCGTCCGCGCCTGCTGGAACTGGCCGCCGAAGCCACGCCGCGCTACGTCTACCACCTGCCCACGGTGCGCCAGCAGGCGCGCGAGCTGAAATCGCTGGCGGCGGTGGATCGGCTGCACTACGCGGTGAAGGCGAACACGCATCCGGCGATCCTGCGCGCGCTGGCGGCGGAGGGCTTCGCGTTCGAGTGCGTGTCGCCGGGTGAACTGAAAGCGGTCGCCGCGGTGGTGGCGGAATCGGTGCCGCTGCTGTTCACGCCGAACTTCGCGCCGCGCGAGGATTACGTCCATGCGCTGGGCACCCGCGCCAGCGTCACGCTGGACGCGTTGCATCCGCTGCAGCACTGGGGCGAGCTGTTCCGCGGTCGCGAGATCGTGTTGCGGGTCGACCTGGGCCGCGGCCTGGGCCACCACGAAAAAGTGCGTACCGGTGGCAGCGCCAGCAAGTTCGGCCTGCCGCTGGATCAGTTGCCGACATTCCTGCAGCTGGCCGATGCGCATGGCGTGGCCGTGCGCGGCCTGCACGCGCATCTTGGCTCGGGCGTGCTCGACGCCGCGCATTGGGGCGAGGTGTATGCGCAGTTGGCCAGCCTGGCCGAGCGCATCGCCAGCGTGGTGTTCCTCAACATCGGCGGTGGCCTCGGCGTGCCGGCGCACCCGGGCGAGGCGCCGCTGGACATCGCCGCGCTCGACCGTGCGCTGCGCGAGGTCAAGGCGGCCTATCCGCAATACCAGCTGTGGATGGAGCCGGGCCGTTACCTGGTCGCCGACGCCGGCGTGCTGCTGACGCGGGTGACCCAGCTGAAGGACAAGGGCGGCTTCCGCTACCTCGGCGTGGACACCGGCATGAACAGCCTGATCCGCCCCGCGCTGTACGACGCCTGGCACAAGATCGTCAACCTCACCCGGCTTGGCGAACCGGCCACCGCGCTTTACCAGGTGGTCGGCCCGATCTGCGAGTCGGGCGACGTGCTGGGCACCGACCGCCGACTGCAGGAGGCGGCCGAGGGCGACGTGATCCTGATCGCGCAGGCCGGTGCCTACGGCAAGGTGATGTCCTCGCATTACAACCTGCGCGACGAGGCCGACGAGGTGGTGATCGACGACTGATCCGGAGCGCGCCTGTCCCGCTCTTTGGCCGGCGAAAGCCATCGAACGGGCACCGCCTGAAGCTAGAATCAGCCTGTTCGCTCCCGACGATGCGGGCGATGGAGAAAGATGTGAGCAACACGATGCAACCGCGCCTCACCCGGGTCTTCCGCTTCGTGCGTGCGAGCTACGCCGATGGCGTGGCCGAGCTGGCGTATGCGTTCGACGACGGCGAGGAGTTGGTCGAGACGATCCGCTTTCCGCAGGCGCCGGCGGTTCCCGCCGAGCGGCGCGCGGCGTTCGATGCGGCGCTGAAACTGCTGCACCTGGTCGCCGGCGTCAGCTACTACAAGGCCGGCGTGCCGCCGAAGATCGAGCTGGCCGATGGTCCGCTCGACGATGCCACCGCCGAACTGCTGGAACAGCTGTACCTGCACGGGCTGGCCGAGTTCGCCTATCGCAACGGGCTGGACCTGCGCGGGCGGATCAACTTCCCGCGTGGCGGCAGCACGCCCACGGTCGGCGCGCTGGAGTTGCCCAAACGCACCCTGGTGCCGATCGGCGGCGGCAAGGATTCGCTGGTGGCGGTGGAGGCGATCAAGTCCATCGGCGGCGAGGCGACTGCGGTATGGGTCGGCAGCTCCGCGCTGATCGCCGGCTGCGCCGAGCGGACCGGCCTGCCCACCTTGAACATCCAGCGCGAACTGGCGCCGGGCCTGTTCGAGCTGAACCGGCTCGGCGCGTGGAACGGGCACATTCCGGTGACCGCGGTGAATTCGGCGATCCTCGCCGTCGCCGCGGTCCTGTACGGCTACGATTCGATCGCGTTCGCCAACGAGCGTTCCGCCTCGGCTGCCACCTTGGAATACGACGGCCAGCAGGTGAACCACCAGTGGAGCAAGAGCCTCGCGTTCGAGACGCTGCTGGGCGACTGGCTGCACACGCACGTGGCCAGCGACCTCGACTACTGCTCGCTGCTGCGGCCGTACTCTGAGCTGGCGATCACCCATGCGTTCGCGAAGCTGACGCCGTACTTCGACGTGTTCTCCAGCTGCAACCGCAACTTCAAGCTGCTCGGCCCGAAGCCGGTGGACCGCTGGTGCGGGCAGTGCCCGAAATGCCACTTCGTGTTCCTCGCGCTGGCGCCGTTCCTGCCCAAGCCGCGGCTGCTGGCGATCTTCGGCCGCAACCTGCTGGATGACGAAAACCAGGCCGCCGGCTTCGACGCGCTGCTGGAATACCAGGACCACAAGCCGTTCGAGTGCGTGGGCGAGGGCGCCGAGGCGCGCGCGGCGATGCATGCGCTGAGCCAGCGGCCGGAGTGGCAGGAAGATGCGCTGGTCGAACGCTTCCGCAGCGAAATCCTGCCGCAGCTCGACGCAACGCAGCTGGCGCTGGAGCCGTGGCTGCAGCCGTCGCCCGAACACCGCGTGCCGGCACGCCTGCAGGCGGCGCTGGCGGCGATCGGTTGATGCGCTTCGACGAGCTTCGCGATCGCCGCGTGGCGATCTGGGGTTTCGGCCGGGAGGGCCATGCGGTGATCAAGGCCTTGCGCACGCGCCTGCCGGAACAGGCGCTGACCTTGTTCTGCAGCGCCGCCGAAGTCGAGGCCGCGCGTGCGTTCGACGCGGCGCTGGACATCGTCGTCGGCGAGCCGGATGCGGTGGCGCTGGCCCGCTTCGACGTGGTGGTGAAGTCGCCCGGCATCTCCGCCTACAAGCCGGCGTTGCTGGCCGCGCAGGCGCAGGGCACGCGGTTCACTTCCGGTACCGCGCTTTGGTTTGGCGAGCATCCGGATGCGCGCGTGATCGCGGTCACCGGCACCAAGGGCAAGAGCACCACCAGCGCGCTGCTCGCGCACCTGGCGCGCGCACTCGGCGTGCGCACCGCACTGGCCGGCAACATCGGCCTGCCGTTGCCGGAGCTGCTCGACCAGCACGCGGACCTGTGGGTGATCGAACTGTCCAGCTTCCAGACCGGTGAAGCCGGTCCGCTGGAACTGGGCGTGGTCACCAGCCTGTACGAGGAACACCTGGACTGGCACGGCTCGCGCGAGCGCTACGTGGCCGACAAGCTGAAGCTGGCCGACGTGTCGCGCACGCTGCTGGTCAACGGCCTGCAGCCGAATCTGCTGCAGTACACCGCCGCGCATCCGCATCGCCTGGTGTTCGGCACGCCGGAAGGCTGGCACGTGCGCGATGGCATGGTCTGCCGCGGTGCGCAGCCGGTATTCGACAGCGTCGCGCTGGCGGCGCCCGGCCTGCACAACGCGCTCAACGCCTGCGCCGCGCTGGCCGCGCTGGAAACGATCGGCATGGACGCGCTCGCCGCCGCGCCGGCACTGGCCACCTTCCGCCCGCTGCCGCACCGCCTGCAGCCGCTGGGCGAACACGACGGCTGGCACTGGGTCAACGACTCGATCAGCACCACGCCGCTGGCCACGCTGGCCGCGCTGGAAAGCCTGCACGGCCGCACGGTGACCGTGCTGGTCGGCGGCCACGATCGCGGGCTGGACTGGACGCCGTTCGTCGAGGCGATGCGCAGCGCGCCCGCGCACGCGATCGTCTGCATGGGCGCCAACGGCGCGCGCATCGAGGCGGCGCTGCGCGAGGCGGAAGTACGTTGTCCGATCCTGCCTGTCGACGACCTCGCCGGCGCCGTCGCCGAGGCGAAGACGCACACCCCGCGTGGTGGCGTGATCCTGCTCTCTCCGGGCGCGCCGAGCTTCGACCAGTTCAAGGACTACGCCGAACGCGGCCGTCGCTTCGCCGCGCTCGCCGGGTTCGATGTGGCCATCACCGGCATCGAAGGCCTGGGCATCGACTGAGCCGGTCCACCAACCGCGTGGCATGTCGCGAAAGGCATCGGTCGACTTGTCGCGTCTGCAGGCGTCTGCCATTCGACCCGCTGCGCATGTTTCATGGATGACCTGCGCGGGGGAAACCGATGCAGAGGGGCGGGAGCCGGGAATTCACGATGGCCGTCCGTGGCACGGCGGATGTGTACAAGGGCTGGCCTTTCGGCCTGACTGGCCCGCGCCGATCGGCGAGCGGCGATTCGCCGAGTCGGTGTCGGGGCGTTCTGAAATACTGCCGAGGGCAGGTGACACCTGGGCGCAGTCATCCCCGCGAGTTGTTCGACAACGAGGCTGGACAAGCTGGGACAGTGTTTCGGTTCGACCTGAGAATGACCGAGGACATCGGATTCCCACTTTCGCGGGAATGACGGAAAAGCGGGGCTTCAGCGCGCGTAGCGCGTACGCGGCTCGTTCACGCGCTTCTTGCCGTCGAGCTTGATGTGCTGGCGCAGCCAGGCGGCGAACTCGGCTTCGGCCAGGCTGCCTTCGGCGAGGGCGATCATGGCGACGTACTTGTCTTCGTCACTGGCGACGAGATCGGCGTCGTTGAGTGCAAGGAAGACCCGGTAGCAGACATGCGCCGTGCGTTTGTTACCGTCGACGAAGGGATGGTTGTGTGCCAGCCCGTAGGCGAGGCTGGCGGCGAGGTCGGCAAGGTCCGGTGGCGGACCGACGTAGGCATGCAATTGTCGGGGGCGTGCAAGTGCTGAATCCAGCAGATGGTCGTCGCGCACGCCGGTGCCGCCGCCATGTTCGGCCAACTGGCGTTCGTGGATGGCGATGGCGAGCGGCCTTTCGATCCAGACGATCATGGCTGCCACCTATTGCGCCAGCTTGTGCAGGACGTTGCGGTCCTTGCGCATGACCTCCTCCGCCACCTCCATCTGCCTGGCCAAGGCGGGGTCGTAGGTAGTGAGGCGGATGCCGTCGGGGGTTTCCAGCGCAAACAGCTCGTCGCCTTTCTCCAGCCGCAGGCGGGCCAGCAGTTCGCGCGGCAGGATGACGCCGGCGGAGTTGCCGATGGTGGTGATCTTCAGTTTCATGGCGGCCTCCGGAATGGTTATAACGTATGTTATACGCTCGATTTCCCGGCTGCAACGCGTGGCACGTTGCGGCGCAGCCGCATTGCCGCCAGCGCGCGAGAATACGGACTTGGCATGACAGGCATCGTTGCCGACCTTGCCGTGACGTCCGCCATGCCATGCTCGGGTATTTCCCGCTCATTCCGTTCCTGATCTAAGGAGTCATCCCATGCAATACCGTCGCCTCGGCCGATCCGGCCTGCAGTTGTCCGCGTTGTCGTTCGGCGCCTGGGTCACCTTCGGCAGGCAGGTCGGGCGCAGCGAGGCGCGCGACATGCTGGCGCTGGCGCACGATCGCGGGGTGAACTACTTCGACAACGCCGAGACCTACAACAACGGCGTGGCCGAGCAGGTGATGGGCGACGTGCTGGCCGATCTGCGCTTTCCACGCGACAGCTACTGCGTATCCAGCAAGGTGTTCTTCGGGGCCGTGGACGAGCCGCTGCCGACCCAGCGCGGCTTGTCGCGCAAACACGTGATCGAGGCCTGCCACCAGGCCATGCAGCGCCTGCGCGTGGACTATCTGGACCTGTATTTCTGCCATCGTCCCGATCCGGACACGCCGGTCGACGAAACCGTGGCGGCGATGGATACGCTGATTCGCCAGGGCAAGGTGCTGTACTGGGGCACCAGCGAATGGCCGGCCGAGGCGATCGAAGAGGCCCATCGGGTGGCGCGCGAGAATCATTTCTACGCGCCGGTGATGGAGCAGCCCCAGTACAACCTGCTGCACCGCGAGCGGGTGGAGCGCGAATATGCGCCGCTGTACGAGAAGTACGGCATGGGCACCACGATCTGGTCGCCGCTGGCTTCGGGCCTGCTGAGCGGCAAGTACGACCGGGGCATCCCCGCCGACTCGCGGCTCGCGCAGCCGGGCTACGAATGGTTGCGCAAGAGCGTGCTGGGCGAGGGCGACGAGCGCCTGGTGCAGGTGCGCGCGCTGCATCCGATAGCCGACGAGTTGGGCACCAGCCTGGCGCAACTGGCGATCGCCTGGTGCCTGCTGAACCCGCACGTATCCACCGTGATGCTGGGTGCGAGCAAGCGCGAGCAGCTGGCGCAGAACCTGGACGCGCTGGAGCTGCTGCCGCGACTGGATGCGGCGCTCGCCGGGCGCATGCGGCAGGCGGTGGGCGGCTGACCCGTCGCGCGTGGAGTCCGCGAGGGTGGTTGACTCTCAAATGAGAATGATTATTATTTGAGTACCCGCCACCGCAGGAACTCCGATGCCCGTCCTCTCCTTGCGTCCGTCCCCGTTTCCCCCTTCTGCCGTGCACCACGGCGCGGCGCCGCGGCTCGCCACCGCCACGCGCCGGGTCGCCAGCGATCTGCTCCTGGCCGGCGGGCGCGAGCTGGTGATCCAGCATCAGGGCAGCGAGTACCACCTGCGCCTGACCCGCAACGACAAACTGATCCTGACCAAATAGCCATGGGCATGCGGCTGGATCGTGCCGCCCTGTTGCGGCGGATGACGGCGCAGTTCGCCACAGGCAGGCGAACCGGCATCTATGGATCGGAGGAGGCCGCCGCCACGTGCAGGTCGCGGTTGTGCTTGTCCACCGCGCGATGGCTGGCCGGACTGCCGGCGCTGGGCAACGTGTTGTATGCGCCGAGTGTGATGCCCTGCATGTTGCGCGGCAGGCCGTTGCCGGGCTTGCTGGTCGAATCCGCCGATCTCGCGCCGTTGCTGCATACGCGCACCCTGGCGTTCGCCAGCGCAGTCACTGCCGATGGCCCGCGCGAGTGGATGGAATGCCGCGATGCGCAAGAGTGCCTGCTCGCCCGGCTCTACCTGTTGCCGGATACCGACTATCTGGCCTGGGACGCCTTGTGCGCCGGTGCCGACATCGCGGCGGCCGGCGCTCGCGCGGACGCGTTCGCATCGCCGCCGGCCGCGGTGCGGGTGCTGCGTTTCCGATTGCGCCGCTTCGCCGCCGGCCTGAAATTGCTGGGCGCAGATGCCGTGGCGTCCGCCTCGCCGCTGGGGCGCGACGTGGCAGCGCGCATCGCCCGCGACGCGGCCACGCTCCGCTGAACCCGCCGGTCGTCGCCAGTGGCGGCGTCCGGCTGTCCGTGCACTGTCCGCGGACACTGCACAACCGCCACGGGTGCGTCGCAACACATTGAAAAAACGGTGTTTTCGCGGCATCGCCTCGATGGCATGCGGATTGCTCTGTCTCCTGCGTAGCCGCCCTGCACGCGGCCGGGAACGACACGATGATTCGCGACACATCGGCACAGGACAAACTGGTAGAGGTCAAACCCAATCGCAAGCGGCAGCTGATCCTCGCTGCCGTCGGCGTGCTCGTGATCGGCCTGCTGGCCTGGCTGGCGCCGGGGATCGGCCGGCTGTTCTCCGCCTCCGGTTCGGTGAGCGCCTCGCGGCTGTCGTTCGCCACCGTCGAGCGCGGCCCGTTCGTGCGCGACATCGCCGCCGAGGGCAAGGTGGTGGCCGCGGTCAGCCCCACCTTGTACGCGACCTCCGGCGGCGCGGTGACGCTGCAGGTGCACGCCGGCGACACGGTGAAGAAAGGCCAGGTGCTGGCCACCATCGACAGCCCCGAGCTGACCAACAAGCTGGCGCAGGAACAGAGCAACGCCGACGCGATGCAGGTCGACTACCTGCGTGCTCAGGTCGACGCGCGCAAGCAGCGCTCCGCCCTGCAGAAGGCGTACGACAACGCCAAGATCGACCTGCAGACCGCGCAGCGCGATCTCGCCCGCTACCAGAAGGCGTTCGCCCGCGGTGCCGTGCCCAGCATGGACGTCGACCGCGCCAAGGACACCCTGGACAAGGCCAACATCGCCCTGGAACACGCGCGCAGCGACCTGGGCATGGACAACGCCAGTCTCAACTTCGACATCCAGTCCAAGAAGCTGGCGCATGACCGCCAGCTGCTGCTGGTGGCCGACCTCAAGCGCCAGGTCGACGACCTCCATGTGAAGTCGCCGGTGGATGGCCAGGTCGGCCAGCTGTTCATCGCCGAAAAGGCCACCGTGGCCAAGGATGCGCAGCTGCTCAGCGTGGTCGACCTGTCCGCACTGCAGGTGGAGATGCAGGTGCCGGAGAGTTTCGCCCGCGACCTCGGCATCGGCATGACCGGCGAGATCAGCGGCAACGGCCACACCTGGAAGGGCATCGTCAGCGCGATCTCGCCCGAAGTGGTCAACGGCCAGGTCGCCGCGCGGCTGCGCTTCGACGGCACCACGCCGAACCAGCTGCGCCAGAACCAGCGCCTGTCGGTGCGCGTGCTGCTGGACAAGCGCGACAACGTGCTCACCGTGCAGCGCGGCTCCTTCGTCGACGAATCCGGCGGCAGCTACGCCTACCTGGTGCACGACGGCATCGCCACGAAAACCCCGATCCGCATCGGCGCCTCCAGCATCGACAAGGTGGAGATCCTCGAAGGCCTGAAGGAAGGCGACAAGATCGTGATCTCCGGCACCGACAGCTTCAAGGGCGCGGCGAAGGTTGCCATCTCGCAATAGCGAGATGGCAGCCGGGAATAGGGAATAGGGAATAGGGAATCGGAAAAACTCGCGATCCCACGCCGCTGCTCTCTATTCCCGATTCTCTATTCCCTATTCCCACTACACCAACCACCGAGGAACCAGCATGCTCAAGATGACCCACCTGTCCAAGGTCTACCGCACCGAAGTGGTGGAGACCTATGCGCTGCGCGATTTCAACATCGACGTGAAGGAGGGCGAGTTCGTGGCCGTGACCGGGCCGTCCGGTTCGGGCAAGACCACCTTCCTGACCATCGCCGGCCTGCTGGAGACGTTCACCGGCGGCGAGTACCACCTCGACGGCGTGGAGGTGAGCAACCTCAACGACAACGCCCGCTCGAAGATCCGCAACGAGAAGATCGGCTTCATTTTCCAGGCGTTCAACCTGATCCCCGACCTCAACGTGTTCGACAACATCGAGGTGCCGCTGCGCTATCGCGGCATGAAGTCGGCCGAGCGCAAGCAGCGGATCATGGACTCGCTGGAACGCGTGGGCCTGGCCTCGCGCGCCAAGCACTACCCCGCCGAACTCTCCGGCGGCCAGCAGCAGCGCGTGGCGATCGCCCGCGCGCTGGCCGGCTCGCCGCGTCTGCTGCTGGCGGACGAGCCCACCGGCAACCTCGACACCCAGATGGCCCGCGGCGTGATGGAGCTGCTGGAGGAGATCCACCGCGATGGCGCCACCATCGTGATGGTCACGCATGATCCGGAGCTGGCCGCCCGCGCCCAGCGCAACGTGCACATCATCGACGGCCAGGTGGTGGATCTGGCCGAGGAGCCGCGCTTCCATGCCGTGAAGGCAGGGAATAGGGAGTAGGGAATAGGGAATCGGAAGGGCATCGGCCTTTCCGAATCGCGAATTACGAATCCCGTATCCCGGAACCAGAGATGTTTGCCTACTACCTCCAGCTCGGACTGCGCAGCCTGCGCCGCAACCCCGCCCTCACCGCGCTGATGGTGATGGCGATCGGTTTCGGCGTGGCCGCGTCGATGATCACGTACTCCGTGTTCCGGGCCGTGTCCGGCAACCCGATACCTGGCAAGTCGGCGCAGCTGTTCACGCCGCAGGTGGACGGCTGGGGGCCGCAGCAGAACCTGAAGGGCGAGCCGGCCGAAGCACTGGCTTACATCGACGCGATGGCGCTGATGCGGGCGCACGAGGCGAAGCGCCAGACCCTGTTGTATCCGGTGCAACTCTCGGTGATGCCGGGCGGCAACCGCGACCTTCCCCTGAACGCCAGCGGCTATGCCGTCACCGCCGACTTCTTCACCATGTTCGAGGTGCCGTTCCGCTTCGGCAGCGGCTGGAGTGCGCAGGACGACGACGCGCGAGCCAGCGCCGTCGTCATCAGCGGCGAACTCAACCGGAAGCTGTTCGGCGGCGCCAACAGCGTGGGGCGCACGTTCAACCTTGGCGGGCATGACTACCACGTGGTGGGCGTCACCAGCCACTGGAATCCGCGCCCGCGTTTCTACGACCTGTTCAGCACCAGCGGGTTTGCCGACGAGCCGGACATCTACATGGTGTTCAACCGTGCACTGGACTTGCAGATGCGCTCGGGCGGCCGCAACAGTTGCCGCGGTTCGATCACCTACACGAGCTGGCAGGGTTATCTGCAGAGCAACTGCGTGTGGATCACGCCGTGGGTGGAACTGGACAGCGCCGCCGAAGTCGCCGCCTATCGCCGTTTCCTCACCAACTATGCCGCCGACCAGCAGCGCGCCGGTCGCTTCGGCTGGGCCGCCAACGTGCGTCTGCGCGACGTGATGCAGTGGCTCGAATACGAACACGTGGTGCCGCCGGAAAGCCGCATCTCGCTGGCGGTGGCGCTGGGCTTTTTCCTGATCTGCCTGGTCAACACCATCGGCCTGCTGCTGGCGAAGTTCATGCGCCGCGCCGGCGAGATCGGCGTGCGCCGCGCCCTGGGCGCGACCCGGCGCGAGATCTACGCGCAATACCTGATCGAGGCCGCCACGGTAGGCCTGGCCGGTGGCGTGCTGGGCTTGCTGCTCACGGCCGCGGGCGTGTCCGGCGTGGGCATCCTGTTCCAGCCGGAGATCGCCCGGCTGGCCCGGCTCGATCTCTCACTGGTGGGCCTGACGTTCGTCGTCGCCATCATCGCCACCGTGCTGGCGGCGTTCTACCCGGCGTGGCGCGCGGCACACGTGCAACCCGCCTGGCAACTGAAATCGAGCTGAGGAGAGCGCCATGAATTTTCAGGTCAGGCCCATCCTCACCGCGCTGCGCCAGCACAAGGCAGGCACCTTGCTGATCGCGCTGCAGATCGCGTTGACGCTGGCCATCGTGTGCAACGCGCTGTTCATCATCCACCAGCGACTGGGCAACCTCTCCGCGAGCAGCGGCGTGGACGAGGCCAACGTGTTCGTCATCACCAACATGTGGGCCGACATGGGCCAGTCGACGTCCCAGGTCGATGCGCAGGTGCGCGCGGACCTGATCGCGCTGCGGCAGTTGCCCGCCGTGCGCGACGCCACGCCGGCCAGCGGGTATCCGCTCAGGGGCGGCGGCTGGGACAACTTCGTCACCATGACGCCCGAGCAGGTCAAGCCGACCACGGATGCCGCGGTGTACACCGGCGACGACCACTTCATCGACACGCTGGGCCTGAATCTCGTCGCGGGCCGCAACTTCCGCCCCGATGAGGTGATGGTGATGGGCACCCAGGAAGCCGTCACCCCGCCGACGGTGATCGTGAGCAAGGTGCTGGCCGATCGCCTGTTTCCCGACGGCGACGCGCTGGGCAAGAGTTTCTATGCGATGGGCGCCACGCCGACCACCATTGTCGGCATCGTCGATCCGCTGCACCGGCAGGGCGTGGACTCGTGGAGCAACGGCTATGCCGGCCAGGCGCTGATCTGGCCGTTGCGGGCGGATGATTCGCGCGGCGTGTTCTACATCGTGCGCGCCAGGCCCGGCCAGCTTGCCGACGCCATGCGCGAGGCGCCCAAGGCGCTGTACGCGCAGAATCGCCTGCGCATCATCGATTCGAAGGACGGCATCCAGGACTACGCCACCATCCGTCACAAGGTCTACGACCGCGACCGTGGCATGGCGATCCTGATGGGCATCATCAGCGTGGTGCTGCTGGCGATCACCGCGGCCGGCATCGTGGGCCTGACCAGCTTCTGGGTCGGCCAGCGCCGCAAGCAGATCGGCGTGCGCCGCGCCCTGGGTGCCCGGCAGCGCGACATCCTCGCCTATTTCCTCACCGAGAACTTCCTGATCAGCGTGTCGGGCACGGTGCTGGGCATCGTGCTGGGCTTCGCCTTCAACTTGTGGACGGTGACCCGCTTCGCGATGGACCGGATGTCGCTGGCCTACGTGGGCGCGGGCGTGCTGGTGCTGGTGCTGCTCGGCCAGGCCGCCACGCTGGCGCCGGCGCTGCGCGCCTCGCGCGTGTCGCCGGTGGAGGCGACGCGGAGCGTGTGATTTTTCCCCTCTCCCGACGGGAGAGGGGCTCAAACGACGGAGAGACAGAATGTTTGCCTACTACCTCGAACTGGCGATGCGCAGCCTGAAACGCAGCCCTGGCCTCACCATACTGATGGTGCTGGCGATCGGCTTCGGCGTGGCTGCGTCGATGACCTCGTGGTCGGTGTTCCGTGCGGTGTCGGGCGACCCGATTCCGTGGAAGTCGTCCAAACTCTTCGTGCCGCAGATCGACATGTGGGGGCCGAACGGCCGCAGTCCCGACGGCGAGCCGCCGAACGCGATGGACTACACCGACGCGGTCGCCCTGATGCGCGATCACCGCGCCAAGCGGCAGTCGGCGATGTACCAGATCTCGCCCTCGATCGTGCCGACCGACGCCAGCAAACATCCGCTCAACGTCAGCGGGCATGCCGTGTATGGCGAGTTCTTTCCGATGCTGGACGTGCCGTTCCGGTATGGCCGCGGCTGGAGCGCCAGCGACGACAGCAACCGCGCGCAGGTCGTGGTGATCAGCAGCAAGCTCAACCAGAAGCTGTTCGGCGGTATCGACAGCGTCGGCCGCATCGTCAATGTCGAAGGCCGCGATTACCGGGTGGTTGGCGTGCTCGACCAGTGGAACCCGCAGCCGCGCTTCTACGACGTGGTCAACAGCGGTGGCTTCTCCACCACCGACGCCGACGTGTTCCTGCCGTTCCAGACCGCGATCCAGACGGGCATCACCAACGACGGCAATACCAACTGCAACGCGGTGCCGGACGAACCGGGCTTCGTCGGCCTGCAGCATTCGCCCTGCGCGTGGATCGCGTTCATGGCCGAACTGGACGATGCCGCGGCGGTGACGGCGTATCGCGCCTATCTCGACGGCTATGCCAAGGATCAGCAGTCCGCCGGGCGCTTCCGCTGGGCGCCGAACAACTGCCTGCGCGACGTGCCGGCGTGGCTGGAAAACCAGCACGTGGTGCCCAGCGACACCAGGGTGTCGTTGCTGGTGGCACTCGGCCTGCTGCTGGTGTGCCTGGTCAATACGGTGGGCCTGCTGCTGGCCAAGTTCCTGCGCCGCAGCAGCGAGATCGGCGTGCGTCGCGCACTCGGCGCGCCGCGTGCGGCGATCTACACGCAGTTCCTGGTCGAGGCGGGCATCGTGGGTGCGGCCGGCGGCGTGCTCGGCTTGCTGCTGACCGGCGCCGGCGTGGCCAGCGTGGGCTGGGTGTTGCCGCGCGACATCGCCTCGCTGGCGCGGATCGACGTGTCGCTGCTGGTGCTGACCCTGCTGGTGGCGGTGGTCGCCACGATGCTGGCCGGCCTGTATCCCACCTATCGGGCTTCGCGGGTGCAGCCCGCCTGGCAACTGAAGAGCAACTAATGCGCTCTCCCTGCGCGAGAAAGCGGCCATCCATGGCCGCACTCCTCAAGGAAACCCGTTCCATTTGACGGTGCGACAAGGAACTACATCATGAAACTGCATCCCATCCTCGCCGCCCTGCGCAAGCACAAGGCCGGCACCGTGCTCATCTCGCTGCAGATCGCGCTGACCCTGGCGATCGTGTGCAATGCGATCTTCATCATCGGCCAGCGCATCGAGCGGGTGAACCGGCCCACCGGGCTGGACGAGAGCAACCTGTTCCTGGTCACCCAGCAATGGGTGGGCGCGCCCAGCGCCGACACCGCCGACGGCGTGGAGAAGCTCGACGCGATGCAGCGCGAGGATCTCGCCGCGTTGCGCAACCTGCCCGGCGTGACGTCGGTGGCGCCGATCAATTCGCTGCCGCTGCTCAACTCGTCGTGGACGGGCTCGATGTCGCACGATCCGGGCGCCAAGCTCGGCGGCAAGGACAACACCCGCACGGCGTACTACTTCACCGACGACCAGGCGCTGGATACGTTGGGCCTGAAGCTGGTGGCCGGCCGCGCGTTCACCGCCGGCGACGTGCAGCACCAGGGCTTTCGCGACCAGCCGCCGCGTCCCATCGCGATCATCACCAAGGCGCTGGCCGACAAGCTGTTCCCGAACGGCGGCGCGGTGGGCAAGGTGATCTACAGCGACGGCAGCAATGCGCCGACCACCATCATCGGCGTGGTCGAGCGCATGCAGACGCCCGCCAGCGGCAGCTGGGGCAACGATTTCGCGTGGTACTCGACCCTGATCCCGACCCGGCTCGACGCCAACTTTGCCCGCTACGCCGTGCGTACGCGGCCGGGCCAGCTCGACACGGCGATGCGCGCGGTGACGCCGCTGCTGTACAAGGTCAACCCGCTGCGCGTGCTCGATGACGACAGCGTCAGGCCCTTCAGCGAGATCCGCGCCAAGGCGTATCGCGCCGACGTGGGCATGGCGATCCTGATGGGGGTGATCTGCCTGATCCTGGTCGCGGTCACTGCCGCCGGCATCGTGGGTCTGACCAGCTTCTGGGTCGGCCAGCGTCATCGCCAGATCGGCGTGCGCCGCGCGCTGGGCGCACGCAAGATCGACATCCTGCATTACTTCCAGATCGAGAACCTGCTGATTGCCGGCATCGGCGTACTGCTCGGCATCGCGCTGGCGATAGCCCTGAACCTGTGGCTGATGACGCGCTACGAGATGACCCGCCTGCCGGTGTCCTACGTGCTCGTCGGCGTGCTGGCCATGCTGGTGATCGGCCAGGCCGCCGTGTTCGTGCCCGCGCGGCGCGCGTCCAACGTGCCGCCGGTGTCGGCGACGCGGGCGGCTTGAAGCCGGGAATCGGGAATCGGGAACAGGGAATCGTCAAAGGCAAAAGCCGCGCGCTTTGGTGCTTCCTATTCCCCATTCTCCATTCCCTATTCCCTCCTCCGAAGGAGACACCGAACGTGCTTGCCTACTACCTCGACCTGGCCCTGCGCAGCCTCAAGAGCAACAAGGCGCTCACCGCGCTGATGGTGCTGGCGATCGCGCTGGGCATCGGTGCGTCGATGACCACGCTCACGGTGCTGCACGTGCTGTCGGGCGACCCGCTGCCGGGGCGCAGCGGCACGCTGTACTACCCGCAGATCGACCCGCGCGACAACAGTGGCCAGCTGCCCGGGGTCGAGCCGCCGGAGCAGGTCACCCTGATCGATGGCCTGAACCTGCTGCACGCCGGGCGCGCCGATCGCCAGGCGCTGATGACCGGCGGCTCCGTGCCGATCCAGCCCGACTCCTCGGCCGTGGACCCGTTCTACGTGGAGTCGCGTTACACCACTGCCGACTTCTTCCCGATGTTCGGCACGCGGTTTCGCTATGGCCGCGGCTGGAACGCCGCCGACGACGAGGCCAAGGCGCGCGAGGTGGTGATCAACGGCGAGCTCAACGAGCGCCTGTTCGGCGGCGCCGACAGCGTGGGCCGCAACCTGCGCATCGCCGACGCCAGCTTCCGCATCGTCGGCGTGCTCGACGACTGGGAGCCCAACCCGCACTTCTACGATCTCAACACCGGCTCCTACGGCCGCGCCGAGCAGGTATTCGTGCCGTTGCAGACGGCGCTGGATCTGAAGATGGAGCACAACGGCTCAAACGACTGCTGGGGCAGGGGCGCCGGTGGCGTAGGCCGGATCTACCCTTCGGAAAGCTGCGTGTGGCTGCAGTTCTGGGTGCAGCTGGACAGCTCGTCCAAGGCGGCCGACTACCAGCAGTTCCTGGTGCATTACTCGCAGGAGCAGAAGGCGCTGGGGCGTTTCGCGAAGGCGCCGAACGTGCGACTGCGCAACGTGATGCAGTGGCTGGCCCATGAACGGGTGGTGCCCGACGACGTGCGCCTGCAGACCGGTCTGGCGTTCGGCTTCCTGCTGGTGTGCCTGGTCAACACGGTCGGGCTGATGCTGGCCAAGTTCATGCGGCGCGCCGGCGACCTCGGCGTGCGGCGCGCGCTGGGCGCCTCCAAACGCTCGCTGTTCGGACAACTGCTGGTCGAGTCCGGCGTGATCGGCGTGGTGGGCGGCGTGGGCGGCCTGTTGCTGGCAGGACTGGGCTTGTGGGTGGTGCGCCAGCGTCCTTCCAGCTATGCCGCGTTGGCGCACCTGGACGGCACGATGCTGGCGACCACCTTCGCGCTGGCGCTGGGTTCGACCCTGCTGGCCGGCATGCTGCCGGCGTGGCGCGCCTGCCAGGTGCCGCCGGCCCTGCAGCTCAAGAGCAACTGAGGGTTACCGACATGGAACTGCGACCGATCCTCTCCACGCTGCGGCGGCACAAGACCACCGCCTGGCTGCTGATCCTGGAGATCGCGCTGACCTGCGCGATCGTGTGCAACGCGGTGTTCATGATCAACCACCGCCTGCAGCACATGGAGATGCCCACCGGCATCGACGAACATGCGCTGGTGCAGATCCAGCTGGCCGAGGTGACGCCATCGCCGGACATCTACGCGCGGGCAAGGGAGGATCTTGCCGTGATCCGGCAAGTGCCCGGCGTGCTGGACGTGGCGCTGGTCAACCAGTTGCCGCTGGGCGGCTCCTCGTCCAATGCCAGCATCAAGCTGGACCCGGAGCAACGCCAGCCGACCCTCAGCGCCGGCACCTATTTCGGCGGGAACCTGGCGCAGACGATGGGTCTGCGCCTGCTGGCGGGGCGCCACCTGCAGCCCGACGAGGTGCTCGACGCCGACGTGGTGCTCAAGGCGCTGGCCACCGGCGACACCAAGGTCATCGCACCGGTCACGGTCATCACGCAGGCCATGGCGCAACGGCTGTGGCCGGGCGCCGACGCGCTCGGCAAGACGATCTACGTCGGCCCGGTCGGCGTGCGCGTGGTCGGCGTGATCGCCGACCTGGCGCGCGCCAATGCCTACGATGACGCGACCGCGCACTACTCGATGATCCTGCCGATGTTCATGGGCGCCGGCAAGGACCAGAGCTACCTGATCCGCACGCGCCCGCAGGATCGCCAGGCCGTGCTGAAAGCCGCCGTGGCGGCGCTGAAGAAAGCCGACCCGCGGCGGGTGGTGACCGAGCAGCGCACCTACGACGAAGTGCGCGACAAGTTCTTCGAGAACGACCGCTCGATGGCCGGCATCCTGGTGGGCGCGATCGCCGCGCTGCTGATCGTCACCGCGCTGGGCATCGTCGGCCTGGCCAGCTTCTGGGTCGCGCAGCGGCGGCGCACGATCGGTGTGCGCCGTGCGCTGGGCGCCACGCGCCGCAACATCCTCAATTATTTCCAGACCGAGAACCTGCTGCTGGCCACGATCGGCATCGTGCTCGGCATGGTGCTGGCCTACGCCATCAACCTGTTCCTGATGCTGCACTACGAGCTGCCGCGATTGCCGGCGATCTATTTCCCGGTGGGCGCGATCGCGCTGTGGCTGATCGGCCAGCTCGCCGTGCTCGGTCCGGCGCTGCGCGCCGCGGCGGTGCCGCCTGTCGTGGCAACGAGGTCGGTGTGACGCAGGAGCCCGCTCGCGGGCGATGCCCTTGATTTGATCTGCGTCGCGCATTTGAGCAGGAGCATCGCCCGCGAGCGGGCTCCTGCGAAAGAACGAGTCAACAGGAGTAATTCGGACGTGTTCACCTATTACCTCGATCTCGCCCTGCGCAGCCTCAAGCGCAACAAGGTGCTCACCGCGCTGATGGTCATCGCCATCGCGGTGGGCATTGGCGCCAGCATGACCACGTTGACGGTGATGCATCTGCTCTCCGGCGACCCGGTGCCCACGCGCAGCGGCACGCTGTTCTATCCGCAGGTGGACGGCAACCCGACGCCCGGCGATTTCAAGCAGCCGCTGGACGTGATGGATTACCAGTCGGCAGTGGACCTGTGGGGCGCGCATCGGGCCGATGCCCAGACGCTGGTGGTGGACAGCCCGGTGCGGCTGAGCGCGCCGGGGGTCAACCTGCCGACCTTGATGCCGAGCATGCTGTCCACCACCAGCGACTTCTTTCCGATGTTCGACGTGCCGTTCCGCTACGGCAGCGGCTGGAGCGCGGATGACGATGCCCGGCACGCGCGGGTGGCGGTGATCTCCGACGATCTCAACCACAAGCTGTTCGGCGGCCGCGACAGTGTCGGCCAGGTGCTGCGCCTGCGCGACACGGACGTGCGCATCGTCGGCGTGCTGCGTCCATGGCGCCCGTCGCCGGTGTTCTACACCGTGGCCGGCGGCCGCTTTGCCAATGGCGACACCGCGGACTTCTACGGCAAGACGCAGGACGTGTTCACGCCGTTCTTCACCGGTCTCGAACTCAACGACGGCAACTTCCAGCAGTTCACCTGCTGGCACATGCCCGAGCGGCCGGGCCATCTGCAGAACTCGCCGTGTGCGTGGGTGCGCCTGTGGGTGCAGCTTGGCGACGCCGGCAAGGTCGCCGCGTACAAGCAGTTCCTGGATGGCTACGCGGCGCAGCAGGCCGCGCTGGGACGCATCGTGCGGCCGCAGAACACGCGCCTGCGCAGCCTGATGCAATGGCTGGACTACAACGGCGTGGTGCCCGGCGACGTGCGGCTGCAGACCTGGCTGGCGTTTGCGTTTCTCGCCATCTGCCTGTTCAACATGATCGGCCTGCTGCTGGCGAAGTTCCTGCGCCGCAGCGGCGAGATCGGCGTGCGTCGCGCGCTCGGCGCCAGCCGCGGCGCGGTGTTCGCGCAATGCCTGGTGGAGGCCGGGCTGGTCGGCCTGATCGGCGGCATCGGTGGCTTGGGCCTGACCCTGCTCGGCCTGTGGCTGGTTCGCCGGCAGCCGGTGGCGTACGCCGATCTTGCGCACCTGGACGTGTCGATGTTCGTCGCCACCTTCGTCACCGCGATCGCCGCCAGCCTGCTGGCCGGGGTCCTGCCGGCGCTCCGCGCCAGCCGGGTGGCGCCGGGACTTCAGCTAAAGACTTTGTAGTGCGCTGTTCCTGCGCAGGAGCCCGGCCATCCCTGGCCGGACATCTCAGACAGGCACCGTTTTCACCAGGCATCAGGTAACGAGACATGCAGATTCGACCCATCCTCGCCGCGTTGCGCCGCCATCGCATGGCCACCGTGCTGATCGCGCTGGAAATCGCGCTGGCCTGCGCGGTGCTGTGCAACGCCTGTTTCCTGATCGCCGGCCGGATCGACGCGATCCAGGTCGACAGCGGCGTCGACGAGGCCTCGCTGGCGACGGTGCAACTGGCCGGCTACGAGAACGCGCACGCGGTCGACCTCAACGCCCGGGTGCTGGCCGGGCTGGGCAGCATTGCGGGCGTGCAGTCGGTGAGCCTGCTCAACTCCATCCCGTTCGGCGCGCGCCGCGGCACCGCGGGCGTCACCACGGACATGGCCGGCAAGCACTTCGGCGGCGTGGTCGAGTTCTACGTCGGTGGCCCGGGCAGCCTTTCGGCATTGGGCACGCGGCTGGTTGCCGGGCGCAATCCGCAGCCCGACGATTTCCGTCCGTTCACCGCCTTGATGCCGGACGACGCCTCGGTGCAGGTGACGCGGGCACTGGCCGAGCACCTGTGGCCGGGCGCCGATCCGCTGGGCAAGGAGTTCTGGCTGGACAAGTCGCACTTTCGCGTGGTCGGCGTGATCGACCACCTGGTGCGACCCGACCCGGGCGGCTGGCCCGGCGACAGCCGCGACTGGTCGGTGTTCGTGCCGGCGCAGTCGAGCGTCTATCTCTCCGGCAGCTACCTGCTGCGCGCCGCGCCGACGGACCTGCCGCGGGTGTTGCGCGATGCCCGCGCCGCGATCGCGAAGATCGCCCCGGATGCCGTGCTCGACCAGGACGGCACGCAGACCCTCGGCGACCTGCGCACCCGCAGTTTCCAGAAGGACCGCGCGATGATCGGCATGCTGGTGGGCGTGATCGTGGCGCTGCTGCTGGTCACCGCCCTGGGCATCGTCGGCCTGGCCAGTTTCTGGGTGGCGCAGCGGCGCCGGCAGATCGGCATCCGCCGCGCCATCGGCGCCACCCGCCGCGACATCCTGCACTACTTCCAGACCGAGAACTTCCTGATCGTCAGCTTCGGCATCGTGCTGGGCATGGTGCTGGCCTATGCACTCAATCTGTTGCTGATGACGCACTACGAACTGCCGCGCCTGCCGCTGGCCTACCTGCCGATCGGCGCCGTCGCACTGTGGCTGCTCGGCCAGCTCGCCGTGCTCGGCCCCGCGTTGCGCGCCGCGGCCGTGCCGCCGGTGGTGGCGACGAGGGGATAGCGGTGCCGGGAATGGAGGGTCGGCAATGGGAAACGGGAAAGACCAGAGCGTGAAGCGTCACGGCCTTGCGATTCCCCAATTCCCCCTTCCAGGCTCCGTGCATTCCGGCACGGGCTGACCGCCCCTCGACGCGATCACAATCCACCGTATCGATTCACCACGACCCAAAGGACGCTGCCGATGAAAACCCTGCCGTTGTTGATCTGTCTGGCCCTCGCGGGCTCGGTGACCCTGGCCGCTCCGCTGCAGGCGGCGCCCGCGGCGCAGTCCGTCGCCAAGGGCGACGTGGCCAGTCGCGTGCAGGCGCTCAACGCGCTGCTGGCGGAGCAATGGGAGTACACGCTGAAGAACAGCCCCGAGTTCGCCACCATCCTGGGCGACTTGCGCTACAACGATCATTGGAGCGATGTCTCGCTGGCGCACATGCGCGCGGACCATCAGGCGACGGCCGATTTCCTCAAGCGCTTCGAGGCGATCGACACCAGCGGTTTCCCCGACAGCGACAAGCTCAACCAGCAGTTGATGGTGCGCCAGCTGAAGGATTCGCTGCGTTCCTACGACCTCAAGCTCTACGAGATGCCGCTGGACCAGATGAGCGGCGTGCACATCGCGCTGGCCGGCTTCGTCAGCTCGATCCCGTTCAACAGCACCAGGGAATACGACGACTACCTGGCGCGCCTGAAGGCAGTGCCGAAGCTGTTCGACCAGGTCACCGCGGTGGCGCGGCAGGGCATGGCCGACAAGATGATGCCGCCGAAGTACCTGCTGGAAAAAGTGGTCAAGCAGATCGCCAGCATCGAGCAGCCGGCCGGCATGGACAGCGTGTTCGCCGAGCCGCTGAAGCATTTTCCCAAGTCGGTCTCGGCGGCCGACCAGAAGCGCCTGCATGACTCCATCGTCGCCGCGATCGACCACGACGTGCGCCCGGCCTACGCAAAGCTGGGCAAGTTCGTGGCCGACGACTACGCCCCGCACGGGCGCAGCCAGCCCGGCGTGTGGGATCTGCCCAACGGCGAGGCGATCTACCGCTTCCAGGTCGAGCAGATGACCACTACCAGGGAAACCCCGCAGCAGATCCACGAGATCGGCCTGGCCGAGGTCAAGCGCATCGAGGGCGAAATGACGAAGATCGCCCACGCGCAGGGCTTCAAGGACCTGGCCAGTTTCCGCGCCTCGCTGAAGACCAACCCGAAGACGCACGCCACCTCGCGCGAGGACATCCTCAATCGCTATCGCGGCTACATCGCCGGCATGGAGCCGGAGCTGCCCAAACTGTTCGGGCGCCTGCCCAAGACCGAGGTGGTGGTCAAGCCGGTGGAGAAGTTCCGCGAGAAGGAGGCCGCGGCGGCCGAATACCATCAGGGCACGCCGGACGGCTCGCGGCCCGGGCAGATCTTCGTCAACACCGGCGATTTCGCCAACCGCAGCGTGCTGACCATCGAATCCACCGCCTACCACGAGGGCATCCCGGGCCATCACCTGCAGATCTCGATCGCGCAGAGCCTGCCCAAGCTGCCGCCGTTCCGCCAGCAGGCCGGCTACACCGCCTATGTCGAGGGCTGGGCGCTGTACGCCGAGCAGCTGGGCAAGGAGGTGGGCTTCTACAAGGACCCGCTGTCCGACTACGGCCGCCTGTCCGATGAGCTGCTGCGCGCCGATCGCCTGGTGCTCGACACCGGTGTGCACTACAAGCACTGGACGCGCCAGCAGATGGTCGATTTCTTCCACGCCCATTCCAGCGAGGACGAGCCGGACGTGCAGGCCGAGACCGACCGCTACATCACCTGGCCCGGGCAGGCGCTGGCGTACAAGACCGGCGAGCTGAAGATCCTGGCGTTGCGCGCGCGAGCCAAGCAGGCGTTGGGCGACCAGTTCGACATCCGCGCCTTCCACGACGAGATCCTCGGCGGCGGCGCGCTGCCGCTGGACGTGCTGGAGGACCGCGTCAACGACTGGATCGCCGCGGTGAAGGCCGGCAAGGCGCCGGCGCATCCGGCGGCGATCTAGCCGGTTGGCCCCTTGTAGGGCGGGCACCGCCCGCCATCGTCCCGCTGTGGAATAGCCGGCGGGCGGTGCCCGCCCTACACGCTAGCCGGGCCGGTCGATGACGCCATCGGGGCTTGCATAGCCCGATGGTCATGGCAACCTTGCGGACACGAGCGGCATCCATGTCCGCATGTGCAGAAAACGAATGACCCGAACCGTACTCATCATCGACGACAATCCCGCCGTGGGCGAGGCGCTCTCGCTGGCGCTGTCGCTGCACGAGATCCTCCCGCTGACCGCGCTGACCCCGGAAGACGGCCTGGCCATGCTGGAGCGCGACACCGTCGACGTGGTGATCCAGGACATGAACTTCACCGCCGACACCACCTCGGGCGAGGAGGGCGTGGAGCTGTTCCGCGCCATCCGCGAGCGCCATCCCGACCTGCCGGTGATCCTGCTCACCGCCTGGACGCACCTGGAAACCGCGGTGGAGCTGGTCAAGGCCGGCGCGGCCGATTACCTGGCCAAGCCCTGGGACGACCACAAGCTGCTGGCCACGGTGGAGAACCTGCTGGAGTTGTCCGAATCCAGCCGCGAGCTGACCCGCAGCCGGCGCGAGCGGCGCCAGCGGCGCGAGCACCTGCGCAGCAAGTACGACCTCGACGGGCTGGTATTCGCTTCCGAGGCAATGGGGCGCACGCTCAACCTGGCCTGCCAGGTCGCCCGCTCCGACGTGCCGGTGCTGATCACCGGCCCCAACGGCACCGGCAAGGAGCGCATCGCGGCGATCGTGCACGCGAACTCCGCGGTGAAGCGCGGGCCGTTCGTGGCGGTCAATTGCGGCGCACTGCCGGGCGAGCTGATCGAAGCCGAGCTGTTCGGTGCCGAGGCCGGCGCCTATACCGGCGCCAACAAGGCGCGCGAGGGCCGCTTCGAGCTGGCCGACGGCGGGACCCTGTTCCTCGACGAGATCGGCAACCTGCCGCTGCCCGGCCAGATGAAGCTGCTGCGCGTGCTGGAAACCGGCCAGTTCGAGCGGCTCGGTTCGGGCAAGACGCGCCACGCCAAGGTGCGCGTGCTCAGCGCCACCAACGCCGACCTCAAGGCGATGATCCAGGCCGGTACCTTTCGCGAGGACCTGTACTACCGGCTCAACGTGATCGAAGTGAACCTGCCGCCGCTCACCGAGCGCACCGACGACATCCTGCCGCTGGCGGAATTCTTCCTCGACGGCCGCGCGGAACTGGGCGACGCCGCGCGCGAGGCGATGCAGAGCTATCCGTGGCCGGGCAACGTGCGCGAGCTGAAGAACGCGATCGAGCGCGCCGCCCTGCTGGCGGGCGGCAACCCGATCACGCCGGAGCTGCTCAACCTGCCGCAACATGCGGCAGCGAGCAACCGCAACCTGGACGAACCCAGCCGCGACGCCGTGGAGGACGCCTTGCAGCATGCCGGCGGCGTGGTCAGTCGCGCCGCGCAGCAGCTTGGCCTGTCGCGCCAGGCGCTGTATCGGCGGATGGAGCGCTACGGGCTGGCCACCTCGGGCTGACCGGAGCGGGCTTGCCGCCGCGCGTGCGGCGGACAAAGATGCGCGATCGAGAAGGCGGAGGTGTGCGATGAAGTTTCGAGGTCTGTTGATCCCTTGCGCGATGTTGCTGGCCGGCGCCGTGGCCGCGCAGTCGGCCGCGCCGCAGAGCGACTCCCGCGACGATCGCTGGGATGCCGCACCGCCGGCGGCCGGCTCGACGAATTACCGCAGCGTACCGGTGCTGCCCGGCAACGACGCCCATGGCGTGTTCCAGTTCAGGCAGGCGAAGCATCAGGGCCCCGCCTATGAGCCGCCGCCGCAGGCCAACGACAAGGCCGCCGTGATGGGCAAGTCGCGGCCGTGGCAGAACGGCCGGCCGCCACTCGATTGCGCGATGCATCCGAGGGCGCCGGGATGCCGCTGATGCGGTGGACGCGCGGGCCGGGGTCGGTGCCTGCCGCCGTGCGCAGCGGCCGGAGCGGCGCCCCATGTGGCAACTGCTGAACTCGCTGCGCGCGCGGCTGAGTCTGCTGCTGGTCGCCGCCGGCGTGGTCGGCGCACTGATCCTCGTCGGCGTCACCCGCTGGCCACTGCCGCAACTGCTCGCGTGGTTGCATGGCGGCGCGGCCGGCGCCGGCGAGGCGGCATCGGCCGCGGTCACCGCGACGCCGCCGCAGGATGTCTACATCGCACTGGCCGTGGGGCTGGTGTTGCTGATGCTGGCCGCGATCTGGCTGGCCGGGCGCGCGCTGGACCCGGTGAGCCGCCTGCTGCGGGCGCTGGAAGGCGCGGTGGCCAGTTATCGCGACGGTGATTTCAGCTTCTCCATCGCAGCCAACCGCCGCGACGAACTGGGCAAGCTGATCCGCATGCACAACGAGCTGGGCCACACCTTGCGTGAGCAGCGCCAGCACCTGGCGCAACGCGAGCTGCTGCTGGACACGGTGGTGCAGAACACGCCGGTGGCGCTGGTGCTCACCGATGCCGCGGGCCGCGTGGCCTACGCCAACATCGCCTCAAGGCACCTGTTCAATGAGGGGCGCAGCCTGGCCGGGCTGGATTTCGCCGAACTGCTGGCAGAGGCGCCGCAGGTGCTGCGCCAGGCGGTGGAGAGCGGCGAGGATGCGCTGCTCACGGTGGACATGGACGGCAGCGACGAAACCTTCCACCTGTCGCAGCGTGCGTTCCGCCTGCAGGGGCGGCCGCATCGCCTGCATTCGTTCCGGCGCATGACGCGCGAGCTCTCGCGGCAGGAGGTGGCGACCTGGAAGCGGGTGATCCGGGTGATCAGCCACGAGCTCAACAACTCGCTGGCGCCGATCTCCTCGCTGGCGCACTCTGGCGCGGAGCTGGCGCGGCGCGGCGACGTCGATCGCCTGCCCAGCGTGTTCGCCACCATCGGCGAACGTGCCCGCCACCTGCACGGCTTCATCGCCGGCTATGCCAGCTTCGCCAAGCTGCCGACACCGCGACCGGTCGCGGTGGAGTGGGCGGCCTTTCTGGAAGGCCTGTCGCTGCACTGCCGCTATCGTCTGGCCTCGGCCGTTCCGGAGCGGCCGGGCTGGTTCGACGCCGCGCAGGTCGAGCAGGTGTTGATCAACCTCATCAAGAACGCGCACGAAGCCGGCGGCCCGGACGACGAGGTCACGCTGTCGATCCACGATGTCGGCGCCGAGATGCGCGTGGAGGTGGCCGACCGTGGCCCGGGCATGAGCGAAACGGTGCTGGCGCAGGCGCTGCTGCCGTTCTATTCGACCAAGCGCTCCGGCACCGGCCTGGGCCTGGCGCTGGCGCGCGAGATCGCCGAGGCGCACGGCGGGCGCGTGTTGCTGGCCAACCGCGAGGGCGGCGGCCTGCGCGTGACCTTGCTGTTGCCGACCGCCAAGGCGCCGCCGCGCGGCTGATCAAGGGCGCGCGGGCTTGTCTCCAGGTCCGGCCAGCCCGGAGAAGTCCGCGCTGGAGGTCTGGTCGAGTTTCCTGCGCTGCGATTGCAGCGGTTCGCCGGTGACCTGGAACCACACGTTCTCGGCGATGTTGGTGGCATGGTCGCCGATGCGCTCGATGTTCTTGGCCATGAACAGCAGGTGCGTGCATGGGGTGATGTTGCGCGGGTCTTCCATCATGTAGGTCAGCAGCTGGCGGAAGTAGCCGGTATAGGCCTCGTCCAGCACGGTGTCGTTCTTCCACACCGCGTGCGCGCGCTCGGCATCGCGCTCCTGGTAGGCCGCGAGCACCTCGCGCACGCCGGTGGCCGCCAGCCGCGCCAGGTGTTCCAGGCCCCTGGCCGGCTGCACCGGGGCCACCATCGACAGGGGGATCGAGCGTTTGGCCACGTTGGCGGCGTAATCGCCGATGCGCTCGATGTCGGCCGCCGTGCGCAGCGCCGCGAACACGTTGCGCAGGTCGCCGGCCATCGGCGCGCGCAATGCCAGCAGACGCACCACGTCGTGGCTGATGTCGTGCTCCATCTGGTCGATCGTGTCGTCGTTGTCGACCACGCGCTGGGCGGCGCGCTCGTCGCGCCGCTCGACCACGTCGATCGCCGCCTCCAGCTGTTTCACCGACAACTCGCCCATGCGCACGATCTCGGCGGTGAGCCGGCTCAGTTCGGTGTCGTAGCTCTTGATGATGTGGTCTGTGCCAGTGCTCATGATGTGCCTCTGCTTGTTCCTTCTGCCTTTGGGAGAAGGTGCCCCGAAGGGGCGGATGAGGGTGCGGGGCGGAGCGAAGCATCGCGCTTCGCCCGGACCCTCACCCCAACCCCTCTCCCATGGGGAGAGGGGCTTTCAGTCGATCAGCCGAATCGCCCGGTGATGTAATCCTCGGTCTGCTTCTTGTCCGGCTTGGTGAAGATTTTCTCGGTCTTGTCGAACTCGATCAGCTCGCCCAGGTACATGAAGGCGGTGAGGTCGGAGACGCGGGCTGCCTGCTGCATGTTGTGGGTGACGATGACGATGGTGAACTGGCTTTTCAGTTCCTCCACCAATTGCTCGATGCGGCCGGTGGCGATCGGGTCGAGCGCCGAGGTGGGTTCGTCCAGCAACAGCACTTCGGGTTTCAGCGCGATCGCGCGGGCGATGCACAGGCGCTGCTGCTGGCCGCCGGAGAGGCCGAGCGCGTTGTGCTTGAGCTTGTCCTTCACCTCGTCCCACAGCGCCGAGCTTCGCAGTGCCTGCTCGACGCGGCCTTCCATGTCGGACCTGGACAGCTTCTCGTGGTGGCGGATGCCGTAGGCGACGTTCTCGAAGATCGTCATCGGGAACGGCACCGGCTTCTGGAACACCATGCCGATCTTGCTGCGCAGGCGGTTCATCGAATAGCGCGGGTCGAGGATGTTCTCGCCGTCGAGCAGGATCGAGCCGGTGGCCCGCAGCTTCGGATAGATGGCGTAGATGCGGTTGAAGATGCGCAGCAAGGTGGACTTGCCGCAACCGGACGGCCCGATGATCGCAGTGACCTGCTTCTCGGGGATATCCATGTCGATGCCTTTCAGCGCATGGAAATCGCCGTAGTGGAAGTGCAGGTCGCGCACGGTGAACTTGGGCGACGCCACCGGCAACGGCCGGGCGGCGAGGGCGGGATCAGTCATGGGACACCTTGGTGCGGGAAAGGATCAGGCGCGAGGCCAGGCTCAGCAGCAGCACGAACATGGTGATCACGAACGCGCCGGCCCACGCCAGCGCGTGCATCGATTCGCCCGGGTCGTTGGCGTACTGGTAGATGATCTGCGGCAGGCTGGACATCTTCTCCATCGGGTTGATGGCCATGTAGTTGTTGCCGAACGCGGTGAACAGCAGCGGCGCGGTCTCGCCGCTGATCCGCGCCAGCGCCAGCAGCACGCCGGTGATGATGCCCGAGCGCGCCGCGCGGATCAGGATCTGCACGGTCAGCTTCCACTGCGGCACGCCCAGCGACAGCGCGGCTTCGCGCAAGGTGGAGGGCACCAGCCGCAACATCTCGTCGGTGGTGCGCACGATCACCGGCAACGCGATCAGCGCCAGCGCCACGCCGCCGGCGAAGCCGGAGAAGGTGGTGTTGCCGTGGGTCAGCGCCGTGCTGGGCAGCACGATGATGGTGTAGACGAACAGGCCCATCACGATCGACGGCGCCGACAGCAGGATGTCGTTGAGGAAGCGGATCGACTCCCCCAGCTTCGTGCGGTTGGCGTACTCGGCCAGCCAGGTGCCGGCCAGCACGCCGATCGGCGTGGCGATGCCGATGCCGATGAAGTTGATCACCAGGCTGCCGACCATCGAGTTCAGCAGGCCGCCGTCCTCGCCGTAGGCGGTGATTTTCGTGAACAGCTTCAGGTCCAGCGCGCTGATGCCCTGGCGCAGCGTTTCCCAGAGAATCCAGGCGAGGAAGGCCAGCCCCACCAGCGTGGCCAGCATGCTCATGGTCATGGCCAGCGCATTGGTGATCCGCCGGCGCAGGTAGAGCGCGTTCATCAACGACCCTCCTTGCTCGCCAGGCGGCGCAGCATCAGGCGGGCGATCAGCAGCACGATGAAGGTGACCACGAACAACAGGAAGGCCAGCGCCATCAGTGCGGACTTCTGCAGGCCGGCGGCTTCGCTGAACTGGTTGGCGATGGTCGAGGCAATCGAGGTGCCGGGGTCGAGCAGCGAGGCCGACAGCTGCATCGCGTTGCCCAGCACGAAGGTCACCGCCATCGTCTCGCCCAGCGCGCGGCCGAGGCCGAGGAAGATGCCGCCGATCACCGCCGAGCGGGTGTACGGCAGCACGATGTCCCACGATACCTCCCAGGTGCTGGAACCCAGCGCATAGGCCGATTCCTTCAGCCGCGTCGGCACGGTCTGGAACACCTCGCGCATCACCGAGGAGATGAACGGGATGATCATGATCGCCAGCACGATGCCGGCGACCAGGATGCTGGCGCCGAACGGATAGCTGCTGCCGAACAGCTTGCCCACGAAGGGCACGTGCTCGGCCACCCACGACAGCTGGCCGTCGTCGGGCTGGTTGCCGAGGTTGTTGGTCAGCCACGGCTTGACGTGTTCGGCGAAGAACGGGGCGAAGATGAAAAGCCCCCACATGCCGTAGATGATCGAGGGGATGCCGGCCAGCAGTTCGATGGCCGAGGCCACCGGCGTGCGCAGCCAGGCCGGCGCCACTTCGGAGAGATAGACCGCGATGCCGAAACTCACCGGCACGGCGATCAGCAAGGCGATGAAGGAGGTGGCCAGGGTGCCGTACACCGGCACCAGGGCACCGTAGACCTCGTTGCCCGGGTCCCATTCGGAGCTGACCAGGAAGTGCCAGCCGAAGGTGGCGAACGCGTCGCGCCCGCCCCACAGGGTGGCCGCGGCGGCGCCGAGCAGGGATGCCAGCACCAGCAGCGCGCAGGCCTTCAACAGCCAGCGGAACAGCCGCTCGTGACGGGCGTCACGGCGGCTGCGCTGTTCCAGGATGTCGGTGGTGATGGCTGTCGTCATGCGGGACTCGGTGACCGGCTTGTGATTGAACAAACCCCGTTCGCCCCGAGCGTAGCGCAGCGGAGCCGAAGGGCAGTCTCCTTCGGCTCCGACCCTGCGCCACGCGCTCGGGGCGAACGGGGCGGGCGGCGGCTTCGATCAAGCCATCAATGCTTGAACTCGGACGTCCAGTACGCCTCGATCTGGCTGACAAGCGACGCCGGCAGCGGCACGTAGTCGAGTTCGCTGGCGGCTTGCTGGCCATGCTCCAGCGCGTACTTGAAGAAGTCGAAGGCGACCTTGCTGTTGCCCGCGTTCTTCGGCGACTTGTACATGATGATCCAGGTGGTGGCGGTGATCGGCCACGCCTTGGCGCCCGGCGCGTTGGTCATGATCAGGTTGAAGTCCTTGGCGCTGGCCCAGTCGGCGGTAGCTGCGGCGGCCGCGAAGCTCTCCGCTTCCGGCGCAATCACGTTGCCGGCGGCGTTCTTCATGTTCACCCAGCTGATCTTGTTCTTCACCGCGTAGGCGTATTCGACGTAGCCGATCGAGCCCTTGATCTGGCGCACGTACTGCGACACGCCCTCGTTGCCCTTGCCGCCCACGCCGGTCGGCCATTCCACGGCGGTGCCGAACTTGACCTTGCCGGCCCACTCCGGGCTGACCTTGGACAGGTAGTTGGTGAAGTTGAACGAGGTGCCCGAACCGTCCGAGCGATGCACCACGGTGATCTTGCCGGCCGGCAGGGCCAGGCCCGCGTTCAGCGCGGCGATCTTCGGATCGTTCCAGTTCCTGATCTTGCCCAGGAAGATGTCGGCCAGGGTGGCGCCGTCCAGCTTGATCTGGCCGGTCTGCACGCCGGCGATGTTGACCACCGGCACGATGCCGCCGACCACGATCGGGAACTGGCCCAGGCCGTACTTCTTCAGGTCCTCGGCCTTCATCGGCGCGTCGGAGGCGCCGAAGTCGATGGTGCCTTCCTTGATCTGCGCGATGCCGGCGCCGGAACCGATCGACTGGTAGTTGAGGCGGTTGCCGGTCTTCTCGGCATACGCGGCCGACCACTTGGACATGACCGGGTAGACGAAGCTGGAACCGGCGCCGGTGATGTCGGTGGCGTGGGCGGCCACGCCGAAGGTCGAGGTCACGGCGAACGTGGCGACGGCGGCGAGCCGGACTGGCAGTTTGCGGAGGGTCAACATGGAAGCTCCTTTCGAGTAGGGTCGGATGCGACCCCGCCATTTCAGGCTTTTCGTGTTGCCATTGAATGAAATGAATGTTGCAGCAAGATGACAGCCCCTGCGACAGTGCCGGCGGGCCGCGCGCGGGAGTGTCTCGAATCTGTCATGTCAGTGGCATCCAGCCGTAAAAGTCCGTCTGCAAACTTTTAACCAATCGCCGGCCAGGCCCCTCCGGTTCGGGCGGCGACCCAGCGATTTCCCACCCACTTGCGGAGAAAGACATGCGTTCCAAACTGATTGCGGTGGCGATTGCCGCCGGCCTCGGGGTTGCCAGCTTCACGGCCGCGGCCGCGCCGCAGAACCGGACGTCGGCGACCACCAGCGCCGAGGTCGAGTCGCTGAAGGCCCAGCTCGCCGCACTGCAGGCCAAGGTGAACGAACTGGAACAGCGCACCGATGCGCAGTCCGACATCAACGTCAGCACCGGCCAGGCGGTGGAGAAGGCGACGGCGGTGACCACCGCCAGCGACAAGAAACTCGAGTCGCTGGAGAAGCTGGTCAACAACACCAAGTTGTCCGGCCGCATGTACTTCGACTTCACCAACATCGACCAGAAGGACAGCGACAGCGGCAAGACCGACAAGTCCGGCATCGGCATGGACGTCAAGCGCTTCTACCTCGGCGTCGACCACAAGTTCAACGACATCTGGTCGATGAACCTGACCACCGATTTCAACTATTCCAGCAGCGACGGCCAGACCAGCCTGTTCGTCAAGAAGGCCTACGTGCAGGGCAAGTTCGACGACGCGGCGGTGCTGCGCATCGGTTCGACCGACATGCCGTGGATTCCGTTCGCCGAGCAGTACTACGGTTTCCGCTACGTCGAGAACACCATCACCGACCGCCTGAAGTACGGCAACTCGGCGGACTGGGGCCTGCACCTGGGTGGCGAGCTGGGCGCCGGCAAGTCGTTCAACTACGCGGTGTCGGTGGTCAACGGCAACGGCTACAAGAATCCGGGCCGCAGCAAGGGCGTGGATGTCGAGGGCCGCCTCGGCTTCGTGCCGTTCGAGAACATGGTGGTGGCGATCGGCGGCTACCGCGGCCATCGCGGCCAGGAGACCGAGAACGTCAACGCCGTGAACACGGCCGAGCGCGGCGACATCATGGTCGCCTATGCCAGCGACGCGTTCCGTCTCGGCGCCGAGTACTTCACGGCGAAGAACTGGAACAACGTGCTCACCACGGCCACCGACAAGGCCGACGGTTACTCGCTGTGGGGCAGCGTGGCGGTGGCCGACGACGTGAGCCTGTTCGCCCGCTACGACAACGCCAAGCTCAGCAAGACGCTGGATGGCGCCAACAAGAACGTCTACTACAACGCCGGCGTCGAGTACCAGGTGACCAAGGGCTTCAAGCTGGCCGGCGTGTGGAAGCACGAGAAGGCCGACAAGTCCGTCAGCACGCCGGTACCGCCGCACGTGCGCAACGTGAAGACCAACGAGATCGGCGTGTTCGGCGAAGTGCGCTTCTGAACCCCGTGCCGCCGCGGCAGTCCGCGGCGGCGCGGCGGGGCAAACGGTTATCGTGAGGGAGTTCCACCCAGGGATGGAGAGCGGCGGGCCAGGATGCCCGCCGTTTCTTTTTTTTGCGCGGATGATGGCGATGACGCTGCGCGCGCGTCCGCCGAGGCGTCAGGTCTTGTACCGGTCCAGCAGCCAGCCCTGCGCCGCATGCGCCGGTGCGTCGCCCGGCGTGGCGCGGCGATAGTGCCCATCGGCGTCCAGCAGCCAGGCCTGCACGTTGTCGTCCAGGTAGTTCTGCAGCGTCTCGCGGAAGACACGCGCCGCGATGCGCGGGTCGCGTATCGGGAAGCATGCCTCGACCCGGCGCAGCAGATTGCGCTCCATCCAGTCGGCCGAGGAGCCGTAGATCTCGGCGCAGCCGTCGTTGGCGAACCAGTACACGCGGCTGTGCTCGAGAAAGCGG